>CAIWMA010000063.1 GCA_903913645.1 uncultured Bacteroidales bacterium | reverse complement strand
TCACTCAATATTTTTTCGACAGGTTTAATCGTGGTTTTATTTTTGAATTCGAATTTTTTGTGCTCCAGGAAGTCATTGTATATAGATGTCCAGGTAAATTTATCATTGTATTCGGGAGTTGACGCTTCTCCATAAATCCTGGTATTTTTACCGTGTTTCAACGCATTGTCCCAAAGAAATCCTGTTGGCGCATACACCAACGCATCTTCCTGCACATGCGGATAACTACGGAACCAGGCGCGTACATCTTTTTCGATATAGTCGGTTACAATAGAGGCATCGGTCCATTGATGACCTTCGGCGGAGCATTTGCCTGAAGCATAAAAATTATCCAGTAAAATGTATTTATCACAAAGTTCATGAGAATTTGGCGTGATTTTCTCTCCAAAAATAGTCAGTGCCGGATCTCCATCACCTTTTTTCATATCACCTAAAATTTGGTCATAGGTGCGGTTTTCCTTAATGATATATAATACATGTTTGAATAGGGATGGCTCTCCAATCCGCTCGGGAACAGCGACCGGTTTAACTTGCTTTCTGGGCATTTTAGCTGTGAGTGCTAAACGGCAAAATTGCTGTGCCCCTTCAACGTTTTTGGTATATGCCTTCAATTCGCTTTCGGTGGGTGAAGGAATTATTGAAACCGAGGCTAACATTTTGTGTGAATTGTACCCTGGCTTGGCTGAACCTTCTGTGTTTGTAGGGACTTGTGCTCCTTCGGCCTCAATATTCGCCACTACTAATTGGTTTTTCTCAGAAATTGCAATAGCTCCGGGATAAGCTCCCGTCGGTATAAATCCTTTAATTACACTCACTTTATTACCAGTAAAACTACTTGATTTATCACCCAGATTAACCACGGCAACAGCATTGTCCATGCCATTGGCTACAAACAGAAATTTATCATCCGGTGAAATGGCCAGTCCATTAGGCGAATCACCCCAATATGAATTTTTTTCAGGAGATAGCCTCACTGAAATCGTTTCGGTAACCTGATCTGTTGTGGTAGATATTGAACTCACATTGTCGCTGTTAGCATTGGCTACATAAACAAATTTGCCGTCATTACTTGCCACCACATCATTCGGATGAAGCCCTACAAGGATTTCTTTCAGCACCTTCCCTGATTTTGGATCCAAAACGGAAACGCTTCCTTCGCGTGTGGCCCCGTTAACCGGATCAACTTTTGCTTTGCCCCATGGCACACCGGCTACATTTTGATCATTTTTGTCCGGAATTCCTCCGGCCCAGTTGGTTACATAAATTTTACCTTTTGCCATTACAATCCCGAAAGGAGCTACACCAACCTGCGTAGTCCAGATCTTTTCTTTTGAGGCCAGATCCATTTTCACTAATGTATTGTTGCCATTCAATACAATGTACAGATATTCCTTGCCATTTTCCCTTTCTACGATCATCTCATTCGGAATGGCAACTGTCGCGGGCTTTTCAGCTGCAAAGGCTAAAAATTCAGTTCCTGATAATTTTTCATTTTCCCATAGGGCTTCACCAATGAATGAATTGTTTGAATAGCCTGCAGCGCCAAAAAACAACTTGTATCGATTGCCTTCCTGCTTCCAGCATAAACCGGAGAAAGTGTTCATTAGATTCTGTTCCTTGAAAATCTTGTTTAGAGACAAGGATGCAACTACTTTATTGGTTTGAGGAGAAATTATCAATATTTCATAACGCCCTTCTACTGCCAGCCACTTTTTGTCAGGAGAAAAAACCACATCCAGTGCATGGTTCTCAAGGCTGGGATCGCCAAAAAACAACTGCGTACCTGCAGGATCAATCCAACGGTTATAAGGCAGTAATCTTGGATTTTCAGCCGGCGATAGTGTTTTGCTTTCATAACTACTCAGATAGCTGCTTTGCCCATTGCTTTGTTTGGCAGGTTGAGCCCGGAGCAGCATCGGAAACAAAAACAAAACAAAAATGCATTTTAATGATTGTGAAGCTTTCATATTAAATCAATTGCGTAAGATTATATCTTTTTTACTCGTATAAGGCAGTTAAACAATGAGCTATACCTGCTCTTTTCTACTTTAAGTTCACTTATTTGTTTTTGGAAGTAATCCATTCCATAATTATGGTTGAACGAATGCCTGTTTTCCCTGTTGAGGGAGATATGCCTTTCCCGAGCAGTTCATCAACGATTGCCTGTATAAGCGGTTGCTGAATATTTTCAGGATGTGGAATATTGTATTGCTGTTGGCTGCCATCGCTTAGTTCAACATAAATATTTTGGTGTTCGAAAAACGAAAAGGTGATTCTCCCTTCTGAACCTATAATAACAGTTGAATCTGTTTTTAAGTTCTCAGGAACAGAAAAACACCAGGAGCCAGTTCCGGCTACGCCTGAATCGAAAAGAAAAGTGGTTGTAACAATGTCATCTGCAGGGTATTTACCGGCTTGGTTAAGTGATATGCCTTTTGCCTCCTTGATAGGCCCCAGCAGATATTCAAGGTAATCGAACTGGTGGGATGCCAGGTCGTGAAAATGCCCGCCGCCGGATATTTCAGGAAAAACCCGCCATCCGGGTGTTTCCCGAGGATCAATTTCTTCAGGTCTTAAAGGATTATGAAGTTGAACGTGAAGGCACTTTACATCGCCAATCACCTTGTCATCAATCAATTCCTTAATTTTCAAAAAACACGGCAACCGTCTCCGGTAATATGCTACAAACAAAGGCTGTCCGGTTTCTTCACTAACGTGGATCATTTCCTCACATTCGGCAATGGTGCGTGCCATTGGTTTCTCAACGTACACCGCTTTACCTGCTTTCATAGCTTCAATTGCATAAGTTGCATGGCTGTCAGGCGGAGTTGCAATATACACTGCGTTTACTTCGGGATCGTTGATCAACATGGTGGCATCAGTATAGAATTTGCAAACACCATGACGCCGGGCATAATCTTCGGCCTGAGCGGCATTGCGCCGCATCACAGCTACAAGTTTCGAACCTTCAATTTTGTTGAATGCCGGACCGCTTTTTTTCTCTGTGACATTTCCACAGCCAATTATCCCCCAGTTAACCTGATCCATAGTATATTGCTTTATAGAACCTTAATGAAAAAACAAATACGCTATAAAAATGGCTGCAATTGCTCCTGCAAGGTCAGCAAGTAAACCTGCCGTTATAGCATAACGTGTAGTTTTTATTCCCACTGATCCGAAATAGACTGCCACAATATAAAATGTAGTATCCGCAGCACCCTGAAAAATGCAGGAAAGTCGGCCTGCAAATGAATCGGCACCAAATGTATGCATGGTATCGACCATCATTCCCCTCGCCCCGGAACCACTTAGCGGCTTCATAAAAGCCGTAGGTAAAGCATCAACAAAATCTGTATTTATTCCCATGGCTGCAACCAGATGGCCTATGCCTTTTACAAGGAAATCTAACGCCCCGCAAGTACGAAAAACACCGACAGCAACCAAGATTGCCACTAAATAGGGAATGATTTTAACAGCAATTCCAAAACCTTCTTTGGCCCCTTCGATAAAAGCATCATACACATTAATGCGTTTTACCAGGCCTAAAACAATAAAGGAAACAATAATCGTAAACAAAATAAGGTTTCCCGACACAGAAGAAATTGTATTAATTTGTTGCTGGCTGATAGTGCTGAAATACCAGATAATGCCGGAAACAATCAGCGTGAAGCTGCCAAGATAAAGCAGTATTACTTTATTGAAAAGATTGATCCGCTGATAAAGCGAAACAGCTATGATTCCCGTAAGTGTTGAACAAAAAGTAGCCAGCAGTATAGGAATAAATACGTCAGAAGGATCTGCTGCCCCAGCCTGGGTCCGGAAAACCATTATACTTATTGGAATAATAGTAAGACCAGAAGCATTAAGCACAAGGAACATGATCATCGAATTGGAGGCTGTATCCTTGTCTTTATTCAGTTCCTGCAGCTGAGTCATAGCTTTTAAACCCAACGGCGTCGCCGCATTGTCGAGGCCAAGCATATTGGCAGCAATATTCATCATCATGGAACCTATGGCTGGATGATCTTTGGGGATTTCCGGAAACAGCCGTCGGAATAAAGGCCCGACTGCCTTCGACATCAGCCCGATAATGCCGCCTGTCTCCCCGACTTTCATAAGGCCCATCCATAAAGTCATTACTCCTGTCAGCCCGATAGATATTTCGAAACCGGTTTTTGCCATATCGAATGTGCCGTTCATCATAAGAGGAAAAATTTCGGTGTCCCCAAAGAAGATCAGCCTGATGAGGCCAACGATAAAAGCAATGATAAAAAAAGCAATCCAGATATAATTGAGAACCATAAGAAGCCTGCTGAGTTAAACAATTCAAAAGTATCGATTTTTTAAGGGCAAAAACCTGCCACTGCCTGAATAATTACATTACTGATCATTTTCCCTATTTTGCCAGGTAGAAAAATACAATCCCGAATACTTTAGTTGGAAAAACAAACTGAAGTCATTTGTAATATCGAAATTGCCTACATTTGAAGTGGCTAATAATGTCGTTTGAAAGTTACTTAAATTACTATACTCATGAAAATAAAATTTATCGGCGCCGCCCGCGAAGTTACCGGAAGTAAACACCTCATAACCACTGATAGCGGCAAGAAAATCCTACTCGATTGTGGAATGTTCCAGGGCAAAGGCCTTGAAACCGATGGCATGAACCGAAACCTGATGTTCGACCCGGCTACGATTGATCATGTTATTCTTACCCATGCTCATATTGATCATTCGGGCCTGATCCCATATATTTACAGCCTCGGTTTTCGCGGATCGGTAATTTGCACCAGTGCCACCCGTGACCTTTGTGCCATTATGCTTGTTGATAGTGGCCATATACAGGAAGGTGATGTAAAATGGTTCAATAAACGTCGTGTACAAAAAGGACTTCCACCAGTAGATCCCATCTATACAGAAAAAGATGCACGTGCATGTATGGAATTATTTATCGGTGTTGCCTACGAGCGCAAGTTTCAGATTGATAGCAATATAAAGGTAAAGTTTACCAATACCGGCCATATGCTTGGTAGCGGAACAGCATTGCTCGAAATAACAGAACACGGCAAAACCACACGCATTGCATATACCGGCGATATCGGCCGTCCTGAAAGCCGTATTCTGAGATCACCTCAGCCATTTCCGCAATGTGATTACCTTATTACAGAATCAACGTATGGAAATCGTCTTCATCCGCATTTACAGGAAGCTGAAGGCGAACTACTTCGTGTGATTCGCGAAACCTGCATTGATAGAGGCGGGAAGGTAATTATTCCTTCTTTCGCCATTGGCCGCACGCAGGAAGTAGTGTATGCCCTGAATAAGTTCTTCAACGAAGGATTATTGCCGAAAGTGAATATTTATGTAGATAGCCCTTTGGCTGTAAACGCTACCGATATTTTCAGGCTGCATACTGATATCCTGAATGCTGATGTTGCTCACGAAATGCTGACTGATCCTGATCCTTTTGGATTTAATTCGCTGTTTTATATTAAAAGTCCGGAAGAATCAAAAAAACTGAATGACAACAAGCAACCTTGTGTAATTATTTCAGCATCAGGCATGATGGAAGCCGGACGGATTAAACACCATTTGGCCAATAATATTGAAAATCCGAAAAATACCATCCTGGCTGTAGGATATTGCTCCCCGAATACATTGGGCGCAAGAATTCTGAATGGAGCTGATGAGGTATCAATATTTGGTGTCAGGCATTCTGTTAAAGCTAAAATAGAACGAATTGAAGCGTTTTCAGGACACGGCGACTACAGCGAAATGGCAGCTTACCTATCATGCCAGGATACTTCTATGGTTAAAAGGGTTTTCCTTGTTCATGGGGAATATGAAGCTCAAACTTCATATAAAAGGACTCTTGAACTTAAAGGTTTCAGCAACATCGGAATTCCGGTTGCTGGTGAAGAAATTGAATTGTAAAAACTATTACCCGCTGTTTGGGAATGCATGGCCTGTTTAGCCTGATAATGAGGGAACTTTTAGTTACGGGGAATCAGAATAACGTCAAAAACTTACAGAAATATTTTTCAAAGTTCCGTTAAAGTAAATCCCTTTTTCAGTAGGTTTGTGAGGCAAATAAAAGCCCTATGCGCTATACCAAACTGCAGTCAGTTGTGCTTGTAATACTAAGAATTACAATCGGATGGCATTTTCTCTACGAAGGAGGCGTGAAAATCCTTAATCCTCACTGGACGGCAAAATCATATTTACTTGATTCAGGCGGTTTCATGAAAGGATTCTTTGAATTTATCGCAGGGAGCCAAACACTGCTTGCCATTTCTGATACTGCAAATGCCTGGGGCCTCGCCTTTATAGGATTGTCTCTGATTGTAGGATTGTTTACCCGCTTTTCGAGCCTGGCTGCTATGTTCTTGTTGCTCTTGTATTACCTGTCGCATCCTGCATTCCCAGGAATTCAATACTTGTTCCCATCCGACGGCAGCTATTTTTTAATCAACAAAACATTGATTGAGTTATTTGCATTATTGGTACTTTATGCATTCCCGACATCAAATATGTTTGGATTACATCGATTGATGAAAAACAACAATTCATTTCTGGCGTAAATGGCACAAGAAAATCAGGAGAATAATTCTAAAAAAATAAGCCGCCGCGACATATTAGCTGGATTAGCGGCCCTACCCATTGTTGGAGTAATTGGCTATGGATTACTTCGAAACAAAGCCGAAGCCGAAAAACGCAATTCGAGTCTTTTAAGCGATATAAAGCCGGAAATACAAAGTGGAATCCCTCCGTTGATTGAAGGCAAAACTCTGAAGATCGGAATTATTGGCACCGGTGGGCGGGGCGGCTACTTAATGAAAGCAATGGGTTTTGTAAATCCGGATAAAATTGACGAGTATACTGAAAAAGGCAAAACGGACAAATATTGGGTTCAGTATCTTGAAGATTTCAGGGCACAGGATAACCTGAATATCAAGATTACGGCCATTTGTGATGTGTTCGATAAAAATGCCGAAAAGGCTATTACTGCAGGAGCCAATGTTCACCGCAATGGTAAAGGCGGCAATATGGACGATGCGCCGAAACGCTTTACAACGTATAAAGAATTAATTGCTTCGCCGGATGTGGATGCGGTGGTGATTGCTACACCCGATCACTGGCACGTTCCGATTGCTCTTGAGGCTGCCCGTAATGGAAAACACGTATATTGCGAAAAACCACTTTCATGGTCTGTAGCCGAAACATACGAAATCCGCAAAACAGTAAAAGAAACCGGAATTGTATTCCAGCTTGGTCACCAGGGACGGCAGACTGAAAGCTATAATGTAGCACGTTCACTTATCAAACAGGATGTAATAGGTAAAATTTCATTGATTGAAGTATGTACCAACCGCAACGATCCCAACGGAGCCTGGGTATATGAAATTGCCAAAGAAGCGAACGAAAAAACCATCGACTGGAAACAATTTATCGGGCAGGCACCCTGGCATGATTTCAGCCTTGAACGATTTTTTCGCTGGCGTTGCTGGTGGGATTACAGCACCGGCCTCAGTGGCGACTTGTTCACTCACGAATTTGATGCACTGAACCAGATTCTTAACCTGGGCATCCCAAATTCAGCGATGGCTTCAGGTGGAATTTATTTCTTTAAAGATGGCCGCACCGTTCCCGATGTGCTCAACATGGCGATGGAATATGCTGATCGAGATCTCACTCTTTTATACAGTGCTACGCTTGCCAGCGAGAAAAACCGCGGGAAAGTTATCATGGGCCATGATGCATATCTTGAATTAAGCGATACCCTGATTGTAAGTGTTGATCCTCAATCTACCCGGTACAAGGAAAAACTGAAACAAGGAATTGTTGAACCTTTCAAACCAATATATTCCTATGTGCCCGGCCAGGGAGCTGTTGATGCCATTACTTCACCGACCGAAAAATATTTTGCCGGCCGTGGTCTCTTATACACCTATCGCGATGGAAAAGCTGTTGACACCACACATCTCCATTTACGCGAATGGATAAATTGTATCAGGGCAGGAAACGGAGCACAACCCAGTTGCAATATCGACCAGGCTTTTGAGGAAGCAATGACGGCGCATATGGGAACCATATCGTATAAAGAAGGCCGCAGAACATACTGGGACAAGGAGAAGGAAGTGATAGTTTAAAGTGAATCCATTAATGACTATTTAGAAATCGTTAATAGTTGTCAAAAATTTATAGTGGCGATTAAGACTTAGACGAAAATGCAAACAATAAAAACCAAATCAGATAAAAGTAACCCTGTATTAAATGTTGGCATTGTCGGATTTGGTCTATCCGGGCAGGTTTTCCATGCTCCGTTTATTGATGTAAGTACCCGTTTTAATCTGCATACCATTGTAACTACAGGAACTCTAGCAGGTGAAAAATATCCTTCAACCAGAATAATTCCATCATTTGACGAATTGCTTGCCAATCCTGAGATTGACCTTGTAATAATCTGCTCCCCGAATAGTTTTCATTTTTCTCACGCTAGTGCTGCTTTGCTGGCAGACAAGCATGTAATTGTTGAAAAGCCGTTTACAGTCAATAGTACTGAAACTCAAAATCTTATAGATATTTCCCGCAAATCAGGTAAGCTTGTATTCCCTTTTCATAACCGCCGCTGGGACAGTGATTTGCTTACCATAAAACAATTAATTGCATCAGGAAAATTCGGAAAAGTTATTGATTATGAATCGCGGTTTGACCGTTTTACTCCAGAAATTTCGCGGGCTGCTTGGAGGTATCAACAGGAAGCCGGGGGCGGAACCCTTTTTGACCTGGGAATTCATCTTATCGATCAGGCAGTAAGCCTTTTTGGTGTTCCGGAAGGCGTTTTCTGCAGGCTGTTCAACCAGCGCGAAGGCAGCGTGACCGACGACAGCTTTGATCTTAAACTAATTTATCCCAACCTGAATGTGACGCTGAAAGCAAGTGTTTTCGTTAAAGAAGCGGGACCGCGTTTCCAGGTTCATGGAACGCAAGGTTCGTTTGTAAAATATGGATTGGACAGCCAGGAGGCCCAGCTTCGCAAAGGAGATAAACCAGGAAGCAGAGGATTTGGCATTGAACCGGCAAGCCAGCGTGGCATTTTGAATACAGTACTTCCGGGAAAGGAATTCCGCGGCCGCTATAAAACTCTGCCAGGCAATTACATGGCATTTTTCGATAATATTTACGATGTAATCGTTCATAAAGCCGAAACAGTAGTGAAACCGGAAGATGCATTACTCAATATCCGGATAATTGAAGCTGCCCGCCAAAGTGAAAAAGAGAAAAAAATTATTCAACTTTAAGACCACCGACTTTACCCTTGTTTACTGATTAAACTGAGAAGAAAGTAAATGGCCCAAAGAAAGATTATACAAGCATTTAAAAATCAATAACATGGCATCACGACGTGATTTTTTCAAAAGCATCACCCTGGTTTCCGGTGTGTTAGCAACCACTTCTGTAAAGGCTGAGAATGAAACAACTAAACACAGAAAAATGAAAATCGGGTTGCAACTTTACACATTGCGTGATGTAATAGGGAATGATCTTATTGGAACCTTAACTGCAGTTAGTAAATTCGGATACAATAGCATTGAGCCTTATGGGTTTGATGGTAATTTTTTTGGCAAATCCGTGCGTGAGTTCCGGAAAATGTGCAACGATCTGGGCATGGATATCACCAGTACCCACACAGGAATTACTGCAGCAAATGCATCCGAATACAGCGAAAAAGCTGCTGAAGCAGGACTTGAATACCTGATTTTGCCTTCGTTCAGCGGCAGACCTGATAAAACGCTCGATGATTACAAAAAAGTTGCCCAGGAAATGAACCAGATCGGGGAAATAACAAAGAAATCAGGCATAAACTTTGGTTATCACAACCATAATCATGAATTCAGACTTGTTGAGGGAAAGCTTCCTTACGATACCCTTCTTACAGAAACCAACCCTGCCCTTGTTTCATTCGAAATGGACATATTCTGGGTGGTAAAAGGTGGCCAAGATCCATTACAATATTTTGAAAAATATCCCGGCCGTTTCCAGACATGGCATATAAAAGATATGGGTAATGACGGCGATAGTTGCATTATTGGAAACGGAAGGATTAAATTCAAAGACCTGCTGAAGCAATCAAAAAAAGCCGGATTAAAGCGTTTCTTTGTAGAACAGGAACAATATTCAGAAGGAACACCAATTTATTGTACTGAACAAAGTTCCAAATACATTCAAAAACATTTACTATAAATTCCATTCAAAAACCAAAACTATGGAAGAAAACAAAACCACAGGTATTGACCGCCGTTCGTTTATACGCACAACGGCTACAGCAGCTGCAGGATTTATCATTCTGCCGAGCCATGTAATTTCGGGTCTGGGCCACCGTATGCCCAGCGATAAATTAAATATTGCCGGCGTTGGCGTTGGCGGCCGTGGTGGTGGAGTTATCCGTGCTGTAAGCAGCGAAAATATTGTTGCTTTGTGCGATGTAGATTGGAAATATGCCGCCGGTATTTTCGGCGATTATCCCAATGCTAAAAAATATTACGATTGGCGGATCATGTTTGACGAGATGAGGGATTCTATTGACGCAGTTGTTGTTGGAACTCCTGATCATAACCATGCTATTATCAGCATAAACGCCATGAAACTGGGCAAGCATGTATATTGCGAGAAACCGCTGACTCATGCCGTATGGGAATCGCGTCAGATGACTGAAATTGCAAAACAATACAAAGTTGCTACCCAAATGGGGAACCAGGGTAATTCAGGCGAAGGAATCCGCCAGGTTTGCGAATGGGTTTGGGATGGCGCTATCGGCGAGGTTCACGAAGCACATGCATGGACCAACCGCCCGATATGGCCGCAAGGACTTGAACGCCCGACAGACGTCGTTGCTATTCCAGATACATTGAAATGGGATCTTTTCCTCGGAACTGCCAAAGAACGTCCATATAACCCGATTTACACTCCTTGGAACTGGCGTGGCTGGTGGGATTTTGGTACGGGTGCACTGGGAGATATGGCCTGCCACATTATGGACCCGATTTTCATGTCGCTTAAACTGAAATACCCAACCAAGGTACAGGGAAGTTCATCCTTATTCAACACTGAATCACCTCCGCTAGCTCAAACAGTAACCTACAAATTTCCAAAAAGAGAAAAATTCCAGCATGCAAAAATGCCCGAGGTTAAAGTAACCTGGTGGGATGGCGGCTTGCTACCTCCACGCCCCGAAGAATTGCCGGCAGGCGAAGTTATGGGCCGCGATACCAATGGAGGCTGCCTATTGATTGGTTCGAAAGGTAAGATCATGACAGGCTGTTACGGGAAAGATCCGTTCCTGCTGCCATTGGATTATGACAAGAGCTACAAACGCCCTGAAAAACAAATGCGTAGAATTGAAGGAGGCCACGAAATGGATTGGGTACGTGCCTGCAAGGAAACCCCTGAAAACAGGGTTGAAACCACATCAAACTTCGGCTATTCAGGCCCAATGAATGAAATGGTAGTTATGGGCGTTGTGGCTGTAAGGCTCCAGGATTTGAAACGCGAACTGGAATGGGACGGTGAAAACATGAGATTTACCAATATCAGCGATACCGACGAAATTAAAATTGTGAAAAGTGATAAATTCACTATTATCGACGGACATCCGAATTTTGACACCAAACACGATACCATAAATGCAAAACAAGCCGCTGAAGAGTATATTAAACATACATATCGGGCTGGTTGGTCACTATAATTCAATTAAAAATAACAGATCTGAAATAACATTAAAAGTTAATTAAAATGAAAAAAATCATAGTTATCACCCTGTTTTTTGCAGCTTCAATTTTCTGCAAAAATATACAGGCTCAAGAATTGAATACGCTTACTCCCCAGGAAAAGAAGGACGGAGTAATTTTACTTTTCGACGGTAAAAGCACTGATCAATGGCGTGGATACAACAAAACCGATTTCCCGAAAGGTTGGGTGATCAATGACAACGCATTACATTGTATCGGTTCCGGTAAAGGAGAAGCCGGGCAAGGCGGCGATATAATTACCAAAGAGAAATACAAAAACTTCGAGCTAACCCTCGAGTGGAAAATTTCGGAAGGCGGCAATAGCGGTATTTTTTACCTGGCGCAGGAAATTCCCGGTGAACCGATCTGGAAAAGCGCTCCCGAAATGCAGGTGCTGGATAACCTCAAGCATCCTGATGCTAAATTGGGTGTTGACGGAAACCGCCAGGCTGGATCATTATACGATCTGATTCCTGCTAAACCACAGAATGCAAAACCTGTAGGTGAATGGAACACTGTTAAAATTATGGTTTACAGGGGCACCGTTGTACATTACCAGAATGGAGTTCAGGTTCTTGAATATCACCTCTGGACCGACGACTGGAAGAAAATGTGTGCCAACAGCAAGTTTAAGGATTTCAACTATTTCGTTGATACCGCTCCAGAAGGATTTATCGGACTCCAGGATCACGGCGATGATGTGTGGTACAGGAATATTAAGATTAAGAAACTCTAAGATTATTGAAAATTTTCTTTTCAATTTAGTGAAGGGGGGAAGGGCGACAAGGTGAGGGGAGAAAATTGATGGAAATCGTTGATGGAAAAGGGCAGCTAATTGGCTGCCTTTTTTGACTATAGTGATTATTTGAGTAATTCTGCCTTAACGATATCAACCTTCACTTTGTCAAATTCCGAATAAATTAGTGCAAATTTCTCAGCAATTTTATCGTTACACAGATTTCCAATGCTTCCTTCGTGAGTATGCTGAACCTTGATTTCAGGGTTAAAATTCCCGTCTTCAATTTGTTTGCCAACTATTTTATAAGCATCCCGGAAAGGTGTTCCGGAAAGGACCAGGCGGTTAACTTCCTCAACGCTAAATAAATAATTGTATTTGGGGTCGTCAAGAATATGAGTATTCACGCTTACCTTATTGATGGCAAAGGCTGAAATCCGGACAATGGTCTGAATTTCGGTTAAAGCTGGCAGGAATGACTCTTTTATAATTTGCATATCACGGAAATATCCCGAAGGAAGATTACCGAGGATAGAACCAATTTCGACAGGTAAGGATTGAAACTTGTTGCATTTTGCCCGTATCAGCTCGAAAACGTCCGGATTTTTCTTATGCGGCATAATGCTGGAGCCGGTAGTAAATTCAGACGGAAGAGTGATAAAACCAAAATTCTGACTTATAAAAAGACAGAGGTCGGTTGCCATACGACCTATTGTAGAAGCCAGATTGGCAAGAGCAAATGCAGTTATCCGCTCTACTTTTCCACGGCCCATTTGTGCATAAACCACGTTGTAATTCAAATCATCAAATCCAAGAAGTTGAGTTGTCAAAGTCCGGTTCAACGGGAATGACGAACCATATCCGGCTGCGGAACCCAAAGGATTCTGATTGTTGATTTTATATGCAGAAGAAAGCAACTGAAGATCGTCAGCAAGGGCTTCAGCATAAGCGCCAAACCACAACCCAAAAGATGATGGCATGGCAACCTGCAAATGAGTGTAGCCAGGCAAAAGGACTTCCTTGTATTTTTCACTCTGGTTTTGAAGGACCGTAAAAAGTGCTTGAATATCATTAGCAATTTCCAGCAAACTGTCGCGTGTAAAAAGCCGTATATCAACCAGCGCCTGGTCGTTGCGTGAACGGCCTGAATGGACTTTCTTTCCTGTATCTCCCAACTTTTGTGTTAACAGCAGTTCAACCTGTGAATGCACATCCTCAACTCCTGCCTCTATAACAAAATCGCCTTTTTTGATTTCATTGTAGATTTCAACGAGAGCTTTCTTTAGTGCTGACAATTCCTCTTTTGCAAGCAAACCAATGGTTTCGAGCATGGTTATATGAGCGATGGTTCCCAGCACATCCGATTCGGCTAGGTACAGATCCATTTCCCGGTCACGACCAACGGTAAAAGCTTCGATGATTTCGTTTACAGGTATTCCTTTATCCCAAAGCTTCATAGCAGATTACTTTAATATTTTTCAAAAACAAAGGTACAAACACAAATCAGAATTCCAGTTTTTCAAGGATTTCGATATACACATCAATACCATTTTTAATCTCTTCAGGATAGATAAATTCATTGGCAGTATGCGAACGGGCCGATTTGCCGGGACCCATTTTTACCGAAGTCCACGGCATTACGGCCTGGTCGCTGCTGGTTGGGGAACCGTAACACTCTATATTCATTGATTTGACAATTTTTACCAGTGGATGATCATCACCAATAAAAGATGAATTTAACCTGAGTGATCGGGCAGTAACTTCACATTTAACATTTTGCCGGATAATTTCCAGCGTTTCGGCATTGCTGTAATGTTCATTCGGACGGACATCAACCACAAACTCGCAAACATCAGGAACCAGGTTGTGCTGATAGCCAGCTTTAATCTGCGTTACACTCATTTTAACAGGGCCGAGCACTTTCGAAACTTTCGGAAACTGATACGTACGTATCCATTCCATATCAGGCATTGCGTTGTAAATTGCATTTTCACCTTCTTCGCGGGCGGCATGTCCCGGGCGACCCGCTGCTTTGCAATCGAGAACCATCAGTCCTTTTTCGGCTATGGCAAGTTCCATGGTAGTAGGTTCGCCAACAATGGCAAGACTAATTGGCTCTATCTGATTTTTGATGGATTCAATCCCATGATGTCCTGAGATTTCTTCTTCAGCAGTAGCAGCATAAATCAGGTTCCATTTCAACGTTGGTTTCTGGGCAAAATACAAAAACGTTGCCACTAGCGATACAAGCGGACCGCCGGCATCGTTGCTTCCGAGGCCGATCAGCTTTCCATCCTCTTCGGTCGGTGTAAAAGGATCCAACGTCCAGGAACTGGTTGGTTTTACTGTATCGTGATGAGAATTTAACAGAATAGTCGGACGGCCCGGGTGAAAATCAGGATGAACCACCCACACATTATTCATATGCCGGTTGCATTTTTGTCCTTTACTTTCGAGGTATTCCTGGATAAGATCGGCAGTCAGATTTTCTTCTTTGCTGAACGAAGGAATCCGGATCAGGTTTTTAAGCAATTCGAGTGCTTCAGTATATAGTATTTCTTTCATAAGGAGATTCGGGTTCCTGAATTTAAATCAAGCGTCGAAGCGCTTGTAATTATTACCTGTTTCACGCCTTTTTGAAGCGCGTCGAAACTATTGTCAATTTTAGGAATCATACCTGAATGGATAATTCCTTCTTCTTTGAATGTTTTATATGAAGTTGAATTGATTTGAGGAATTACCGAATTATCATCGTCAGTATCTGTTAAAACTCCCGGCTTCTCAAAGCAGAAAACAAGGGAAACTTCAAATAAACCTGACATGGCACCGGCAATTTCTGAAGCGATAGTATCGGCATTGGTATTGAGTAATTGCCCTTTGCCATCATGCGTAAGCGGAGCCATTACAGGGGTAATTCCACTTTTCAAAAGTATCGCTAAAACTTCATTGTTTACCTTTGTTACATCGCCAACAAATCCATAGTCAATGTCTTTTACAGGACGTTTAACCGCTTCAATCAGGTTCATATCTGCGCCGGTAAACCCGCCGGCATTACATCCTCTTGCCTGCAAAGCAGCTACCGTTTTCTTATTGATCAACCCGCCATAAACCATAGTTACAATGTCGATGGTACCGGCATCGGTAATTCTGCGGCCCTCAACCATCCTGCTTTCAATATTCAGTTGTTCGGAAAGCTTTGTTGCAACCCGACCTCCGCCATGCACAAGTATTTTCAACCCCGGAAGCGCAACAAAACGATCCAGAAAACCGGCCAGGCTTGAAACATCTTCGAGTACGCCACCGCCTACTTTAACAACTGTGAGTTTTTCTGATAGAATTTCAGCCATTTATTTTGGTGTTAAAGTCAGTTATTGAATAGAAAGTATTTCTTCGAGCGCGTTAATTAGCGTATCTACATCATTTTTATTGATGCTTAGAGGAGGAAGCAGGCGAAGTGTCTTTTTGCCGCTATACCCGGTAAATATTTTATGCTTGAAGAGCAGATCTTTCCGGAGTTGAGTAATATCAAAGTCAAACTCAAGTCCAACCATCAGTCCGATTCCCCTGGTTTCTTTCAATCCTTTCAGATTTTTAGAACGTTCAATCAGATATTCTCCTACTGCTGCTGCATTATTAACAAGGTTTTCATCTTCAATCACATCCAGAACTGCTTTCGCTGCAGCACAGGCAAGGTGATTTCCGCCAAAAGTAGTTCCCAGCATTCCGAATTTAGCTTCAAAAACCGGGCTGATCAAAACTCCGCCAATCGGGAAACCGCTGCCCATTCCTTTTGCAACTGTAATAATATCAGGTCTTACAGAAGAATACTGATGTGCGAAAAATTTACCGCTTCTTCCATAACCGCTCTGTATTTCATCCAAAATAAGGAAAGTGCCATGCTGTTTACAAATAGCATGCAGCTCTTCAAGGAACCCGGGTTCAGGAACATAAATTCCTCCAACACCCTGAATTCCCTCAATAATAACGGCTGTTACATCTCCTTTTTCAATCGAAGCTTTGGCTGCATTCAGATCAAATCTATCGATAAATTCAACCTGGTGATTGGCATTGAAGGGAGCAATAATCGAAGGATTATCAGTACACGCCACCGCGCCTGAAGTCCGGCCATGAAAAGCTTCTTTGAAAGCAATGACTTTGCTTCGTTGGTTAGTAAACGAAGCAAGTTTAAGCGCATTTTCGTTGGCTTCGGCTCCCGAATTGCACAAAAACAAGTTATACTCAGGATATCCGGATAAACGGCCCAGTTTTTCAGCAACTTCCTGCTGAAGGCTTATAATTACTGAATTGCTGTAAAAGGCAATTTTATTCAGTTGATCGGTTATAGCTTTAACATACTTTGGATGCGAATGCCCGATGGAAATTACAGCATGGCCTCCGTAAAAATCAAGGTATTGATTACCCTCGTTATCTAAAATGCGACTACCTATTGCCTTAACAGGTTCAATATCAAAAAGAGGGTAAACATCAAAAGGTTTCATCTTGGTGGTAGGTTTGGATATTTATACAAGGAAATTTACCTTGTGATTGAGGCTGTTATGCTTAAAGGCTTTAATTAACAGGAATTAGAATCCAATAGGTTTTAGGTGTAGCCCGGCTCTTTCATCGATTCCGAACATCAGGTTCATATTCTGAACGGCTTGTCCCGAAGCACCTTTTATAAGGTTATCGATCAGGCTGAGGATATAAAGTTTATCCTCAAAACGCTCAAGGTAAAGTATACATTTGTTTGTATTTACAACCTGCTTCAGATCAGGATTTTCCAGGCTGATAACAGTAAATGGATGACTTTGATAAAAGTCGTGGTAAAGTTTATCAATCTCAGCCTGGCTTGCAGAACATTCCGTATAGCAACTTGTAAGAATGCCGCGGCTGAAATTCCCCCGAACCGGAACCAAGTTTACTGATTTATTGAAACCCGGCTGCAGCTTATTAATGCACATTCCAATCTCCTTCAGATGCTGATGACGGAATGGTTTATACACCGAAACATTGTTGTTGCGCCAGCTGAAATGAGTCGTTTCTGACGGTGATTGCCCGGCACCAGTTGAACCGGTTATGGAAGTGATATGAACTTCGTTTTTCAACAATCCTGCGTTGGCCAAAGGCAATAATGCCAGTTCAATTGAAGTGGCGAAACATCCCGGATTAGCTATTAATCGGGCAGTTTTGATTTTTTCGCGCTGCAATTCAGGTAGTCCATAAACGAAATCTTTGCTTTCATCCCGGAAATCAGTTGAAAGATCAATGACCTTAACATGCTCCGGCAGGTTGTTTTGCTCCATGAATTTCACACTCTGCCCATGGCCTTTGCATAAAAACACTACATCCGTTTCGCTGAAAACAATATTGTTGAAAACAAGCTCTGTTTCGCCCAGCAAGTCTTTGTGAACAGCGTAAACCGGTTTGCCGGCATTGCTTTCGCTATGCACATATTTTACATCAACAAAAGGATGAAACAGCAGAATGCGTAGAAGTTCGCCAGCCGTATAACCGGCAGCGCCTTCTATTGCTACTTTTATTTTTTTATTTTTAGAAATATTCAATTGATTCTTATTGGTAGAGTGTTAGAAATTTAATTCCGGCCTAAGCCTTATTGATTTTATCCTGCACAAACCGGTGGATTTTCAATTGATTGCCAAGTATTTTGGTGAATCCTTTTACATCACTGGCACTCCAGCCTTCGTTCATTTCGCCGTATTGTCCGAAACCGGCATTCATCATATCGAAGTCACTTTTTATACCATCAATACTGAAACGGTATGGATTCAATCTAACAAATACTTCACCTGTAACGGTTTCCTGAGAATCATCCAGGAACTTTTCAATATTGCGCATCACCGGATCGAGGTATTGCCCTTCGTGCAGAAGCATTCCATACCAATTACCAAGCTGTTCTTTCCAGTATTGCTGCCATTTGGTGAGCACATGTTTTTCGAGAGCATGATGTGCTTTTATAATGATCATCGGGGCAGCAGCTTCGAATCCGACACGGCCTTTAATGCCGATAATGGTATCGCCAATATGCATATCACGGCCAACTGCATATTCAGATGCAATGGCCTCTATTTTACGAATTGCATCCGTTCGTGAATAACTCGTTCCATTCACATGCGTTACTTCTCCTTTTTCGAAAATAAGTGCAAGAATTTCTTCGCCGTCTTTTACAAGTTGTGAAGGATACGCTGCTTCCGGCAAGGGTAAATGCGAAGTCAGGGTTTCTTTCCCTCCTATACTTGTTCCCCAAAGTCCTTTGTTTATACTGTATTCGAGCTTTTTCCAGTCGGCTTCAAAGCCCTGTTTTTTCAGGTATTCTATTTCTGCATCTCGTGAAAGCTGCAAATCGCGGATAGGCGTAATAATTTCAATATCGTGTGCAATAATATTGAAAACCAGGTCGAAACGTACCTGGTCGTTACCGGCACCGGTTGAGCCATGAACGACATATTTTGCACCGATTTCGAGGGCATATTGCGCAATTGCTAAAGCCTGGAATGTACGTTCTGAACTTACCGATAGCGGATATGTCCCATTTTTCAGCATATTCCCGTAAATCATGTAGCGGATACATTTCTGGTAATATTCATCCTCAACGTTGAGAGTAACATGTGATGATGAACCAAGTTCAATGGCACGTTGGCCAATGGCTAGCAATTCAGCTTCTGAAAAACCACCCGTATTTACTATGGCTGTATGAAGTTCAAATCCTTTATCTACTGTTAGGTACCTGGTGCAGAAAGATGTATCTAATCCTCCGCTGAATGCAAGTACTGCTTTTTCTTTTGTCATTATATGTTTTGTGAATGGATTATTGCAATTTTGGTGTTTACTTCTGAACAGAGCTGCTTAATAAATCTCTTTACGCGTAAATATTCTTTAGAAGAAAGTAAATAACTTCTTCTTATCTCCGGGTCTGCTAGCAGAACTTCCGTTTTTAATGTTTAGAAGACGCAGCAAAACAGACTGTTTGAATCTCATCCACCGGTCGTAAACGGGAAGCGGATATACCAGGGTTTCAGGCTCTATGGTTTCGTGAACGCCTTGTTTTTCCCACTCCGGTTTGTAAAGCATGCCGGTACAAAGACAATGTTTGCGCTCGGTTCGGGTAAGAATATCATAGTTTACACAGGATTGACATCCTTTCCAGAAGGAATCGTCGTTGGTAAGTTCACTGAAAGTAACCGGACGATAACCTAATTCGCTGTTGATCTTCATCACAGCCAAAGCTGTTGTTAGTCCGAAAATCTGTGCATCAGGAAAAAGTTGCCTCGACAAGTTAAAAGCGGCACGTTTTATATCTTTTGCTACACCATGGCCACGAAATTCCGGCCTGACGATCAATCCTGAATTGGCTACAAATTTTTTATTCCCCCAACTCTCAACGTAACAGAAACCTACAAACTTATCGTCGCAGGTAGCAATAACGGCTTTCCCCTGAACAATTTTTTCTACAATATATTCAGGTTTTCTTTTGGCAATACCGGTTCCGCGTACTTTGGCCGAATCTTCAATGGTTTGAAGAATCTGGGACACATATATAATATCGTTTGGAGTGGCGACTGCCACTTTAATTTCACTCATTGTTGTTCGTTATTAATTGTTTTTTTGATCAGATGGTTCAGGAAATTAATCCAGTTTGGTTTCTATTTCTGGTATAACCGATCCCAAAGCTTTAAGGATTTCTTTCTGCGAGTAACCTTCGCGCGGAATTACCAGTATCGTGTCATCACCGGCAACTGTACCTGCAATTTCGGCCAGTTGTGAACTGTCGATATAATTGGCTACGGTAGATGCAAATGACGGGAAAGTTCGCACCACGCATAAATGGTATGAGAAAACTACAGAAAGAACGCTGTTTCCGGGTATTAAAGGAACGCTTGCTTGCCGGTTGTTTTGATTAAGCTGTTCGTGCAACACATAAACACTTCCTCTTAATGGATCTGCAAGTTTCCCGACACGAATTTCTTTCAGATCGCGTGAAAGTGTTGCCTGGGTAAGTTCAAAACCATCTTTACGCAGGGAATCCAATAGCTCATCCTGGCTGCCTATCTTGTTATCCAGAATAATTCTTTTTATCTGATTGTGGCGATCGATTTTAGAATTCATGTATTTTTATGCATTTTGACTGCAAATTTATACATTAATTTAACTCCACAACAATTCGGAATGATTATTTAACAATAATTTCGATACTTCTTATGTATATCTATAATATTTTATACAACTAGTTGCAAAAAAGGGCAGCTATAAATTGAGAATTGAACTGAATAATTGCTGAACTTAGGGTCGAAAGCTGTATCTGAGACTAAGAATTTGAATATATATACATTTTCACTAGTTACATTTCCACTTTATAAATGAAAGAAGCATAGGATTTTAAAGTCACGGCATATAAAAAAATCCGCTAACGCTTACTCTTCCAGGTAATTCAAATCTTTATGATAGGTTTCTTCCATAAAGTACAAGGCTAGTAAGGCTATGGCTATGGTTGTAAATCCTACTAGGTATGCAGCACCTACAAGTCCAAAGGTAGATTTCAGTGCTTGGAAGGATAGGGTAATTAATACGACAGCACCACGAACAAAATTTGGTACTGACGTGGTTACTGTAGCCCTGAGGTTTGTACCAAACTGTTCGGAAGCAATAGTAACAAAAACAGCCCAATAGCCAATACTGATGCCCAAAACAAAGCACAAGGCATAAAATGCATGTAACGATAGTCCGGATGAACTCAGGTAAAAGCCGATGACAACTGAGGTAAGTAAAAGAAAAACAAGGATTATCTTTTTCCTGGATTTGAGTGCCTGGCTTGAAAATCCGCTCAATATGTCGCCCACCACAAGGCCAGAATAGGCATACATAATCGAATTCCCGGCTGAAACATTCCCCTTCACTCCCAGAATTACTGCAAATTCAGGAGAAAGGATAATTAAAATCCCAACTACAAACCACATTGGCAAGCCAATCAGAATGCATCGCAAATACTTTAAAAACCGCTTTCTGTCTGTAAATAAGCTCAGAAAGTCTCCTCTTTTTATGGCCAAATTTGACTTCACTGAACTAAACATGCCGCTTTCGAGCATTTTAGCCCGCAACGCCAGCAAGACCAGGCCAAGCAATCCACCCAAAATGTAGGCCATTTTCCATGAGAAATGATTTCCCACAAAACCTGCAACCACTGAACCCATTATCCCAACAGAAGCCACAATGGTTGTTCCATACCCCCGAGCTTCCTTTTTTAATATTTCGCTAACCAGGGTGATAGCTGCACCTAATTCCCCCGCCAATCCAACGCCTGCAAAGAAACGACAAAGTGCATAGCCCGGAACATCTATCACAAAAGCGTTTGCAATATTGGCTATCGAATACAATGCTATCGACCCGAATAAAACCGAAATACGGCCCTTTTTATCTCCCAGGATTCCCCAAATGATGCCCCCGATCAACATCCCAATCATTTGCATATTCAATAATAATACTCCTTTCGTCGCAAGGTCATCGCCGCTTACGCCCAGCGCGGTAAGACTTTCGATGCGTACGATACCAAAAAGTACAAGGTCATACATATCAACAAAATACCCAAGCGAGGCCACAAGAACTGTGAAGTTTAATGCTGATCTGATATTACTCAGGGATATTGATTTTGGAGCACCCATAAAAAGATATATAATTCTGAACAAATGTATCAAACTTTTTTAATCAGGGAAACCCTTTGCGGCTTTTCACGAGGTCAGGTGATTTAATCTAAATTAAGCATCAGCATAATCGATAGGCCAAATCTGAAAGTGTCGAATCTAATTGTTTGAAAAGCAAAGATTTGCTATATCTGGGCTAAATTTGTTTGACAAAATTCTGTTGTGACGTGATATTCGCATTAATATCATTTATTCATGAGAATAAAAGCCTCCCCGAAATTGAATTTCAGGGAGGCTTCTAAACAACTAATGATTGACAGATTATTTCGTCTTTCCTTTTTGTGATTTTGATTTTGCAGTTTCCTTTGCCACTTTCAGCACTTCATGGTATTTTCGTGTAGCAGCATAGCGGGCTGAAGCAATGGTTTCGCGGTTTGCCTTTTCAGTGATTTTGCCACGGGAAAGATCTTCAACATCAATATAACCGTATGCTAGTAACAACTGAACCACTATGTTATTGATAATGGTATCTTCATTATAACCCGAAGCTACATACACATCGTTGCAAGCAAGGTACAATTCTTCGGCAAAATCGAGCGTATGGGGGATGTGCATCAACTGCTCGTAGGTTTCGCTGTAACCATTTATCTCAACGTTGATATTCGGAGTTACCAGTAACGGACTGAAATCGTGTGAAGCAGCCAGGGGCTCATATCCTTTCAGGTTTACTTTCACTTCCGCTTTCGGGTTGTCGATCCGTACAAAACGCGCTTTACGCATTTGCTCAAGCTGGAAAAGGTAATAATTATACCGCCACACTTCGAGGCTGTGCTTGTGGTGTTTGAACAAACGACCGTATTTATCGATAATCAATTCTTTAACGAGTTGTTTGTTCCTGTTTATCTGCGGACGCTGAATGCGGACCTCGCGTATAAAACGTTTCAGATCCTCGGCTGCCTTCTGCGGACCGGCAATTTCTTTGCCTTTTTTACCAAGATCAGTACTTAGGATACCGGTTTGAATGTGGCGTCCTTTTCCTTTACCATCGGCACCGCCTTTAAGTAGTTCGACAAGGTAATTGCGGCTCAATTCCTGGCCTTCCTCGGCAATAAAAGGATTGCCGCCCGGAGTTGAAGCCAGCGCATTAAACAATGAATGGAATAGCTTGCGATCGAGCAGACGTTCAATTTTGTCGTCTTCTGAATCAACTGAAACAGCTTCGTAACGGAAACGGTTTTTGATAACATCGAACTTTACCTGATCGATTCGGTATTTTTTATCGCCTTCCTTTACCTTCTTCCCAACAAATACTTTATTCACAACCTCTTCAACATCTATCTTATCCATTAGTTTGTACGAAGAACACAGGTAGAAAGTCTTGGCATCTTCATCATATTCCCAATCCAGAACAGTATCCAGGTAATTGCCATGCCGGTCGAGTAGTTCAACTATATTCTTGTCGGCGGTATAACGTAGGAATGTGCGCTGGAAGTTTGGCAGGTCGCCGCTTGTAGCTTTTTCCATACGTTCACCGTGCGATTCGCGATACAACAGGAAGTTTTCGTGGTTAAAATAATGAGAAATTCCGGCTTCTTCTTTGGCGTAGTTCCAGGCGGTAAGCCAGATATCAATTTTGAACGGCATGCTGATATCGCAGAACCCACTTATGGTTGAGCGCGAATTCAGGTCTTCAACATTGCTGTCGGCACTGCTTTCGAACAACGACCTATATTGTCGGATATAATCCGGGTCAAAATCGGTTACACGGCTAAAATCTCCAACTTCAGTTCCAATACCATAAAGGTTGCCTTCTTTGTCCGGGAACAGGTGAAGCATATCACCGGCAATCAATTTGATAGAGCGAATGCCAGGTAAGTCTTTCTTGAGCCATTTAAGCATCATGGCTGCCAGCATTTCCGATTTGCCAACACCGCTATCGCCGCTGATCTGTACCACGAAAATAGTACCGTCGTCTTCCTCCACTGCGAAAAGCGAACCGTGAACAGGCACACCGCCCATTTCCTTCACTTTTTCGTTGAGCATGGT
>CAIWMA010000062.1 GCA_903913645.1 uncultured Bacteroidales bacterium | reverse complement strand
ATGCATGAAACGAAGTATGATAAATTCAGCCGGACGAACTGCTGCCATACCGATTTCAACGATTAATCTTCCTTCGAGGATATCCTGTGCAGTCATGGTTTGGCCAAGTCCGCATTTTACGAAGAAAGCATGTTCCGGTTTTGCACCTGCCAAAGCGCCTTGCCGCCAAAGCAATGTCAGGTAGTTCTCGAGCATGGCCCTGATTTTTACCCAGGTATTGGCATCGTTTGGTTCGAACACAAAAGCGAAAGTTGCCTTCTTGGCTGATTCTTCCACCATAATGAAAAACCTTCTGACTGAAACGTACCGCCATTCGTTGCTGTTTCCATCAAGTGTTCGTGCGCCCCAAACCAGGATTCTCTTGCCATTAAAGGCACGGATGGCATTTACGGATTTACCGGAACCGGCATCCATATTCATGTCGCCTTGCTCAGCATCGGTGATAAAATCGGTGGTTTCAAAAACTGAATTAATTGAAACATTTGCCGGTGCCTTCCAAACACCTCGCGATCCATCCACTTTGGCAAAAACACCTGCCATAGCGGGTGAAGGAGGAAGAGTAGGGCTTAACTGAGACTTGATCCTGTCAATACACAAATTATAAACTGCTGTCTGTGTTGCTTTTATGGAAGCAAGAGTTGAAGTAACAGCTGCTCCGCCATCAGTTGAAATAGCCACGTCAACATCTGCCTGCTGATACCTGAAATTAAAGGTTGTCCGTAAATTCGGGTAATAAGCTGCTGCGTAATTCAGATCTGTGGTTCTGGCAAATGCAGTCCGGAAATTGGCAATAGTAGTGGTGGTGTTTGGAGTTGCAGCTACAGGTAAAGTATGATGTACATCTACAAACGTAAACCTGTCCTGCAACAATGCACACTGATCGATTGCCTGGCCGATAAGTCCGTAATAAGCTGCTTCCGCCAATGCTTGTCCTTCTGGAAACAGAATCAACGTTGGTTCATCCCAGGCTGCCAAAGCAGTGAGCCCTACCTGTAATTCCGTCGCATCAACTGTGTTTGTTGTTGGTCCGACCGAAACAATATAACAAGGTCCGCCGCCATTTTCGAAATAGTGACGTAGGCTGTAATACATGTTGTGCGTCGAAGGACTT
Source organism: uncultured Bacteroidales bacterium (assembly GCA_903913645.1). Lineage (GTDB taxonomy): Bacteria > Bacteroidota > Bacteroidia > Bacteroidales > UBA4417 > UBA4417. Next base: position 6,187 of record CAIWMA010000062.1, on the reverse strand, counting down.
GCTATCACTGCCTGCCCTGTGATGGAGGTTATGGCACTTGTAACCGGGTCGGTGGTAATGGCAACGTTTACGCTGATCCCGGTTTCATTTTCTGCTAAGCCAAAGTATTGTTCATACTCTTTCAGCGAGAAAATTTTGGTCGGAACATTTTTCAGCGAATCCCCGATTTCGTTCAGGGCGGAAGCTGTATACCCGATAAATGCCGGAACAGCAGTTGACACCTGCGCAACCGAAGGTGGTAAGGTTGGAATCTCCGTTGTATAAACACCTGGAGTCCTGATTGCAGTTTCATTTATTTGTGACATAGCGTTTAAGGTTAAATTGATTAATAAAATTGTATCCGGATTTTATGTTAGTTCATTCATTTTTAGTTTGCTGCATTTGTTTTGAAATGGATTATATATTCTTTGCCCAGGATTAAATTGTTCTGAGCAGCAGTACTGCTTTTCTTCAGAAGGCTGAAATCATTTGCCAGATTCTTCTTAAATGAGATTGAAATCAGCCCGAAGCACTTTTCACCGGTTATATCATTCACCAGATCAGCCTGGTTTACGTATTGCACGAAGTCGGTGATATGGCTCCAGAACTGGATTTTCGTTGTATTCTGAGGATGAGCCGGATCGCTGTCCTTAATGGCTTCGAATGATAAGCTGCCGGGATTGGTTACAAGCATTCCGATGTTGTAAGTATCGGAAGTTTTATAAGCCGGGATTTTTTGCGATAGAGAAAGCAGAGCATCCCGTTTATTCCCGCTGTCATTTCTAAAATTCAGAATTTTATCTTTTGTGTCAAATCGCCTGAGGTTTGAGTTATTTAAAAACCGGGCTGAATTAATAAAGATTTTGAAAGTGAGAACTGTATTCTCATCAAAGGAGACCAGTGGTTTATTTGTAACATTTACTTTCGGGCTGCCACCGCTTGTATCAATGGAAGCAATAGTCTGAACAAAACAGATCAGCTTGTTTTTCTGCACCTTGTATTTTATTCGATAGCCATTCATGGTTTTCAGAGTTGCTTCATCAGGTTGGATACTGATATCCTGCAGGATTTCTTCACGCAGTTTATTATCCCTGAAAGCATCCGCACTATCCCTGTAGAAATCGTGCAGGAACTCAATGCTGAACAGTTTGGTATAATTCGAAACTATCATTGCTGAAATTTAATTTTATCGTCAATAATGATTTGTGTGATCCATGGTGCTTCGGCGCTTTCAAGAGCTTCATCAATAGCAACCATGCGCATTTTGTAAACTACCGAGGGAATGTATTTGCCACCCAGCATCGACCATAAATGATGCAATTGCTCCAGATTTAGGTTTACCAGTTCGAAATTGAGTTTTTCAATTCCGTTCGGAAGATCAGGAAAATTGGTGCGTTCAAACACATTCTGGCGTTGGAAAAATCCTATTACTTTCTGGATTTTTATGATGGAACCTTCGTAATTCGTGCCTAAATTACTCTGGTTAGGCTGGTAAGCTCCAAAAGCAATTGTGGTGTTAAAGTGCATCGGGGGATTCTTGTAAACGATGGACGAATCACGTTTAAAAAAGTTATCCGGATCTCTCCATAGCACTTCTTCTTCAATATTTATAAGCGATAACAATACATTGCTTTCGGCTACTCCGGCATCATTTAATGTGGCGATATTCCCTAAAATCACTTTCGGACTGGAGCCGGACGTGAAAAAAGCCAAATTAATTTTTGCTGCTATATATGTTAATGCCTGGGAAATCATAAATCTATTCTTTTTGAAGGGTCAGTTTTAAACTCTTTAATCTAATCAAGCATCCGGTCTTCTTTTCTAAGCTCTCGTTTAAGCGACTCAATTAAGTCGCTTATGGTTATAAGCCTTTTATGTGCAAATGCATTAATTGCAGCATTATGAATCGAGTTCAGGATCGTTGAGCCGGTTACTTCATATTTATCTGCAATGGTTTGTAATTCATCAGATGTTAAGCCATGATTTGCAGGTAAATAGATCTTCCATAAATGAAGACGTTCAACAGGGTCAGGTATCGGGAAATGGACAATCGCATTAAACCTTCTGAGGAAAGCCTGGTCTATATTGGCTTTATTGTTTGATGCAAGAATTACAAGACCGTTAAAATCTTCGATCCGTTGAAGCAAATAAGATGTTTCCTGGTTGGCATACCTGTCGTGAGCGCTGGAAACCGATGTGCGTTTTCCAAACAAAGCATCGGCTTCGTCGAAAAAAAGGATCCAGTTTTTGTCTTCTGCTTTTTGAAATATTTTTTCCAGATTCTTTTCAGTTTCTCCAATATATTTCGAAACTACCTGCGATAGATCAATCCGGTAAACATCCCGGTTAAATTGCTTTCCGAGTAAAGTTGCCGTGAAAGTTTTCCCTGTTCCGGGAGGCCCGTAAAACAAGGCTTTATATCCTGCTTTGAAAGTGTTTTTTAAACCCCATTCATTGATCATACTTTCGTGATATGCAATCCAGTTACGGATGGTTTCAACCTCAATCATCGTTGTTTCGTTGATCACCAGATTGCTCCATTCAAGATTTGTTGAGATATACTTGGCGGGAAATTCGGTGCTTAATTTTGGACGGCTGACTCCTTTGAACAACAATTTTTCAAGCACTTCACTATTCAGAACAATCCGGCCGCTTAGATGAGGTTCTCCTTCATTAGTATTTTCAAGGTGGAGGATATTTTTCTTAAAAAAAACATGGTCCGAATTAAAATACTGCATAGCCCGCATTTTTAAATTCAGATCACTTCCGGCAATCAGGAACAATGCTGTTTCGCCTGTTGGAATAAATCCCCTGTGGTTTGTGCCTTTAACGCCACCCAGCTCCTGCAATTCTGTTCCATCAGGAAAAATCCTTGATACCACTGAATCGAAATAGCCGGGAATCAAATAGGGGAGAAGCGCAATGAGGCAAATGAGTTCTTCCTCTTTGCTTAGTTTAATGCCTATACTCTTGCTTATAAATTCGGTATGAAAATTAGCCAGTGGTTTCATCAGGCGTTTTTTATTTATATCCGGAGAACTACTTCTTGTATCGCTGATTCTGATTTGTATTAACTCTTCAAGTTGATTCAGAAGTTCTTCCCAATATTGGTTTGAAATCGAGATCATAATTGAGCTTATAATTGCTTTAAGTCGAATAGTAATGGTAAGATAAAGAGTGCAGCACAGGGCAGGCTATAGCCGGAAAATAGTTCTCAATATATATAAGGAATGACAGTATTCCCGGTTATGATAAGGTCGTTATTTTCTGTAATTCATCAACTTTGTACACAGACTTGCCTGGTTTCGCCAGTGATGAATTTTTTGTTTATACCGGAGCTTAAATAGCCAGAATGACGAATAATTAACAGTTCATCCACCTGATGATTAAATTCCGATAGCCGGTACTATGCACAAAGCAATCATTTCATTGTGAAATGCAGCGCAGCACAGAGCCTATACTAAATTTTGCCTGAATGGGTAAACGTACAGTGTTTTGTTACAAGGTACCCTTTTGGAATGATCGGGAGTAGTGTTTGTAATGTTTTGCCTTAGATTTTGATTAGTTTAACTGTAAGTAGCAATATTCAAGCTAATTAAACACATCTTTTATAGGAACGTTATCAAACATCTTTGATCTGCCTCAAATCTGAACTCCTCTTTACTCAGGTCAGTTTGAGAATTTATAAATGAAGAAACAGGGAAGAATTATTTTTGTTTTACGCTGAATTAAATAATTTTAATACTTTTTATATTATAAGGCAGGGATAATAAACTTGGTTTTCAGTTCTAATCTGTTTTGTAATATTGCATACTATTGTAAATCAAAGTAATATGTATTAGATTTAGGAATTAGAAAATGAAATTTACAGCAAATAAATATTTTATTACCAGTAGTTAACCGGCTTATTTTTAACATTTTGTTAACCAGAATTAACAAATCGGTTTTACGAAACCAGGTTAAATAAAGATACTATTAAGCTTTTCCTAGCAGGAAAAACAGCCGATAAGCGAAACGAAATTCGGAGGAAGTTGAATTACTAAAACTTAAGTTTAGCAAATCTTAGCAACAATTGTTTCTGCCCAATACCATTGAACTGCACTGTAGCTTTTTTATTTGGTCCTGAACCTTCTACAGTTATCACTTTCCCTTCACCGAAGGTGGCGTGTTCCACAGTCATTCCAACCTGAATCTTGTCGAAATCATCATTTCCGGCGGCTGCCGCAGGTGCCGGAGTTTCTTTCTGATAACTGCCCACTTTTTTGAAGTTTCCGGGGGGTGGTGTTACTGGTTTTGGGGCTTCAACTTGGGTAGGTTTAACCTGTTTTGGCGGGTAGGAGGGTTTCGTAGTTTTTTGCTGTACATCTTCACTCAGCCTGTTCCATTTGGCTCGGGCGGGACGTTCGACATAGCGCTCGTCAATTTCATCAATAAAACGGCTAGGCTCAGATAAAGTTAGCTGCCCCCATTTATACCTGCTTTCGGCATAGGAAATGGTTGCCTTTTTCTCAGCACGGGTAATTGCAACATAAAACAGGCGGCGTTCTTCTTCCAGGTCGGCTCTTGAATTTATTGACATAAACGAAGGGAAAAGATTTTCTTCGAGACCAGCAATAAAGACATAAGGAAACTCCAGCCCTTTCGCCTGGTGAATAGTCATTAAGGAAACCCGGTCAGTATCATTTTTATCACCGGTATCCTGGTCGGTAAGCAGCGATACTTCCTGCATAAACAAATCCAGGTGACGGATTTCACCGGTTTGCTCTTCAGGTCCCGGCTCGCGTTCAGTAAATTCCTGGACAGCATTCAGTAACGCTTCAATATTTTCCATCCGGGCCTGGCCTTCAATGGTTTTGTCTTCGTCAATATCCTTAATCACACCAGAAGCTTTGGCAATAGATTCAGCAAGTTCAAAGGCACCGCGTGTCTGCAGCTGTGCTCCGAATGCCTGTATCATAGTGATAAAACTATTGATGGCCGAAATGGTTTTCCCACCTAATCCCAGTTGATACGAAGAATGATTGGAAATTATGTCCCAGATGGAAAGATTCCCTTGTCCGGCCAGGATGGTGATCTTTTGCATTGTTGTTTCACCAATTCCACGATGCGGATAATTGATGATTCTTCTGAGAGCTTCTTCGTCTAACGGATTTACAGCCAGGCGGAAATACGCCAGCAAATCCTTGATTTCTTTACGGCTGTAGAAAGACAGACCGCCATAAATTCTGTAAGGAATATTTAGCCGGCGCAAAGCTTCTTCCAGGGATCGTGATTGAGCATTGGTGCGATATAAAATAGCAAAAGCATCATTTCGCAGTTGCTCATTCATCTTAATCTCAAAAATACTGTTTGCAACCAATGTGCCTTCCTCTGTGTCGCTGGTAGCTTTGATGATTTTTATAGGCTGCCCAACTTCATTTTCGGTCCAGACATCCTTTTGAATCTGATCTTTATTATTTGCGATAATGCTATTTGCCGCATGAACCAGGTTCTGAGTTGAGCGGTAATTTTGCTCAAGCTTGAAGAGTTTATACTCCGGATAATCAACTCTGAAATTCAATATATTTTGAATATTGGCGCCACGGAACGCATAAATACTCTGGGCATCATCGCCAACCACACATATATTAAGGAAACGGGAAGCCAGCTTCTTTACAATGATATATTGCGAAAAGTTGGTATCCTGGTATTCATCCACAAGAATGTACCTGAATTTATCCTGGTATTTATATAAAATCTCAGCATGATCGCGAAGTAAAACATTGGTATTGAAAAGCAGGTCGTCAAAATCCATGGCTCCTGATTTGAAAAGCCTGTTTTGATAACGGGTATATATCTGGCCGATAGCGGGTTTCTTTGCCTGCTTGTCCTGCTCAATGATTTCAGCATTGCTGTTGTAATCCTCTGGCGTTATCAGGTTTGATTTTGCTGCCGAAATGCGTGAAAGCACATTATTGGCAGCATATTCTTTTGGATCAAGTTCAAACTCTTTAACAATATTGCGGATCAGGCTCTTGCTGTCGTCGCTATCGTAAATGGTGAAATTCGGAGGATAACCGAGCAAATGTCCGTCAATCCGTAAAATACGTGCAAAAACAGAGTGAAAAGTTCCCATCCACACATTGCGTGCTTCGCCACCCACAATTTTCACAATCCTGTCCTTCATTTCGCGGGCAGCCTTGTTGGTAAAGGTGAGGCAAAGTATATT
>CAIWMA010000061.1 GCA_903913645.1 uncultured Bacteroidales bacterium | reverse complement strand
GTAAATACATCATATCCATTCTCTTTTACCATCTGCATTGCAGGCTGCTTCTGCATTATAGCTCCGCCCCAATAGTTATGATCATAGATAAGCGGCGTTTTAAACCAGCTATCCACATTCATAATAATTTCAATATTCCGTGTTTTGTTTTCTTCGACAGTAAAAGATGAATTTGGCAACTTTACATTAAAATAATTCTGCACGAAAGCATAAATTGAATCCACTTCAATTACATTGCTCTTGTATAATTGCCCGATTCCCAGGTGAAAAGCAAAGCTTTTTATCACATTTGCATCGTCCTTCCAGCTCCCGTTAATCATCATATAATGATAACCTCCGCCTAGAATATCGGGCCACATCATATTAACTTCGGGTGGATTTACAAACCGAAACGATTGATTTTTCTCTTTGGTGATCCCGAAAATAAAGGAAACTGAATCATATGCTCCAGTGGCAATATCATCATACACATTCCAGGTAAGCGTTTCAGGCAAATCAATATCCACGTAATGAATATCGGTCCAATCCTGGATCAGCCTTTTGGTTCCATCCGATTTATGAAGTGTAACATCCGAGATAAAGTACATAACCTGGTTAATTCCATATGGATTTCCGGCAGCATTTACATATTTCATAATATCCTTCTGAAGTGGCAATCCATCCACCAGGTGATTGAAATTAAAAGAAATATGCCCTGTCGTTTTTTCGGCATCAGGCGTATCATTCTTACATGATATATCCACGAACAATAAAGCTCCCAGGATTACCAAAACATACAAGGCATATTTCATTTTCATCAGATAGATAGATTAAGATTCACAAAAAACATTCTGCCAGGTTCATACAGTTTTTCGGTTGAACCAATAATTTTCCGGTTAAGATGTTCGTAATATGACACATCAAAGATATTGTTTACACCGGCGGTGATATCAATATTCTTACTCACCTTGTAAGCAACCGAAAAATTCAGAATAGAAAATCCTGGCGTTTCAGGCTCATAAAAAGCATCTGAAACATGATTCTGGGCAGCCACCAAACGATACGAGACTTTTGGTACCAGTTTCCCGTGCAACAACCGATAATTTACACTGAGCGTTGTTTCAAACGGTGGTATTTCAGGCAACGCATCGTTTTTTATAATTGTATCACCTGTTACCTGGCCTGCTTTAATAATATACTTGGTTACTTCAGGTATCCGGCCATAAGTAAGTGCTGCTATCACATTTACTCCAAGTTTATAAGCCTGCGGAGAAGTATAGCCCAGCTCGAAACCCGTAAAAGTTGCGTTATCAACATTTACAAACTGCTTTACCCCCGGCGCTCCAAGTGTTGCAGGCATAATAACTGACGAAGGAAGCATTTCTGCTGAAATATAATCTTTAACATACGAGTAAAAGCCGTTCACATATATGCTTCCAAGTTTCAAATCAGAGTATTTTACAGTAAGGTCAACCTCGTTGTTTGTCTCCGGTTTAAGCTGTGGATTGCCCAGGTAGTCGTAATTATCGTACCCAACACTCAACAGTTTAATGTAACGTTCCAGCATATTCGGGCTTCGCGTGCCGCGGGCAATGGCTAATGACACCGAAAGCTTTTCCGTAATTTTATGCGTTAATCCCAGGTTGGCACTCAGGTTTACAAATTGCGAAGCGGTTTCATTAAAATATTCCACGCCGTTTTTAATCAGCTTCAGAGTATCTTCCGAATCAGCATTGTTAAAATCAACCCGCATAGCTGCATCAAGTTTGAACGATTTGAAACTGGTATTGTAACCGGCAAACACTCCTCCATTTTGAATAACAGCTTTATTCCAGAGATTAAACCTTTTTGTTGAGGTTGTTCCCATCATCAGCATAGTCATGGTACGTACACCATCTTTGTATATGTTTTCAAAATCCATGCCCGCTGATAAATTCTGGTTCTTTATTTTCATGCCCAGTATAGCCTTTCCTCCTGTATTAATTGCGTCTACATCGGCCACCATCTGCTTTGCCTGCCAGGTTTCGCGGTTGCTGTTATCCATCAGGTGGCTGACATTGGTCCGGTAAACCTTAACGTCCAGTGTTTTTATTACCTCTGAAATGTTCTTTGCCGAATAATCCATAGACATCATTCGTGTGTCATCGCTTTTTTCGTCCATAGTAAGTGCCGGGAACATCACATCACGGCCGTGCGATTCACTGTACGCAGCCAGAATACTCTGTTTTGGGGTGATGGCCCATCCGGCTTTCGCTCCATAATTATACTTTGTAAACGATGTGTTATAGGTAGTTGTTTCGCCATCAGTCTTTCCGCTGCTGTAATCGCCATACTTGCGATATCCGCCCGATGCCCGGAAATACACTTTGCTGTTCCCGCCATAAAGCGAGAAATATTCCTTAGTTCCGTCCCAATTGGTTTCGTAACCGAACATAGCATTTCCGTGAATTTCAAATTTTGCATACGGATGCGGATCTTCCGTCTGCAGATCAATCACTCCACCCAGCGAAGGTCCATAATTCAGAAGGAAAGGGCCTTTCACCACATTAATCTGAGAAAGCTCTTCCACCTCCACGTGCGCCGAAACCGGATCCATCCGGTTAGGACAGCCGTTTTCGATTTTCATACCGCCATCCATCACCACGTTTAGCTGGCTGAATTTGAAACCGCGAACAACAGGATCAATGGCTCCGCCTCCTTTCCGGATTCCTGCAACATTAGGAATACTGCGCAGGTAATCCCCCACATCGCGGGTTGAAACCGATTGCATAATTTCTTTCGAAACCTGGGTTGATACAAAGGGTGTTCGCTTAACAAGGGTATCGGTAATTACAACACCTCCTAGCACTATTGTGTCGTTCAGATGTTGTGCCCTGGTTCCTGCGGCAAGCAGCAGGAAACAGCTTATAAACAAGTATATTTTCTTTTTCATTCGATAGTAATTTCATATTAATGATTGAATTAGGCGCATACGCACCAACCCTATCCAGATCAGCGCAGAATTTTAATTTAGTAAATCCTCTCCCTGTGCCAAGGGAGAGAGAGAGTAATTTGTCTTTAAAAATAAATAGACACACTACTATCCATGAAGAATTTCTAATGCCCAATGATGAATTATCTGCGATAAATTCCACATTGCAACAGCTGTTCCCTGAGGGAAATATACATTCAGCATTACATATCCTGATTTGTAAAGGATCACTTTACTTAGAAAACTGTAATCGTTGAAAAATTCCTAGACTATTGGGTGTGTAGTAGTTTTCGGAGGTACAAAAACGGCATTAGCCGCCAATAATTCAAAATTGGTAGAATTGAAAATCAAATAATGAATATTCTTTTTTTGCAGAACGGGTTGCCAGGCTTTAGAAACCAGGAACAGATCCGTGTCTTTTAATTGTATTCTTTTCTCTGTGTTTTTAGATTCACCTTCTGTATTGGCATTGGTCTTTTTGAGCTGTTTCACCAGGTAACATTTCCCTTTGCAGCAACTATGCGGTTTATTGCGGTTTACGCAAAGGTTCTTCGCTATATAATCCTTATGTATCAAATAATCAATAACAGGAAGGACCGGGATAATTAAATACGCGGCAAGTACTATCAGCAGAAAACTCGATACTATTACGGATTTCACAGTAAACG
>CAIWMA010000060.1 GCA_903913645.1 uncultured Bacteroidales bacterium | reverse complement strand
CTCGATTACAATTAGCCTTTCTGATACCGTTTTTACGACAACTGATTTATCCGATGCGGATGGTGATACTATCACCATAGATACTACTACTATCGTGAACTTCAGAGGATGCGGGTCAGGAGGAAATAATCACCATTTGCTTTCCTGGTCAGGACCACATCCAACTTCGATTGTGTATTCGCCACGACAGAACTTTTATGGCAAGGCTCAACTTGGTTTTAATATTTACGACGGGAAAGAACGAGGTTCATTTAGAGTAGTGACAATTGAGGTAAAAAAAGGTACGAATGTCCACCCATCACTGTCTGGAGGTAATATGGTATGTAATCCAGGATTTGAAGAAGGGAGCGAAATAGTGACAATTAGTGATGAGGGGAATCCAAACCCGTATCTCCTGGCGGGATGGTATGAGGGTAAGTGGCAAGCAGTAAATTTTTCTGATAGCCATCCATATGATTTCCATGCTCACGAGAAGAACTTTTTGACCGATTGGCTTTCCGGTAAGAAGCTTTAAAAATGAAAGGGATCTGATATTTATCCGACAATTCAACCAGTATTTTTGCAATTTCCATGGGGCTTTCAGTATCTTCAACCACACAAGGACCAGCAATCAGGAAGAAGTTTCCGGATTCAATATTTTTTATTAATGGTATTTGGCTAAGAATGTTCATGCTTTTTGAGTTAAGAGTTTTATCCAATTATTTAGTAACCATATTTTTCACCCCAGTTTTTCCGTAAATTTTCACGTGCTTCATGCTCCCTGGCATTTTGACCAGGATCAAATAATTTTTTGCCTTTGATTTTTTCAGGTAAAAATTCAATATTTACAAAATTACCATCGTACTGATGAGCATATTTGTAATCTTTTCCATACCCGATATTCTTCATAAGCTTTGTAGGAGCATTCCTAAGGTGCAGTGGCACCGGAAGGTCGCCAAATTGCTGAACAGCCGCCATAGCGTCTTCAATTGCCATGTACGAGGCATTACTCTTGGCTGAACATGCAAGGTATATGGCTGTCTGTGATAAAATGATTCTGCTTTCGGGGAAACCGATTTTATTTACGGCATCAAAACAATTATTTGCAAGCACCAATGCCGTTGGATTTGCATTGCCAATATCTTCGGATGCAAGAATCACCATTCGCCGGGCGATGAAAATGGGATCTTCACCTGAAGTGATCATCCGGGCCAGCCAATACACGGCAGCATTCGGGTCGCTGCCGCGCATCGATTTTATAAATGCAGAAATAACATCGTAGTGCATTTCCCCCGATTTATCATACAAGGCAAGGTTTTGCTGAATGATGCTCAGGGTGTTTTCATTGTCAATTTCAATTGGTTTTCCAGAAGTTAGCAGCGAAGCAACTATGATATCTATGGCATTTAGCAGTTTACGGGCATCGCCACCAGAAATCCGCATCAAGGCTTCGTTTTCCTTAATTACAATTTTTACACTATGAATTCCGCTCAGGGTATCCTTGGCTTTGTTCATAATCGTTACAAGGTCATCTTCCTCAAGGGGCTTCAGAATATAGACCTGGCAACGGGAAAGCAAAGGTGAAATAACCTCGAAAGATGGATTTTCGGTAGTGGCTCCGATCAATATCACTGTTCCCTTTTCGACAGCACCCAGCAATGAATCCTGCTGTGACTTACTGAAACGATGAATTTCGTCAATAAAAAGAATAGGTTGCGATGAATCTTTTCCTGCCCGGTCAATTACTTCCCTTACATCTTTAACTCCAGAGTTTACAGCACTTAAAGTATAAAATTGCCTTCCGGTCGCATTTGCGATGATAAGAGCCAGCGTTGTTTTGCCAACACCCGGCGGTCCCCATAATATCATTGAATGAACAGAACCGCCATCAATCATTCGCCTGAATGCAGTACCCTCCGCCATCAAATGCGGTTGCCCAATATATTCATCAGCGTTTTTGGGCCTTAGAATTTCAGCAAGAGGTATCTGTATGTTCATTCCGGTTGATAAATTATGCTTATTTATTCTGTTAATGAGTTATGCCGGCTATCAGGCGAATTCCGTTTAGGATTTGTCAGGTTTGTATACCTTTCCAGATTTTCCTTAATCGCAGAAATCTCCAGTCCATCAAGTGATGACGATAAACTCTGAAGTTCAACTGCCCTTTGTTCCGGGTAAATAATGATGAAGTTTTTATTCTCAAAATGGCGTGCCAGGTCGCGTGGCATGTGTTCAAAATAATGTTCGTGCGACAAGGTTCGCCGCCTGGCAGCAATCACAACATAAAAATCCTGGATATTTGCAATTCGAGACTGATCAATTATGGGATGCGCTGAATGGGAAGTCTGATATTCGATTTTGATATTTGTATCTTCTGTCTCAAGAAAATTTCTTATTTCAGAATGAGTTTTTTCATACCCGGAAAACAATAGGGAAGCGCTGGTTCTGGAAGCCATTATCTTTATCATATTCAACCAGGTTAAAAAACCAGCCTCACGTTCAGCATTTTCAGGAATAGAAACTATTATACGGATTGTTGTATTAATCGGATTGGAAATTTTAACCACCATTACCATCTGCTCTGTACTGCCGATCAGGTTTTCAATAATGCTTCCAAAGAAAAAGTTAGTGGTGGTAATTTTTCCGTTCCATCCAAGAACTATTTTATTGATCATCAATTCTTTAACTGCGCGCGATATCCCATTCGGTACATTAAGGTCCACCCGTGAAACAAGCGCCAGTTGTGTATCAGCAGCAGCAGCATGCGAAATTACTGATTCAAACATTTTATTGTTTTTAAGTATCTGATCCTCGGCAAAAGCATCATCAGGAACTACTGAAAGCATATAAACAGGCTGTTCAGTATTTTTCTCGCGGACCAGAATTGCAAAATCAATCAAGCCTTCAATAGTTGCCGGATTTGAAACAGGTACAAGAATCCGTTCAGGCATTCCGGTTTTGGCGGGAGCTTTCTCTGCCTCTGCAACAGCAAGTTTTCTGCCATATCGTTCAGTAACAAAAGAACCTATAAAACAGGATACCAGGATGATCATAATGGCGCCATTAAGAACATCCAAACCGATGAGTTTAAGATTATACCCGACAATTACTACGGCGATAATAGCAGCAGCATGCGAAACGCTCAGGCCAAATATAACTTGTCGTTCAGTGTTGGTGTATTTGAAAATTACCTGCATAACCCAGGCTGCAGCAAACTTACTGGCAATGGCTACCACAACCATGGTTACAGCAAAAATCAATGCTCCAAAACCGTTAAAAAGAACGGAAAAGTCAACAATCATTCCTACGCTGATGAGGAAAACAGGGATAAACAGATTATTCCCAATGAAGGAAATCCGGTTCATAAGAGCCGAAGTAGGAGGGATCAGACTACTTAGAGCCAGGCCTGCAAGAAAAGCACCGATAATAGGTTCAATTCCGGCTACACGAGCCAGAAGGCCTGAAATAAATAGGATTGCCAATACAAAAATATATTGAGAACCACTTTCACCTTCGAGGTTTTTAAAAAACCAGATGCTGATTTTGGGAACACCCCATAAAATCAGAAATGAAAAAGCAGAGATAGAAAGCACAATTCTGATCCAAAACATGACTGTGAATGAGCCTTGGGTAGCAGCAGAAATAAAAGCCAGCATGACCAGAACTGCAGTATCCGTAATGATGGTACCTCCAATCGTAATTGTAACCGCTTCGCTTCGTGTAATTCCAAGCCTGCTGGCAATAGGGTAGGAGATAAGTGTATGCGTTGAAAACATACTTGCAATAAGTAGAGAAGCCAGCAAATTATAGGAAAGCAGAAAATGGGCTACAAAGAACCCAAAAACAAGCGGGATGAAAAACGTTAAAGCTCCAAAAGCCAGGCTTTTATTTTTGTTACGGAGTAAATCGCGCGAATTGAGTTCAAGACCAGCCAAAAACATCAGGTAAAGCAAGCCGGCGGTACTTAATAATTTTACGCTTTCTCCTGATTCAACCAAGTTTATTCCGTGTGGGCCTATCAGCATGCCTGCTATTATAAGCCCAACAATACCTGGAATCCTGAATTTCCTGAAAGCGATAGGAGCAATAAGAATTATTGTTATTAGGATAGTAAATACAATAACCGGCTCATTTAGAGGAAGTTTAGGCAGATTATCAAACAACATGAAGGTATCGGATTAAGGATGTGCAAATGTAAATCAATTGAGCGAAAGATTGATGTTTTTATCCTTGTTTAAACAGTCCTCAAAACTTCGGCTGTTTAGAAAAGGCTTTCAGTTATTAAAAATATGTAGCCTGTTTTTGCAAGAAAATGTAAAAAAACTGCTTCATTGACCTCAATTCATGAAGAAATCTCTTTGTTATTAACAATTATTTTGATGTTGTTAATATCTTTTTAT
>CAIWMA010000059.1 GCA_903913645.1 uncultured Bacteroidales bacterium | reverse complement strand
TTACAGAACTCCTGACCTCGCGCAGTCTTATTTGGCGGTAATTTCATAAATGATTTTCAAATCGGTACCAGGAAAGATGGTTTCTGTCTGGTTCAACAATTTGACCAATTCACGGGCTGCGTGATTGTACCTGGCCGCAGCCAAAGAATGCAGGGTAACTCTAAGAGATTTACTTTCATAATCAGGATTCAGGTCAGCGTGAGATTGAATGATTTGTTTAACCACCATTCTCTTTTCATTTTCCGCCTTTGCAAGATATGGAGCAATCCACTCTGCCACGGATGATTCGGCACGATAACAAATCATTCGTATCACATTCATCAACAACTTGCTTTCTGTTTTGAGTTTATTATATCTTTCTTGCTGGTTCATCTGACAAACTTTCAGCCGGGGTTTTAATTTGGTGCGTTGGTTAATGAGTTCCATCTGCTGGTTTTTGAAGAAGTCTATTTTTTCTTTATACTCCATTTGCTTATTGGTTATAAGAGGTAAATTGTCCAGTGGCTGGTCCATGGCTAATTGGATTAGAGGAAAGAACCGGGCTTCAAGTCGTTGTATTTTTTCTTTCAACTTTTTTAATTGGTGAGTCAACTTACGGTATTGAGGGTTCACGATTTCTTTTTCCGGATCAACAGGTTCTACTCCGAAAGAGACCATTTTGTCAAAATCATAATCTTCAATAAGGTAACGGAAGAAGTTTTCCTGGCTCCACCGGCCAAACATGCGCCCTGCAATGAACTTGGCTTCTAAGGTGGGATGAGTGGTAACAATGGATGTTTGATGCCCTGTTTCACCCTTACGTCTGATCTCGCGGAACCAATAACCGCCAAGGTGGGTTCCATATTCGCATAATTGCATGTTAACGATTTGCTGTAAGACAGAAACAGTAACGCTTTTAAAGCATTCCTCTGGCCACTTATCCTTTACATTTTTGCGATAGGTTATGATGGCTATTTTGTACGTTTTCCATAGTCGCATGAAGAAAGCAGGTTCATAGGCTTCACGGTCGAAAATAAACGTGCAAACAGGTGTATTATCGCCTTGGGGTTGTCGGGATAACAGGATTGTTTTTTGAAGTTCCGGGATGATTTGATATTCAATGACTGTTTGCAACTTTTCAGTTAACTCGCCCATGACCATCATAACGGGCATGCCCTGAGCATCGTTTACCCAATACTCTGTGGTGGCGCTCAGGCAAAGCTTTTGTCTGGAAACATATTTTACCGGAAGATTGGCTTTGTCCCCATAATAAATTCGCACATGCCCATCGATGTATAAAAATTCCGCATCCTGTGATGAATCGCCACTATACCATGAATCAACCAGGATAGTGTTCAGATGTGTTGCCTGTTGCTGGCGAGTTAGCAAATCAATCTTACGGCGTAAACATTTTACCTCAGGAACCCTGTCCAATCCAATGATCCTTCCAAGTTCACCTGGCTTGCATTGTTTGAGTTGTTCCGGGTTTTTTATTCGTAAGAGGGCCATGAAGGCCAAGGTCAGGACAATGGACTCCAGGCTGTAGTAAAATTTTGATGGCCAGGTATAAACATCTTTGGTCTTTAATAGCCCCTGTGCCAATAAGGATGGTAATAAAAACAAAACTCCACCGCCACTTAGCGATTGACTTTCTTCAAATTGAACTCCACCAGAGCTGCCATCACCAAGAGAACAGGCGATGCGATCCTCCAAACGCGTGGTGGCCATCCCAAGAAAGGATTCTTGATCTTGCTGGTTTCGTTGGTTGGGTGTAATACCTTCAAAAGATGGCGTTACGGCTAAACTCTTTTTTTTAAATAGCCCTGTTTGATGCCATACCGAATGGCCGACTCCGCCACCCCTTCTTCTTTCGCTATACTATAATTACTTTGGCCATTGTCCAACTTGGCCTGAATCCGCTCACGCTTGCCTCCTGTAATTTTATAAGCCTTCCCATGTCGCGAATCAGGACCAAAGAAGCCAGTCTCACCTTTTGTCTCAAACTTCTTTAACGCCCGGCTTACACTGTCTTCGCTAACACCAAAGGCGCGCTCAATGTCAACATTACGGCATAAACCCTGATGTATGAAATTACTGGTTATATAACGGAAGGCATCATTGTTATCCTTTGCATGTGAGTAAACGGGTAAACCGTTGATCAGATATTGAACGAGTCCGTCTCGTTCATATACACCCACGTTGGCGTTTATCAGCGTGGTATCAGGTGGATAAATGGGTAATAATAGTTGCATGTGGCAAATTTACCGCTTTTCCTGTTTGCGCTAATATGCAAGGGTACAGTTATTTTCAGTGGACGAGGTCAGGAGTTCTGAATCACGGAAAATGAGCTTTTAGAATCAAATGATATAAAGCACTTGTCATCAATATCCCAGAATCCTATGCCCGTACTCTTTGGCAAAAATCTCGCTCAACTTCATCA
>CAIWMA010000058.1 GCA_903913645.1 uncultured Bacteroidales bacterium | reverse complement strand
GAAATAGGGGAAAATATAACTTCCGTCTCATATTTTTTCTGATGTTCATTAAAATACGAAATTTCCCGATCTTCCATTTTGTTTATCTGGATGCGTATGTTGTCCATAACGCTTTTACCGGCAAGCAGATTCTGGTTTAATTGATTTTCGTCAATCGTATTTTTTCTAATGCCTTCGAGTGAAAGTTCCATCAGGTCGAGCCTGGCGTAAATCAGTTTCAGGAGCGAATCCAGGTTGGCCTGTTGCTGCTGGTTAACGATTGTCAAGGCTTTTAGTTTGATAAATGAGGCGTAAATTTGATCTTCGACTGATTTATAAGGCTTCAGAAAGACAGGATTTCTGGTAATAATAAAACCACGCTGCCCGGTTTCGGCATCTTTAAGCATGGAAAGCACGCGCTCCAGCTGGAACTGAATTTTATAGGAATGCACCAGCAGGTCGGAGGAATCGTTAAGCGCTTTGGTATGCTTATAGGAAACGCTCGAAATATAAAACAGCATGAAAATAGAAAGGACAAAAATAGCTTTCAGGAAAATAGCAGATTTGAAGACAGGATTAATATGCATAATCTGAATGGGTGAGATTAAAGACTAAGAAAGTAATTATCCCTGTTCAATCCTGAAGTCTGGTATTGCCAGTTAATAGTGATTACCTGTTCAAGTATTTTTTTAAGCATACTGAAATCGCTTGGTTTTTTTATATAAACATTCGCACCCTGAACAAAAGTATCTTCAATGTCTTTTTCTGATGATGAAGTTGAATAGATAGCGATTGCAATATCCTTCAAATGTGCCATACGTTTAATTTCAAGCAGGCAATCGATTCCGGTTTTACGCGGCATATTGAGGTCGAGAAAAAGTATTTGTGGCAAATGATTGCCTTCACGAGTCAGGAAATTCATTAACTCCACTCCATCATTAACCATCTGAACCCTGGTGTTAATTTTAATTTCTTCGAAAGCTTCTTTAAAAAAGAGGCGGTCGTCTTCATCATCATCAGCAAGTAAAATATGTATAGGTTCCTTTGGCATTTTAAATGTATTGGTAAATCTGGTTTTGGAGAATAGGGCCTGAAATCCGTTATTCTAAATTACTGCTGTTTTCGCGCCTTTTTTTTATAATTCGTTGAAATGATGATGGTGTAATTCCAGTAATGCCCTTAAATTGATTGCTGAAATGCGCTACACTGCTATAATTAAGGGTGTAAGCAATTTCGGTAAATGTAAATTCATTAGTACTTATAAGCTGTTTGGCACGTTCAGCTTTTTGAAGCAAAATGAAATTTTCGATAGAAGTATAGGTAATTTCCGTAAATATCGAAGAAAGATACCCGTAACGTTGTTTCAGTTTATCAGATAAATAGGCGGAATTGGAAATTGGAAGTTTATCTTCCTTATAAACCATTTCAATAATTGTGTCTTTTATCTTTTGAACAAGAACACTCTTTTGGTTTTCAACAATCTGGATGCCATAAACGTTTAGGCAATCGTCGAGTTTTCTCATTTCAACACTTGAAACTGAGTCGTTTATTTCAATTTCGGCAAAACCCAGGTAATTGTAGTCCATCTGCATTTTATCAAATTGCTCCTGTATTATTTTTTTGAGTGCAATGTTAGTGTCAAATTTCAGGTAGAGTTTCATTCATGCAGCTTTTAAAAACTATAACGTGCTGTTATACCAGATGAAAACGAGGATTCAGTCTATTTATTCTTGGAGTAAAGTTAATATTTTTAGTAAGCGAAATTAAAATTGCTATAATTAGCAGGTATTAACGTTTACACATACCCTTTTTGCTTTTTCAAAAAATGCCCGCAGCTAGGTGCTGCGGACATTGTGTGGCCTTATCCTGATAAAATCAGATTTCTATGCTAGGACAAGGATATATAGGGGTATCCGAATAGTAAAAAATTGGCTAAATACTCATAAGGGGGCTTAAAAATAGTCTATTGCAAATTTGTATTGATGAGTTGGCAGACATAGAATCCTCTACTATTAATTTGTGGTTGAATTCTACACAAAGTTATAACTCCCGAAGAAGTGAGCTCTTACACAATTATCATTGATTGTTACAACATTTCACTTCTTTTTTAATAAAAGCAAATGATTCTCAAAGTCAGTTTTGTAATGTCAGATTTTTCATATCAGGCAATTAATGTAGAAATGATTGGATGGATCAGGTAACCTTGCTTCAGGTAGGTTTCTGGTTCCGGGGGAAGTGAATATAATGTAACATATTCCGGGTATTGTGTAATGATTTCCAAAACAGCAGGATATACTTTTGGTCCATTAATTTGTACGAACATCATTTAGCAGGGCACTCTTAATGAATCTTTGCTCACTAAACAGTTTGGGATAAATAATATTTTGAAGATGGGAATATAGTTTACGCTATCGCATTTATCTGGAAGTAAAGAAGAATTCTTTGCCAAATTCTAAAGTAGAGGGGTTGTCTGATCACAATGCACTAACCTATATGGCACAACCCCCTGGAACAATGAAAAGGAAGGAAATAACCTTGTTGTATATGGACTATAGAAAAGCTCAAAATCCATATTGAATAGGCAAATTGCCTTATCCCAATTACCAGGTACTTTGCAGAGTATCACGATTTTTTAAATTCAGAATCTGATTTTAAAAAATCATTTTTCACAACTTAAAACTGAAAAGTATGAAAACGCAAAACATAACAGGACAACAGTCGGTATGCTTGTTACTCAGGGTGCATCAGCCTTACAGGTTGAAACCCTATCGGTTTTTTGATATAGGTGTGGATCATTCATACTATAATCAGTACCAGAATGCAGATATCCTCAGGCGAATTGCCCGTGAATGCTACATTCCGGTGAATGAAGTACTAATGAGTCTGATCAGGAAGTTTGGTGATAGCTTTAAAATTGCCCTCAGTATAAGCGGGACAGCTATTGAACAGATGAAAAGGTATGTTCCGGAAGCACTTGAAAGCTTCAGAGAACTGTACCTGACCGGGAATGTTGAATTGGTCGCAGAACCTTATTCCCATTCCCTGGCTTTAGGCGTGGATATGGATGAATACAGGAGACAGGTTGAAAAGCAGGTAAAAATGCTTCACTGCTTTTTTGGGTGTATTCCTAATGCTTTGATAAATTCCAATTTTTCATTTTCAGATGAACTTGCCTCCCTTGCATCAGGAATGGGATTCAAAGTTGTGCTGGTTAATGAAGTCAAGCAGTTTACCTGGCAGATGGAAAGCAATCTGAGCCCGGCAAACGATGCTTTCCCGGAACTTAAGATAGCCTTACGCAATAATGATCTTAGTGAAGATATCTCATCGCGTTTTTCACACAGCGAATGGACTGAGTGGCCGTTAACGTCTGAAAAGTATATGGGCTGGCTGAATAGACTTGAGCAAAGTACGGCATCTGTGAACCTTTTTACAGACTATGAGACATTCGCCGGAAACAGGAACATGAATACCGGGATATTGAATTTTCTGCAGGCTTTCGCCGACAGGATAGTGTCATCGAAAAGGTGGCTTTTCAGTACAGTAAGTGAAGCAGCAGGAACAGTTCTGGATGCGGTTAAACCAGGTTCACAGAAAAGGGATAAATCTACAGGGTATGAAAATACTCTGGAAGCATGGATCGGTAACGATCTGCAGCGGGAGGCTTTGAATGGCTTATATTCGGCATTGCCTGTTATGGCAAAGTGCAATGACGAAGGGTTGCGCAGGGATTGGAGTAAATTGCAATCGAGCGATCACTTTTATTATATGAGATTTGAGCAATCTGATAATGGTGAAACGATTAATTCATTCAATCCATATAGTTCGCCTTATGATGCGTTCATAAATTATATGAATGTGCTGGCTGATTTTCTAATAAGGGTAGAGGAATATGAGAATGGCCAAATGCCAGCTGCTCAAAATAGTTTGTAAGAAAGTAGAATTATTTTTTCATCGTTAAATCTAGTAGTTATGTATCCTGCATCTGATATAAGAGGTGAACATTCAGCAATGAAAATCATTCTCCTCTCGATGAAGAAACTGGTTTTCGATATCCATGTGAGCATCAATGCACCGGATTTTTTCAGATTCGACCAGATTGTGGATTTCCTGGCGATATTTACAGTGCGGTGTCATTACGAGAAGGAGGAAAAGGGTCTTTTTGCGGCTCTTCTTGAACTGGAAATACCCCATGTAACTAAAACTATTCATCACCTTATCGCAGAACACAATTTAGCCCGTGGATATATTTTGGAACTTGGTGATAATATTGGAAAATGCCTTAGCGGGCAGCATGTACCTTTTTTAAGTATCTCCAAAAAATTATCTGATTTTATTGCGCTTGAAGAGCAACATATGAGGATAGAGGATAGTATTGTTTTACCTCAGTGTGAAAAACTTTTGAGTGAGACCAAACTTCGTACTATTTCTCATGAATTTAGGGTAATTCAGGACATACAGGTTGGTCATGCAAAACATTTTGAATTTTATACTTTGCTCAACAAACTGTATGCGGAGAATTGTAAATCTCTCGGATAACTAATTCCTTATGCCTTATATTATAAATCTGCCCAGGACATGAAAGTCGCAAATTTCAGTATCAACGGTTTAACTGACTATTTACCTGGTTTAAATCCATAAATATTTTCTGTTGAGAGTATATTTATAAGCCTGTAGTATTCAAGATATTTCAACTGATCAATTTTTTTATCAGGCATTTCTTTAAATTCGAATTTGAAACCCTCTAATTTATTAGTGTCAATAAGCCTTTTGAATAGAGGCATTACTATTTCATCTTCAACCTTTATATGATTTTTTTCCAGTTCTACATATTTCAGCATCACAGACGCTAAATTATGAAGGGAATAAGTATGCCCGGCAAGGCAGTCATTCAAATTGTTATCAATCTCTTTGATATACTGCCGGGCAAGGATGTGTTCGCGCACAAGGTTGTTTATTATTTTCGCAATCCAGGGCTTGTTTTCATCCTTTACAGCAGGGAAAAGTATCCGCTCTTCTTTTGCATAATGAAGATTATCCGTGTAATTATGGAGGAAATCAAGAATTTGCCCGATTCTGAAATAATCAACATTGCCCGTTTTAAGGATTTCGTTCGCCCGGTTACCCATGGCATCTAGAATAATGGACATCGCGACATGATCACTTTGTATATCAATTGATGGATTCATGAAATCAGTTGTTAGATTGGTTGAGAAACAAAACCGTTATTTGATGTTATGATGCAGAAAAATGTGGCAAAGTCACTTGGATTTAGCAGCTCTTTGAGGAAATTGGGCTGTTTTATCCAAATCTGTAAACGGTGATAACAGGAAATTCCTGTTGCTTTAGAAGGGATAATACAAACCGTGAATTGATTTATCCAATCTCTTTTGTGAAATATTAAGGAATTTAAACATCCTAAATGGGTTTTTGTTCTGCATGAAAATTATCTCTTTGGGAGATAGCTCTTAAGCCGGAGGAATTAGTGGACTCTGACTCGCCAATGGATATGATCGCACATGCTCATTTCCTAGTGAAAGTGACATTTTTAGCAGGCTATAGTAATGTTAAAGCCCCTTTTCTTGTTTGTAATTTTTGTGTCATACATAAATGGATTTAAAAATCTGTTACTTTAAAAAGTGAGAAAAGTAAAAAAATGATAAGATGAGTTGAATAAGGAAATTGGTACGTTAACACTCTACCCGTCAATATGCTTCGTATTAGTAAGTCTAAAAGAGATGTAAATTTTTCCTTTGTTTGGCTATTTTCACCTCAGGTTTTGACTTTGATATTGATAAGTGCTGAACTGGTTGAAAATATTTGCTTTCCTTGTATTAACTTTGCTCCGTACAATCCGGTTTTCAGGCTCAGACAGCGACAAGATTTCTACCTTAAGGAATGTCGCCGATTGTTACCCTGTTCGGGATGAAATAGTATACAAATTTTACCAGATTCACCAGTAATAATCGTTTTTTATGAAGAATTTCTTTGGCTTTATTTTTCTTGCCGGACTATTCGGTATTTTTATTAATTCCTGTAAAACAGAAGAATCCATGGATCAAAAAATTGAAAAACTGCTTTCACAGCTCACCCTGGAGGAAAAGGTTTCGCTGATTCACGGGAATACTTATTTTACAACCCCGGCTATTCCACGGCTAGGAATACCTGCCCTTCATCTCTCCGATGGCCCTTGTGGTGTGCGTGAGGAAAACAGCCCGTATGGCTGGTCTCCGGCAAACTGGAACAACGATTCTACCGCCTATTTCCCTGCATTGACGTCCCTTGCTTCAACATGGAATACAGATCTTGCTACTGAATTTGGTGATGCTTACGGTGAAGAAGCTGTAATAAGAGGCAAAAATATTATGCTGGCGCCTGGTTTAAATATTCACCGCACGCCGCTTAACGGGAGAAACTGGGAATATTTAAGTGAAGACCCATACCTGACTTCCCGCATTTCCGTAAATTTTATTAAAGCTGCACAGGCAAATGGAATCGCTGTCTGCGCCAAACATTTTGCGCTTAATAACCAGGAATTTGAACGTGGAACCATCAATGTGGAGGTTTCTGAAAGAGCGTTGCGCGAAATCTACCTTCCGGCTTTTGAAACTGCTGTTAAAGAAGGCGAAGTGTTGAGTATAATGGGCTCATACAATAGGTTCAGGGGGCAATATGCATGTGAGAATCCTTACCTGCTCCAAACAATACTTAAAGGCGAATGGGGTTTCCGTGGTTTGGTAATGACAGACTGGGATGCAGCACATACCACTGTAGGAGCGGCAAAAAATGGCCTGGATCTTGAAATGATGCCGATGGAAGGTACCAAAGATTCATATTACACGGGTCAGCCTCTGCTTGATTCAATAAAAGCTAAAAAGATTGATCCGAAAGTGGTTGATGATAAAGTGCGACGTATTCTTTACGTGATGCTAAAACTAAATATAATTGGTAAATCCGAGCCGGATACAACGGGAATGGAAGCACTTCTGGCAGCACCTTCCCGGGCTAAAACTGCCCTGAAAATTGCGGAAGAATCAATTATACTGCTTAAGAATGACCAGGCACTTCCTCTCGATTTTAAAAACATTAAAACCTTAGCGGTTATAGGTGATAATGCCACACGTAAACATGCCCGTGGCGGCGGAAGTACTGTTATTAAAGCGAAATATGAAATTTCACCACTCGAAGGATTGCAGAAAAAGCTGGGTAATTCGGTTAAAATTAATTTCGCCCTGGGATATACTGTTTCTCAAAACATGAAATCTATTAACCATGCACTGATTAAGGAAGCTGTGAAAACAGCTGCTTCTGCTGATGCAGTTTTGATCTTCGGCGGTCTCAACCACGAACCCGGACTCGATTGCGAAGGAACTGACAGGCCGGATATGAAATTATCATACGGTCAGGATGAATTAATTAAAGCAGTTGTAAAAGCCAATCCAAAAACCATTGTTGTGATGATAGCAGGAAGCCCGGTTGACATGGGCGCCTGGATTTCGGATGTTAAAGGATTGATTTACACCAGTTACCTGGGAATGGAAACCGGTACCGCGCTGGCTGGCGTTATAGCAGGAGATGTAAATCCTTCCGGAAAGCTGTCATATACCTTGCCGGTTAAATTGGAAGATTCCCCCTCTTATGTACTTGGTGAATATCCCGGTAAGAATGGATTGGTGAAATATAACGATGACCTCCTGGTCGGGTACCGTTACTTTGATACTAAAAATGTAAAACCTCAGTTTCCATTCGGTTTTGGCCTTTCTTACACATCCTTTAGCTACGGAGATTGTAAGGTAGCTGTTAGCGGTAAAGATGAATCATTGCAATGTATAGTTTCTTTCGATGTTACAAATACCGGGAAAGTTGAAGGCAAAGAGATAGCAGAAGTATATGTCAGGGATTTGGAAAGCGCTTTGCCTCGTCCTTTCAAGGAATTAAAAGGTTTTTCAAAAGTTAGTCTGAAAGCAGGTGAAACGAAAAAAGTAGAGGTAACGCTTAATCAACGGGCGTTTCAATACTACAACCCGGATAAAAAACAATGGGTGCTCGAACCCGGCAAATTCGAAATACTGGTTGGCTCGTCCTCTGACAATATTCTGCTTAAGCAACAAGTGGAACTTTAAGAAATCATGATTTCGACAGCAAATCCAACTTAATGCTCTTTCATCTTATGATTTGTCAAAAGGGAAGTGCTGAAAGGATTAAGCATCAACGCATTGAAAAAGTTTAATTGGAAAGTATTGCTAAGCGAACTTGTGTCACTCGCTTTGTTTATCAACTGATCACTTTTAGAATAAAAGAATCATTGAATAATTCCGCATGACCTTTAAAAACAAAAATTAATTAATGAAAAAACTTTTCCTGATCTCTTTTTGTTTTTTGCTCTTGCAGTTAGTACCGGCCCAGGTGCCTTTTCACCGGGGCGTGAATTTAACAGGCTGGTTCCAGGCTTCGGATGCCAGGAAAATTCAATTCCAGAAGTTCACGAAAAAGGATTTTGTGGATATTAAAAGTTTAGGCTGCGATGTAATCCGTCTACCAATAAACCTGCATGGAATGACTACCGGTGCTCCTGATTATATCATCGATCCGCTGCTTTTTTCGTTCCTCGATTCAGCAGTAAGCTGGGCTGAAGAACTGCAGCTTTATCTGCTTATCGACAATCATTCATTTGATCCACTGGCAAATACAAGTCCCGATATTAACTTAACACTCAATAAAGTGTGGCCTCAAATTGCCGAACATTACAAAAATCGTTCGAACTACATTATTTACGAGATACTGAATGAGCCCCATGGCATCACCAACCAGCTTTGGGGTGATATTCAGCAACAAGCGATTAGTGCAATCCGTAGAATGGATACCCGGCATAAAATAATAGTCGGGCCATCGGGCTATAATAGTTACAATGATTTGGCGCAGATGCCGGTTTATACAGATGCAAACCTCATCTATACCTTCCACTTTTACGATCCCTTCCTGTTTACTCACCAGGGAGCAAGTTGGACATCTCCTTCGATGGTTCCGCTTTCGGGTGTGCCTTTCCCATACAATGCCGGCAGTATGCCGACTTGTCCGCCGTCGCTTGTTGGATCATGGATTGAAAGTAGCTTGAATAATTATGTTGTCGATGGCACTGTGGCAAAAGTAAAATCACTCATTGATATAGCGGTTGATTTCAGGAAGGCGCGAAATGTTGATATTTTCTGTGGCGAATTCGGCGTATATATTCCTAACAGCAACATTGCAGACAGGTCGTTCTGGTACCAGGCAGTTAAAGATTATCTCGAATTAAAAGGCATCCCATGGACTATTTGGGATTATAAAGGAGGCTTTGGGATTTTTACAAAAGGATCAGGCGAGGTGTTTGAATCCGATCTCAATGTTCCATTACTCGGAGCTCTCGGTTTTAATGTTCCTGAGCAACATCCCGCTATAATTAAGCCTGACAGTGTGGGATTTAAAATTTATGATGACTATATCGGAAAGGGCATCAATGAAGCGAGTTATACTACGGGAACAATAGATTATTATTCAACCCTTGCTCCAAACAATAACCAGTATTGTCTTTACTGGACAGGTGGCCCGCAATATACCGCCATTGCTCTTGATTTTGTCCCTGACAGGGATCTTACGAAGCTTGTAAATTCAGGTTATGCACTGGATTTGATTGTAAGGGGAAATGTTCCTGGGACTAAGTTCGATATCCGGTTTCTGGATACAAAAACCTCCGATCCGGCGGATCATCCATGGAGGATAAGAACAACCATTTCAGATCTGACAGTTACCTGGGATAAAAAATGGCATCACTTACGTATCCCGTTAAATACATTTAGCGAACAAGGATCCTGGGATAATAACACATGGATTAATCCGGTGGGGAAATTCGATTGGGCGGCAATCGACAGGTTAGAAATTGTTTCTGAATACGGCCCTATTGACGGGAAAGAATTATGGTTCGATAATATTATGATTACTGATCAGGATACTGCAAAAGTGATTGAAACCGGCACCTTGGGGGTATCTGAAGAGCCGGCTTCAGCAAAAACTCCCGGATTGAAATTAATGCCCAATCCTATGAAAGGATCAACTACTGTTTCGTATCTGTTACCTGAAAATGGAACTGCAAGAATTTCAATTTACACTGTTTCAGGGCAAAAAGTTGCAGATTTACTTAACAAAACTTTGCCTGCAGGATCGTACACTTTACAATGGTTTGGGAAAGATGATCACGGGATAACGCTTCCGGCAGGAATTTATATCTGCAGCCTTACTACCGATAAATCTCAGAAAATGTGCAAGTTAATAATAGCAACCAGGTAAGTTTTTAATTTCAATTCTGATGAAAAATCTAACATTTATATCTTTAGAGATTTCAAAAAAGCATTTGATTTTATTGAAATACCGGCTGGTTTAAGATAATTCTTCATTAGTCCTTGTGGCAGTTAAACTTTCGGTCTTTTGGCTATTAGCCCTGAAAGCTTTTCTTTTCAATTGTGGCAAATAGAAAATGTGCTTCAGGAAAAGTACAGGTTCCTCCCCATGCAGGTTATAAAAATCTTCAA
This sequence comes from uncultured Bacteroidales bacterium, assembly GCA_903913645.1. Lineage (GTDB taxonomy): Bacteria > Bacteroidota > Bacteroidia > Bacteroidales > UBA4417 > UBA4417. The sequence goes on along the minus strand of CAIWMA010000058.1, from coordinate 9,772 downwards.
GAAATGAATTGAACGGTGTTTGTCCCGGAATCGCATTTTCTTTAGCGCTTTTGGTTAGATCTTTAAATTCTATGCTGACAGAACGTTTGGGTAGGAAGAAAAGCAGGTTTGCAAGAATGTAGAAAGTCCCTTTTAATAACTGAACGAAAAAATCCGGTGATTTCCCGGTTTTTGCTTTCGAGAACATACTTCCCCACAAACCATTTATGCGAACACCTACAATTTGAATACCTTCAGGGATATCTCTGACAATATGATATGCCGATTTTTTATTGAAAATTTTCTCAAAACCTTGCCCGGCAATCTGTCCGCTTGGATAGATCACAATATTTTTGTTACGTCGGAATCCTTTATACACTGAGCGGATGATTGATTTTAAAACCTGTGTATTGCGGCTTCCTGTTTCAAGATCACTGACCCGGACTGCCCCCATTCGTTTAAAATACCATTTTGCTATAGGTATGTCGTAGTATTTCTCCGAAATTACAGGAATGGCTGTGGTAAACCGATAGACATGGCTGAGTAAAATCACAGGATCTATCAGTGCCTGGTGGTTGGGCAGAAAAAGTATCGGCGAATTATTTTGTAAAATTTCTGATCCCTTAACTGAAATCCTATACCGAAAACGAAGCAGAAGCCTTATTTTTAAAGCTAAAATCTTCGATAAAAGAACAATGAACGAGTCTGTGTTTCTCATTTGAATTTTAACTTAATGAACCAAATGTAGTAAGTTTTGGTTAATTGTAATTAGATTTAAACAGATAAAAAAATAGTAATGCCTGATTATTTGAATCTATATATAAACCGGATTCAAATAATAATAGTAGTTTTAGCATTAAATAATCAGACTGATATGACGAAGCCGATTTTGCCTGTAAATTCCCTTAAGGTTATCAATGCATGGTGTTCTTACGATATCGCCAATTCAGCCTATATATTGAGCGTAAATACCGTTTTATACCCGATATTCTATCAGCAGGTAACTCAGAAGGCTTTTGGTTCGGAAATGGTTTCATTCCTGGGTATGAATATTAAGAATACAGTGCTTTATGAATATGCCATTGCCCTTGGTTATTTTATTGTCATATTAATGACGTTATCATTATCGGGTATAGCCGACCTGGGCGGGTATCGTAAACGTTTTATGCAATCATTTACTGTATTGGGGTCGCTTGCCTGTATGGGGCTATACTTTTTTACGGGTGAAAATATAATGTTGGGACTTTTGCTGCCTATGCTGGCTGTGTTAGGCTTTGCCGGTTCACTTGTTTATTATAATTCATTTTTGCCAATAATCGCTACGCCTGACAGACACGACCGCATCAGTGCCAAAGGTTTTTCGTATGGGTATGCCGGTAGTATGATATTGCTGATCTTCAATATTTTTTCATTGCAGAACTATAAGTTGTTTGGATTTTCTGATAGTCTGGAAGCTATAAGATTTTCGTTTATTGAAGTAGGAATATGGTGGCTGGCTGTATCTCAAATTGCTTTTTACTATTTACGCGAAGAACGAAAAGTGGTCAGCTGGGATGTTACCATTTTTACCCGGGGATTTCATGAGGTTGTTAATGTATTTAGGTACATCAAAAAACATAAGACCATGTACCGGTTTCTTCTTTCCTTTTTCTTTTTCAGCATGGGCGTTCAAACCATTATAATTGTTGCTTCCCTATTCGGTAAAGCTGAACTTGGAATAACTGATACCAAGCTGATCATGACAATCCTCATAATTCAACTGGTAGCAATCCTTGGTGCTTATATTTTCGGAAGAGTTTCTACCCGTTTTGGGAACAGGACCTCCCTGCTGTGGATGCTTGGGATTTGGGTATTTGTTTGTCTATCCGCTTATTATGTTCGTGAGGAAATGCAATTCTATGTTTTGTCGGCGCTGCTTGGCCTTGTGATGGGTGGAATCCAGTCACAGGCACGATCAACCTGGTCGAAATTAATACCTTCGGATACCAGCGATACTGCTTCTTATTTTAGTTTTTACGACAGCACTGAAAAATTAGCCATTGTAATTGGAATGCTCGGTTTTGGTATTATTGAACAAATAACGGGCAGCATGCGGAACAGCACCTTATTGCTGTCCGTATTCTTTATCGTAAGCTTCCTGATTATTGCATTCACAAAGTTGAAAAAGGACGAATCTTCACTGGCATAAATTTTTCCGGCTATTAAAATTTGGAAGGTACGAATTGTGATAAGGAATTTCTTCGAACAGCCGCGTATAGATATGATTCTCACATCAAGAAATCCCAGAAAATAGAATCATTTTATATTTTTGGTTCATTTAATTGGTGAGTATAATTTAGCAATAAAGTTTTACCACGTTTTACTAAAATCAAGCTGAATACCTTAAAATTTGTTCTTCCAGAAATCACAAACAAGATTGCCAGTCTATATGCATATCAATTTTTGACTGTTACCTATTCTTTTCAGTCTAGAATAAAGTTAATTATTGAATTTTGGAATTGGAAGTTCTACGGTTCAATATGAACCATATCAGACTGCTTAATAACAGCGTCAAAATCACCTGGGCGAAAAGGAATGTTATTTCAGCTTCTTCTTTAACGAATGCCATTGAAAATACTACTATGTACATTGCATAACAGAATATTTTGCTGATAAGTATTGAAGCAAATGTGCTCAGGAATGGTTTCCTTGTTTTTTGGATAATGAAAAGAAACAGCCAGGCATTTATTTCCAGCTCAGTCATAATAATCATCATTTTCACTGGTGAGGGGTGACCTGAAACCAGGAAGGAAAATATTGGTAACACTAACGCCAGTGCATATGCATTCCATCGTGAAGAATATAATAAAGCCAGCAAAAGCATTACGCGCATGGGTTCGATATAATAAACCGGGATTTTAAACAAATGTGAGGCGGCAGGCACGAGGCCTACAAAAACCAAGGCCGTAATATCGGTGATAACGGTGCTGTAACCGAATAGTCGTGATTGATATAAAGTTGTGTCCAAAGTATTGCTTCGAGTTTTTTAAATTGAAAAGTAAATAAAAATGCAGATAAATTACAGGTAAAAGGAGCAGGCCGTTTTCAGAACGCTTATGTTTAAGCATTAGAAAACGGCGAATTTAAGCAGTTATCTGTTGATTTAAAAATATTTTCCGTTAACGTTAACGGAATTTCAAAAATAGTATATATCTTTGTCGTGTACGTTAACGGAAGATTATAACGTTTTTCTAATCAAGCGAGCATTGAAAAAGGACGCAGCACTTAAAATTGGCATAAAAGACATTGCTAAACACGCAAATGTTTCTATTGGTACTGTCGATCGTGTATTGCATAACCGAAGCGAAGTTTCTAAAACTACCCGCGAACAAGTTCTTCAAATAATTGAAGAATTAGGATATACACCTAATTTACTGGCAAAGTCGCTTGCATCAAAAATTAAATACACAATTGCCGTTCTGATTCCTGATTTAGGCAGCAATGCATATTGGGAAAAACCGTTGCAAGGAATTAGAGCTGCAGCACTGGAAATTAAAAAATTCAATTTCGAACTTCAGATTGCAACTTTTGATTATGGGAACGAAAAATCCTTCGTTGAGAAAGCCAATGAAATTTTAAACTCGAATCCCAGTGGTTTTATTTTTGCCCCGGTTTTTTATGATTCTTCCTTAGTACTTATCGAAAAGTGTGATCAACTTCAGCTTCCTTATGTTTTTATCGATGTTTTTATCGAAAACTGTAAAAACCTGGCCTATTTTGGTCAGAACTCGGTTCAAAGTGGTTATCTGGCTGCCAGTTTAATGAAATATGGTATCGTTAATGGAGGAATCAGCCACATTTATGTTGTGAAACCCTTAAACCCCTCGGCACCTGTTTACCATTTGAGCCTGCGCGAAAAAGGATTTATTACTTATTTTTCGCAGGTTGCTGCCAGCCAGGTATTTATACATTCGATGGATGTTGATATTTCTTCCTCAACTGAACTTGTTAAATCACTGGACACTATTATGGAGAGCGCCCAGAAACCATCCGGCTTATTTGTTGCAAACTCAAGAGTACACCTTGTAGCAAGATATCTGGAAAAAAATAAAATTGAAAATGTTGTTCTTATCGGATACGATTTATTGCAGGAAAATGTTGAATTTCTTGAAAAGGGAATTATCCAGTTTCTTATTTGTCAAAACCCGGAAGAACAAGGATATAAAAGTGTTCTTTCGCTCTTCAACCACCTGTTTCTCAAAAAAACTGTAGATAAGTTTAACTACAGTCCGATCGACATCATCATGAAAGAAAATATTGAATATTATACGAATTTTAAAATTTAGATTCCGGTTTTGATAATGTAATCAGAAACAGATTAACAATAATTAAAAAAGACAAGCATGACTTTTGATTTTTCAGAACTTAATGGCAAAATAGCAGTAATTACAGGTGGTTCCGGAGTTTTAGGCTATGCGATCAGTGAAGCAATGGTTTCAGCAGGAATTAAAACGGCCATAATTGGACGCAATAAGGGAAATGCTGAGAATGCCGCCAGACTGCTTTCCGAAAAGTACAGTGTTGATTGCATTGGGGTAGAAGCCAATGTGCTAGACAAGCATTCACTGGTTGAGGCTAAGAAAGTGATTAATGAAGAGCTTGGAACTATTGACTTTCTAATCAACGCAGCCGGTGGTAATTCGCCCAAAGCGACTACCCGGATCGAACAAATGACCGATGTCAACGATTTGGAAAATTCGTTCTTTGGGCTAGGAATGGATGGCTTCGACGATGTTTTTGCTCTCAACTTTAGCGGCACCCTGCTTCCGTGTATGGTGTTCGCTACCGATATGCTGCAAAAAGGAAAGGGCGTAATCCTGAATATTTCGTCGATGAATTCCTTTAAACCCCTGACCAAAATTCCTGCATACTCGGCAGCCAAGGCATCAGTGAATAATTTTACGCAATGGCTGGCGGTTCACCTGGCTAAAACCGGGATACGTGTTAATTCTATTGCACCAGGGTTTTTCCTTTCCAGCCAGAACCGGTTTTTGCTTACCGATGAAAAAACCGGTGATCCCACACCACGGGGATTAAAAATTATTGCAAATACTCCTGTTGGAAAATATGGGAAACCGGAGGACGTACAAGGCGCTGTGCTCTTTTTACTTTCTGACCTTTCACAGTTTATTACCGGTATAATTCTCCCGGTTGATGGCGGTTACAGTGCTTTTGGCGGAGTTTAATAACTTAATTGAGTAATTACAAATTATCATCAACAGATCATGGGTATTCAACTTAAAAAAGACTTTTCCTGGTCGCTTCTGGTTCCAACAAGTATGGGGGTGCGTATAACACCTGTAAACGGTCAACCTGTTCATAGCAGTGATACCTTTAAGATGCAGGCCACCAGCGCCGAAACCAATGTTGCAAGCATTCCGTCCTATCTTGGGTTACCTGTTAAAGTACTCACTACTTTCGTGAAAGACAGTCCGATAGCCCAGTTTATAAAAAACAACCTGGCCGGCAGGCACATGGTTTATGAAGGTAGAGACATTGAACAAGGCGATCCCTGGGGATATCGCCACCAGTTCAATATTGCGGATAGTGGCTTTGGTTCGCGAGGTCCGCGGGTGCAGAACGACCGTGCCGGTGAAGTTGGACGAACTTTAAATCTAAATGATTTTGACCTGGAGCGTATTTTTGTGAGAGAAGGTGTTCAGATTATGCATCTTTCAGGACTTATTGCTGCCTTGTCACCCGAAACCAGCACTTTTTGCCTTGAACTGGCCCGTGCAGCCAGGAAAGCCGGTACCCGAATCTCTTTTGATCTGAATTATCGTGCTTCTTTCTGGAAAGGTCGTGAAAAAGAATTGCATGATATTTTTACTGAAATAGCATCGATATCTGATATCCTGGTTGGAAACGAAGAGGATTTTCAGCTTTGCCTTGGAATTGAAGGGCCTGATGCCGGCGGAAAAGCTATTGATTCCAAAATTGAAAGTTTTAAAAAAATGATTCAGCGGGTAAAAAAGGCTTTCCCAAATGCTTCGGTATTTGCTACGACTCTTCGACAAGTAATAAATACGAACAAACACCTTTGGGGTTCAATTATGCTTGATGGCGATAACTGGAATGTGATTGAACCGCGTGAAATCCACGTACTTGATCGAATTGGTGGAGGTGATGGATTTGTAGGAGGTTTGCTTTACGGCATTCTAAAAGGATGGGAACCGGAAAAATGCATGCAGTTTGGCTGGGCGAGCGGTGCTTTAGCCACAACATTTTTAACCGATTATGCACAGCCAGCTGATGAGCAAATGGTATGGAGTATTTGGGAAGGGAATGCAAGAGTGAAAAGATAATGCTCAAATTCCAGTAACCAAATTCCAAATTTTAAGATTCCAAACTTTGATTCTTAAAGCCATAAGTTGCAATAGTTCCTGTAGTTCCTATTGGATCTTGGTCCCTGGAATTTGGGACTTGGATCTTTAAAAAAAATGTTCAAATCACTGATTGAAATAACACCATGATCTATTATAACCAGGGTTCAGTTACTACTGAATTAAGTCATGCAGAACTCAGAAGAGGGCTCTATGAAGCTTTGGATAAGTTAGGCCCGAAGCGGAAAGTATTAATAGTGCCTCCTGATTTCACCCGATTCCATTCACAGGCTGGCATCTTAACCGAGATGGCATGGGAATATTATGGTGATGCGGTTACTGATATTCTGCCTGCACTTGGCACACATGCAGCTATGTCGGAAACCGAACTTATCAGGATGTTTGGTAAAATTCCGCATTCTCTTTTCCGGATTCACAACTGGAGGACAGATATTGTTACCCTTGGAGTAGTTCCTGCTGAATATGTAAATCAGGTTTCGGAAAACCAGGTTGATTTTTCATGGCCTGCTCAGGTAAACAAACTGCTTGTAGAAGGCAAATTTGATCTCATACTTTCTATCGGCCAGGTAGTTCCACATGAAGTAATTGGAATGGCAAATTATAATAAAAATATTTTCGTTGGCACCGGTGGCAAAGAAGGTATAAATAAGAGCCATTTCCTAGGAGCCGCCTATGGGATGGAACGTATTATGGGACGTGCGGATAATCCTGTACGTAAGGTGCTTAATTATGCTTCGGAGCATTTTGCTGCTCACCTTCCGATTGTTTACATCCACACGGTTATTGGTCGTGCAGGGAATGGTGAAACAGCAGTAAAAGGCCTGTTTGTCGGCAACGACAGTGAGTGTTTCAATAAAGCTGCCGAATTATCTCTTAAGGTGAACTTCGAACTGCTGGACGAGCCACTTGAAAAAGTTGTTGTCTACCTCGATCCTTTTGAGTTTAAAAGCACCTGGTTAGGTAATAAAAGTATCTACCGCACCAGGATGGCTCTTGCCAATGACGGTGAATTGATTATTCTTGCTCCAGGATTGAAAGAATTTGGCGAAGACAAGGAAATTGACAGGCTGATCCGTAAATACGGCTATCTCACCACACCTGAAATATTGGAATTAGTAAAAAATAATCTCGAACTTCGCGAAAACCTGAGTGCAGCCGCTCATCTTATTCATGGCTCACACGAAAACAGGTTCAAAGTTACCTATTGTCCAGGAAAGCTTACCCGCGAAGAAATTGAAAGCGTAAATTTCAGTTATGGCAACCTGGAAGAAATGATGAAAAAATATAATCCTGCTAAATTAATGGATGGATACAACATGGTGGATGGAGAAAAAATGTTCTATGTTTCCAATCCGGCACTAGGATTATGGGCCTGGAAAGACCGTTTTTCAGTGTCTGCAGACCCATCGGGTGTCTGACATTGAAATAAATCAGTCAAAAAAAAATTTACCAAATAATCGACTAACAAATTGAGCAGGATAAATATTATAGCCGACGATAAAATCCCTTTCCTCCAGGGAGTGCTGGAGCCATACGCAGATATACAATATTTGCCTGGTAACCTTATTACCCGGGAATCTGTAATGGCTGCCGACGCTTTGTTAATACGAACCCGGACCCGGTGCGATGCTGCATTACTGGAAAGCACTGCTGTTAAATTTATCGCCACTGCCACAATTGGTTACGATCATATTGATACAGATTATTGTAAATCAAAAGAAATTACGTGGATCAATGTGCCTGGCTGTAATTCAGCTTCGGTGCAGCAATATGTTACTTCGGCGCTCGTAACAATTGCTTTTAATAACGACTTTAAACTAAGCGAAAAAACGCTTGGCATTATCGGGGTAGGAAATGTAGGCTCGAAAGTTCAGCAAGCCTCAATTATCCTTGGACTGAAAGTTAAACTCAACGACCCTCCAAGGGCACGTAATAAAGGGAATAGTGGTTTTGTTTCGCTCGACGAAATTCTTGAAACATCCGACATCATTACGATTCACGTTCCGCTTAATAAGACAGGTCCGGATAAAACTCTTCATCTTTTTGATGTTGAATTATTAAGAAAAATGAAGGCCGATTCCTGGCTTATCAACACTTCACGTGGCGAAGTTGTCGAAACCGAAGCCTTAAAAAGTGCGATTTCATCAGGTAAGCTTAGCGGAGCAGTTCTGGATGTTTGGGAAAATGAACCGGAGATTGACCTTGAGCTTTTAAGCCAGGCATATATTTCCACACCACATATTGCTGGATATTCAATTGATGGCAAAGCTAAAGGGACATCACAAGTTGTACAGGCACTAAGTTCGTTTTTTGGTCTGCCTTTGAAAGATTTCTATCCTCCGGTACTTCCGGAGCCAGCGGTTCCCGAAATTGTGATCGAAGGAGCCGGGAAATCATCATTTCAGATAATGCATGAAGCAGTGCTGCATACGTATCCGATTATGAAAGATCACATTCTATTACAACGCTCACCGACTACTTTTGAGCAACAGAGAGGCCAGTATCCGGTTCGACGCGAATTTCCATCCTATACAGTCAAACTTCAAAATGGAAAACCGAAAGCAATTGATATGCTTCATAAACTCGGATTTACAGTAAAAATCAAATAACCCTGAAAAGGGATAGTATAAAATTCATTAAACTAACAATATCATTATGAAAACATTAGCAGACATCGGATTGGTTGGACTTGCAGTAATGGGAGAGAACCTGGTTTTGAATATGGAAAGCAAAGGCTATACAGTAGCCGTTTTTAACCGCACAACCGGCAAAGTGGATCACTTTGTAAATGGACGTGCCAAAGGGAAAAACATTATTGGAACTCACACCATCGAAGAGCTGGTTAACAACCTGGAACGCCCCCGGAAAATAATGTTGATGGTAAAAGCAGGCAAGGCAGTGGATGATTTCATCGAGTTGCTTTTGCCCTACCTGGAACCCGGCGATATCATTATTGATGGTGGCAACACGCTTTATACCGACACAGACCGCCGTACGAAATATGTAGAGAGCAAAGGGCTTTTGTTTATCGGAACAGGTGTTTCGGGTGGTGAAGAAGGCGCTTTACTTGGACCTTCAATTATGCCGGGAGGTTCAAAAGCAGCATGGCCATTTGTAAAACCTATTTTCCAGGCGATTTCTGCCAAAGTTGATAATGGCACACCTTGTTGTGACTGGGTTGGCGAAAACGGCGCCGGCCATTTTGTTAAAATGGTTCACAACGGTATTGAATACGGCGATATGCAGCTGATTTGTGAGGCTTACCAGATTATGCGCGATCTCCTGGGTATGTCAGCCGATGAAATGCATGCTGTTTTCAAGGAATGGAATGAAAGTGAACTCGATAGCTACCTGATTGAAATAACACGAGACATACTGGCCGTTAAAGATACGGATGGCCAGCCGCTAAT
>CAIWMA010000057.1 GCA_903913645.1 uncultured Bacteroidales bacterium | reverse complement strand
TTTTAAACCAGAATAACTTCAATTTACAACCTTTTACATATATTTGCATTGAATTGATCTGAAAGCCTTTCCCTTTTATCAGCATAGTAATCAATCCTAACTTAAATAAGAATAAATATGAAAAATCTACTTCAACTACTATTAGTTACATTAATCCTGGTTTTTGGAAGCGCAATAAAATCCAATGCGCAATCAAATTGTTATGAGGAATACACAAAGGTTTTCAACGACAGAGGTGCAAGCCCGGTTCCTGATGGAGTACAGGAAGTTGTTTTCACCGTTCGCGAAGGAAGCAAGGCCGATTGTTATATGGGAAAAGTAGAAGTAAAAAACAACCAGATTGTCAAAACCTTAGGAGTAATCCTCGAAGATGGCTCTCTCAAGAAAATGGGCGTTAAACTCAATGCCAAGTATAACGATGCCAACAATCCAGCCATATTATTCGTGGATATTGTAAACGGCATGTCATCTGCTTTTCTCTCAGAAGACAACAAGCTCATCAATATTTTCTTTATCAAACAGTTAAACACCCGGGCAAAATCCATTAAACTGGCACCTCCCGCAGGTTCGCTATAGGTTTGATAAAAGCTGGTTCCCCGTAGTTTGACCGGTTTGATTTAGTTACCGAATTAAATCCTTATTTCTTTGCCAGGCTGTAATTGCCTGTTTCAAGAGCTTAAAGCACAATGTGTTTTAAGCTCTTGAAGTTTTATGGAAGCTGTGAGGAATTATTAAAGGGGGATAAGATCAAAACGTGAATCCTCGGATCATTAATACTTTCTGAGAATGCACTATTATTTTATGCCTTTCTGCCTCCATCACCGTCATAAAAAGCACTACTCCCGGGATTATCAGAAAGGGTACCCAATGGCAATATTCCACATAATGTTATCCTTCCGCCAGGGTTTGCTAAAATCAATTTCATTTATTACCCATTGCTTCCCTTCGGGTAAATATGGCTTACGCAACGGAACAGCCAGGTCGAAACGAAGCAAAATAATATCGAAATCGAATCTGAATCCATATCCTGCGCCCACAGCCAATTGATTATAAAAAGTATTCATTTTAAACTTGCCGCCTGGCCTTTGTGGGTCATCATTTACCAGCCATATATTTCCTGCATCCACAAAAAAAGCGCCTTTAAAACTTTTGTAAATACCGAAACGATATTCTACACTTGTTTCCAGCGTAATATCTCCCGTTTGATCGATATAATTGTTACTTATACCCTCGGCCGGGGCATATGTTCCTGGACCGATTGATTTTGAAACAAATGCACGTATGTTGTAAGGTCCTCCTACATAATACTGCTTAATGTAAGGTATTGTTGATGAATTGCCATACGGAATACCAACCCCTGCAATCAGCCGCCATGCAACCTGGCTTTGCGCATTGGGTTTATAATAATACCTAACTTCATTGCGAAGCATGGCAAACTGTGAGTAGGGCATACCCAGAAGCTGATGCTGGTCCGCTGATGTAGGGCTGGATCCGCTAAATGCAGTTGTGATGAGGCTTGTGAGGTTACCGGCAAGGTCGAGATTTTCGTTGATATACAAACTATTCTTACTGTTGCCAAGGGTTATATGCCTGTTTACGAAATTAAACCTGGAGCCCAGGATAAACTGTTGCTCGAAGCTCTTCATTATCGAGGGATTCTCATGCAGGAATTGAGAAAATTCTGCTGATGAATCGGCAAGAACAGTATAACTGATGTCCACAGGGCTTAGTTGAAATGAAGTATTTTCTGTCTTTTTCCACTGGTATGCCAGCGAAGTATTAAAAGAATGCAATCTGTAAAGATCAACCCGCGTATAAATTCCTCCTCCTGCGGTGATAACAGTTTTCGGGGCAAGGGATTTCATTGCTCCTTTTTCCAGATTAAAAGCAGCGAATTTCGGAAGTGTAAGCGCTGCATCAAGTGTAAACTGGTAGGAGGCTTTCCCTCTGGTGGATCCACTGTACTGCCAGTCGAAATACCCTCCAAGAGTTACGGATAAAAGTTCGGCGCCACCAAAAAGGTTGCGGTTTTTATAATTCAGGTTAAAACCTGGACCGGCGAAGTTATTTGATTTTAAAGCAGCATTCATTTCAGCGCTGAGTGAAATCTTGCTCATCGGTGTTAACTGAACATTTACATTCATTCGTCCCCTTACCGAGACATCGGATACAAAACTTGCCGAGGCATACTTAAAAATTCCCAGGCCCATTAGGCGTTGAAGCGTCGCATAATGATTGGCACGTGAATACAGGCTGTCTTTTTCTAGAAATACTTCATTAAGTATTGACTGAGGTTTAAATTTGTGCTTTTCCGAAACATAAAAGTAATTCCCGACCCTGGTCGTGTCAGGATGATAATCATTGAGTGAATAATCATCAAAAATATAAATATCCTTGTACCTGAATGCATTGGAAGCCCCATTGGGTATTCCGGGTTTTAAATCCAGCCAGGTATTAATTTCATGGTTCCTTAGCGCTGTATCAACAGTAAAAAGCAGGTAATCAGATCTGAAATAATAATAACCCGAATTCAGCAGAAGCTGGGCTATACGATTCCGTTCGTTTTCAAAATCCTTCAGATAATAAATATTCCCGGCTTTAAGGATTGACTTTGGCTGCAGTTTAATAACATCACGTTCAATATCGTCACTTCCGGATGGATATTTTATCGCCTTCAGTTTATACGGTTCTCCGGGAGAAATTTTGAAATTCACCTTCGCAGTTCTTCCTTTATTGATAATTTCAAAACTGGATTTAGCTTGAAAATTCCCACGGTTCTGCAGTCGGTTTACGAGGGCGGAATTTATTTCAGGCAGATTCATGCTTTCCATCAGTACCGGAGGTCGGGCCACTTTGTATTTCAACCAGTGCTTCATCCCTTTCTTCTTTTCCGTCGCATTAATCATGTTGTCGAGGCACAGACGAGGCCGCATCCAAAGAATTTTGCTGTTAGGTTTCTTTGTAAAAAGCCCGTTAAGCTCATTTTTTGTATCGAATTGATGTGCAAGAAACCGGGTGGTGTCAAACCTCAAAACATACCCGGTATAAAGATGGCTGCCCTCGCTGATCTTCCCGAGGCCGGTGCAGCCTGAAAAGAGCGCGGTCAGCAGCGATGCGGTTAGCAGCAAACTATATAATCGGACTTTTCTGAGCATTTCGTAGTTGCAAAAGTGAGTTGGTATTTCTATTGTTATTCAATATTTTAAGTTTGAACTTTGTGGGTGAAGGGACTGGTTTGTGGCAATAATCACAATTTTTCTATTCTACATATCCTGTTTTCTTATTTTCCAGTATCCCTGTTTTCCAGTTTCAAGTTTCCACTTTTCCCTTTCTTCTTTCTTTTCAGGCTATCAAATTCCTTTGTAAATAAAACGGCAACTCCACTGCTTACAATGTCGCCGTCAAAAAGATCATAAGCGGTTTGAGAAAAGGCTTTAAGTTTATAATCTCCTTCCTGTGTGAGGTTATAGGTAACCGCCACCTCCCCCGAATTATGATCTGATGCAGTGGTGCTGGTATTTTTATATCCACTCAAATCGAATGAACTCTGCGCTTCTATCGTAACCCTATCGTTAAATAATTTCTTTGAGACCTGCACATCCAGTTCAGTGGTAGAGGTTGTTGAGCCAACTGTTCCGTCATCAAAAGTTGTTAATCCAAAATTTACATCAAAATTGTGGACATACTTGCTGGTAATGTTGTTCATTTGTCCGGCCAGGATACCGTTGACGCTGTTTCGCGCAGCGGTAGAAGCAATGCCTGATGGCGAACTGGAAGCTGAGCCAGGGTTATCCGCAATAAAGCCACCGGTGACAAGCAAGGCAAATACCTGCTTGTTCAGATCATCGGTGCGGTCTTCGCTGTTCAACAGGGTGAGTTTGGTAGCTACCATTGGATTTGCAGTAAGATATTTATCCGGCAAAGTGATATTAAAATTGATTTTAGGCTCCGACAGGAATCCCAGGATATTTAGTTTAACCACATAAGGCAGACGCTGTTTGAACATATTCATTTCTGTTTCACTCATAGTGGATGATTCGTTAGCCATCAGGGCCGTTGATGGGGTTGTGACGGTATATTCGGCACTCAGGTTTAAATCGGCGTCTTTAGGATTTCCCGACCAGCTCACGGTACTGCCGGGAACAATGATAAAAGTCTTTTTTACCATATTATAAAAGGATAACTGGTAAAGTCCTGATCGGACTTCATATATCCCGTTAATTGATTTCTTACCTGCCTTGTCGGCAATTATTTTAAGGTTTGCACTTCCACCAATGGTTAAATAATCGCCCGATTTCGGATCAATATCAATTGTAAACCTTGCATTCGGGTCTATTTCGAGGTTTGCCGACAAATCAATACCTGGTAATCGCGACAAAATGGAGTCGGCAATGGAATTGCTTTTCTGAACAATAAAAATGGAATCATATTGCTGACCTGGCTCCAGGAAATTAACAATTCCCTCCGAAGTTACCAGTTTCAGTTCGCTTCCGGGAAGTGCATACGTAAGGTTGGTAGCGCTGTCTATTTTAATATACGCTTTGATATCCGGATTTTTTATATCTCCTTTAAGCCAAACATCAGTTGCCATGGAAAGCTTTCCATAGAAGGTACTGTTATCGGCCGAAGTGCTGTTCACCGGCTGAAAATCCTTTGTTGCCAGGTGTAAATCAAACGCAATATTGTTGAAGTCACCGGTAAGAATATCACCATTAACCGTAAGCTTCTTGTCCTGTGCGTCGGCAATTACTAACTCGTTAAAATGAATGCCGTTATTATTTATTTTTATTTTATTATCCTCAATCCGGGCAAGGAAATTGAGGCTGTTGATTTTGAATGCTGTTCCCTCAAACCCGACAAATCCATCAATATCAGGATTTTGAGCCGTTCCTTTTAGTGATATCTCCGCATTGATTTTCCCTTTCATCTCCGAGAGAGTGCCAAATGAGAATTTTTCGATCCGCGACAGGTCGTTCAAACTAGCCAGAACATCAAGATTTATCTCAGGATTTGCTGATAAATGATCCACATTGCCGGTGATACTGAGCTTGTTCTGTTCGTTAACTATCCGGGTATCAATATTCATTTTATTATTTTCAGTTTTGATACTTATATCCAGGTTCCCTGCCAGCGTATCCCGGATATACAAACTGTCGATTCCCAGGTTTGCACTCAAATACATTTCCTTTCCGGGTAAAGGGAATTTAATCTCCCCTTCAAGATTTCCATTAACAGGATCGCTCTTTCCCTGAAAATCAGCAATGTGGACCAGGTTCCGGAGCGCGAAATCAGTGAAAGTTAACTTTCTCTGGCTTTCGTCAGCAATAAAAGCTACGGATTGATTTCCTTTTGTAAAGACAAACTGCTTCGACGAAATCTTGTTCCGGCGTTTTTCAAGTAGATTTCCTTCCTTTACAATCCATGACTCTCCATCAAGTACAAGACACTCAGGGAGAAACCGTAATCTGAAATTATCATCACTCAGTTCAATTTCGTTGGCAAACAAATACCTGGGTTTACCCGCCGAATCCAGAATACTGAAATTTGACACGATTTTCCCTTTGTTAACTTGCTCCCTGATCCTTAAGTTTTCAATCTTCGTTGAATCGTAACTCACTTTATCCAACTTCAGATCCAACGATAATTCTTCATTTTTGCCGCTGACAAACATGCTGAGCGAATCGAAATGCGCTTCAGAATAAACGGCTTTGGGTACGTGTAACTCAGCGTTCAATTCGTTATTATCGCTTTTATAATCCCCTTCCAGTTTGGTTATGCGAAGGGTGTCGAGCCCTGGAATAAGCTGGCTAAGCAGAATCTGCGGAATATGCAAATCCGCTGTAAAAGCAAGGTGATTGCCCGGTTGTGGCTGACTGGTATCCGCGAGTCCAAAATACTTTTTGTAGGCTGAAAACAATATCTTAGGAAGGCTTTCAGAATTGATATTCCCGCTTATTTTACCATCCGCTAAGTCGGAATGCATATCAACACTAATGCTATCCTGGGTTAAAACAGCATTGATATTCATCACTTTAACAGGGATTGCTTTTTTATCATTTTTAATGGTTGTATTTAGAAATTCAAGGTTGGCATCTGAGTTATTTAAGTCTGTATAATTCAGATCAGCAATTAAATTTGTTGAGATTGTGATATTCTTTTGAATAAAATTCAAAGATTTCAGGTTTATATTGGCGAGATCGAGCCGGGCCGAAAATTTTTGTTTAGCTTCACGCAGATCAGCACCCGCAATGAGATGAAACATCAAATTCGAATCAGCTGAACCTGCCGTTGCCGTAATTACTTTATCAGCCAACTGGCTTTCGATCCTGATATCATGGTATTTATACGAATTGTATTGCGCTTCAACAAGGTTGAGTATCGCTGATCCTGCAAGCTTGCCTTTGGAAATTCCGGCACCGGAGGCGTGACCTGAAAAACTGCATTTCCCTATCGTTGTATCCGAAAGAATAGCTCCAGCCAGTATATTTTGTGCTGTAAAATCAATATTGAATGTATCGCGACGTACCGGGTTTTGAGTAGCATAGAAAGCATCAGCAGTAATATTTCCTGAAGCTGACTGCAGCTGGATATTGGCATTCATAACCTGCAGGCTTCCTTTTACTGTACCCGACAGATAAAATGACTGGGGCAATTTCAGTCCGGTTAAAACCGCAGGATCAACAAATTTTTCAATATCACTGAGGTTTGTAGCAAACTGATCGATGGAAGCATCAATACTCAATTTCTTTAAATCGGGCAGCCCGGTAAGACTTCCTTTTGTTTTCAGGATTGTTTTATCCAGGGCTGAGATTTCCAGGTTTTCCAGTTTCAGATCGTTAATTTTACCGGCAGCTTTTCCTTTAATCAGTACATCAGAGTGTTTGAATTTACCAGTATAGGTATCAGTTGCTAAAAAAGGAGCAAACAAAAAGATTTCATCAGCATTTACGTTTGAATTTTCAATTTTCACTATCGCGTTGCTATTCCATAGGTCAGCTAAGAAATTATTGAAAGATAGATACTCCAGGCTTGCTTCTCCTGAAATAGTACTTTTATCTGTTTCGAGCTGAAAACTCTTTAGTTCGGCTTTCCGGTCCGTAAGCTGAGCCCTGGCAGAAAGTTTTTTCAGGTTTAGTCCGCAGCTTTCGGACAGGCTTATATTTTGAAAATCAGCCCTGTAACCTTCAGAATCAACATTGATATTTCGAACTGCAGCACCCAGGTTTCTGATATGGAGATGCTGATAATCAATTCCTTCCGTATGTTTTACAGATGCCATATTTTCGAGAATAAAATCAGTATTCTCAATAGTCAGCTTATCAGCAAGCAAATTCAGATCCAGGAAAATACTTTGTGCTTTTATGGCAGCGCTGCTTATCGAGTCCGTTTTGATTGAGGTTGTTTCAGGAACAGCATTAATGCCTTTTTGGGGCGACAAAGTTAATGTTACCGAAGTGTTTCTTAGCAGAATTTCCTTAATGCTGAATTTCTTTCTCTGTAGGTCAATTTCCTTAAAAGATGCTATAAAATCACCCAGGTTTAAACGAAATTCAGTTCCTTCTTCACCATTGGCATACGTTGCACGGATGCGCTTCAGGCTGATATCATTCACGTTAATCAGCCAGGGTTTTCCCGGCTTGTCGGTCAAATCAGGTTTTGCATTCGAATCTGGCGCAAACAAATCAACAAGAAACTGAAAATTAAATGCACCGGTAGAATCTTCCCGGTGAATATTAGCGACTACATTTTCAAGCGCCAGGCTTTTGACCGAAACCTGGTTTCTAATCAATGCAAAAAGCGAAATATCAGCGCTCAGCGAATGGAGGTAGAGCATGGTATCTGCATTTTTGTCGAGCAGCAAAAGATCATTGATGTTAACCGTGTTGGGAACAGCTATTTTAACCGAACCAAGGCTGATTTCGGTGCCGGTTTTTTCGCGGAGCGCCTTTATAATTTTCCCGGCAATAAAGGTTTGAACAGCAGGAATATTTATTGAAATAATGAGTACAAATACCAAAACTAAAACAACGGCGAAAACCCGGAGCAAAATCCGGATTATTCTATACCATAAAGCTTTTGTTTTTGGTGTTCCGTCTGTCATTAATGC
The DNA here is from genome assembly GCA_903913645.1 of uncultured Bacteroidales bacterium. Lineage (GTDB taxonomy): Bacteria > Bacteroidota > Bacteroidia > Bacteroidales > UBA4417 > UBA4417. Next base: position 9,414 of record CAIWMA010000057.1, on the reverse strand, counting down.
TAAAGGATTCGTATATCAAATATCGGAATTTTTCTTCACAATTTACAACCAAAGATAGTATATGTTTGCTCTAACAGATGTACTTCGTTTTTGAAATCTCCGGCTTTTTTGTAAAGCCATAAGTTGAATACCCATATCAATATAATTGAGATATTTGTCCTGATTTGAAGAAACTATAACACAAACCTTGTTTTATATAATTCAATATCTATGCTTTACGATTTGATATCATTCAGTGAGATAAAAATTTAACAGCCTATTGATTATTAGAAACATATTTATTGAATGCAAACAACCATTTCCATTTTGGCGGGTGGCAACTTTAATTACTTTTGTGCTTTGCAGATAGATAACAAAACGATACAACAAGTTTTTAATACTGAGACTTGTGAAATCTGTAATCGCATATACTCTATGATTGTCAATAACATACATTATCTAAATAAACTGTGACAAAACTAAAAATTAAACTTTTAGCATTCCAGGGCGCACCGGATGCTGTTTTCCAGAATGCGGTTTCCCGGATTGAAAAACTGATTTCGCCCGAAAACTATTCGCTTACCGAAAGCGATCCCGATGTTCTGTTTTTTCTTTCCGGCGGTTCTGAATTGCTGGCGACGAAGCAGGTTTCGGCAGGAAATTTTTATATGCTTATCGGTTCACAGTACGACAATTCGTATGCTTCTGCCACAGAAGTTAAGGCGTATCTTAACGAAATGAATTTCCCGTCGCTTCTGCTGGATGAAGAAGAACCTGAAACCCCGGCCATTCTCAACGATTTCCTTGCCGTAAAACAAGCCATAAAAAATCTGAAAGGGCAAAAGCTCGGGCAGATCGGGCAGGTTTCGGACTGGCTTGTTTCGTCGGCGGTTTCTCCTGCAGTGCTTATTGCGAAACTCGGAATTCAGTTAAATGTTATTCCCTGGAGCGAATTGGCTCATTTTTCGGAATTTAAAACATCAGCTTCGTTTCTTGAATCTTTCAATGGGACAACAAAAATGGATCTTACCAAAACCGCGAAAGTAAGTGAAATGCTGACGGATACTATTCAAAAACGGAACCTGGATGCGATTACAGTCGAATGTTTCCCTATGGTGCAAAAAGACTATGTTACCGCGTGTTTACCACTGGCAAAATTCAATAACGAAGGAATTCCTGCAGGTTGCGAAGGCGATCTTACGGCCATTGCAGGCATGATGCTGTGTAAAGAACTAACGGGAATTGTTCCGTGGATTGCGAATATCAACAAAGCTACCGATGAAGTCTGCATGTTTTCACATTGCACTATAGCGCCTGGCCTGGTTTCCGGTTTCTCGGTAAAAACGCATTTCGAAACAGGCCAGGGCACAGCTATTGAAGGGGATTTCAAAGGGGATCGGATAACGATCTTCCGGTTTGACAAGACCCTCAGTAAAGCGTTTATTGCATCCGCAAACATTACCGGAAGGCCAAAATTGCGCACAGCCTGTCGCACACAGATTGAAGTGAAACTTAATGCAAATGAAGTAAAATTGCTCCGTGAAAGCCCGTTGGGAAACCATCACCTTATTTTCCCCGGCGATTGCAAAAGGGTATTGAATCTGGCATGTAAAGGGCTGGGAATTGATGTGCTAAAATAAAAACCGGATGACACCAACTTTCAAAAAACTGAATTATAAAGATCAGAAACAAATACTGGTACTTAATGCCCCGGAATCATTTGAAGGCGAGCTGGGTTTCATGGCTGATTTTGCATCCATAGTTAGAAATACAGATGACATTCAGGAAATTGAATTTGCCCTGGTATTTGTAACAAAAAAAACAGAAACAGACGAAATTACTCCTGGGATTTATCCAAAATTAAAAGGAGACGCTTTGTTGTGGTTTTGCTATCCCAAAGGAACTTCGAAAAAATATACATGCGACTTCAACAGGGACAACGGATGGAGCGGCCTTAAAGAATTTACACTTGAACCTGTGCGGCAGGTTGCAATCGACGACGATTGGAGTGCTTTACGCTTCAGGAAACGTGAATATATCAAAACAATGACAAGAAAAGAGGAGAACTTTACTAAAGACAAAAAAGGGTAATAAATTCAAAAAGTAAAATTCAAAAAGTAAAACTTAAAGTGTAAGATTCAAAGTGTAAGAATTAGCTGCAAGTACCAGATAATATCCGGAACATCATTCCTGAAAAATATCAAAGAGCCATCTGCTTTAAAAGCAATTACTCTGATCATTTCTTTTGCTTTGACTTTTTGAACTTTTTTTTTTGCTTTTTCATCACTTATCATGCTCCATATCACTCAGATGCAGGTTCAGTGCTTTTACCGAAATCTGAATTTCGTAGATAGAAATCCCAAGGGATGCAATCATCATTATCAAAGCAACGCCAAATACCCATACAGCAATAATATTCTGACCCACAAAAATCAGGAACATAGTTCCTACACACAGGAATAAGCTTGCCACTCCCGAAATCTGCATGTTTTTAGTTAAATAAAGACGCTTCCTGATGTTGGCAATCTGGCTTTTTAAAAGTTCATTCGGATCGGCTTTAAATTTTTCGTGCAAGGTCCGTATCAGGGCGGCATAGGCTAAAAAACGGTTGGTGTAAGCAAGCAAAATCAGCGAAATAGCCGAAAATAAAAGCGCGGGTGTGGTAAGGGTAATTGGTTCGTGCATGGTATAATTAGATTATTATAATAGAAACAATTTAAAATCAGCATAGTTCACAAAATGATGCCGGACGGGTTTTAAAAACCTGTCAGGTTTAACGTATTAAAAAAACTAACTTCCTTTTTTAAATTGGCTATACATATCCTGTACCTCTTTATTGTATGGATACCAGGTTTTCAGCTGCTCGATGTAAGTCGCAGCTTTCGCCGGGTTATTCTGTTTCATATGGAATGCAAACAGGGCATACAAAATATCGAAGTTTACAGGGTCTGAACTGAGCCCTTTTAAAAGTGTGGATTCGCATTTTTCATTCTGGTTAACCATCTGGTAAAGCAACCCCAGGTTGTAAAATATTCGCGGATTATTTCCGGGTTTAGTAGTAGCCGTTTCGAGCAAAGCAATTGCTTCATCATATCTTTTCTGCTCAGCATATAATAGTGCCAGGTAATAATATCCATCCGTTACATCTGGATGATTTGCCACCAGGTCCCGGAAAAGCGTAGCAGCCGGATCTGCCTTCCCTTGCTGGTAATAAAGAATTGCGAGGTTAATTTTAGCGGGGTAAAACAGGTTATCTAGGGATATAGCTTCAAGGTAATTTTCTTCAGCTATAGGCCAATCATTCAATTTCGAATAATAATTCCCCAGATTATACCTACCCGGTGGAAAATCGGCAACATATTCGAGTGATCTCCGATATTCATCCAATGCTTTTACAAAAGTTTTATACTGTATTTCATTGAACTTGTTTTTATCGAAAGTCATAAGCCTGTTGGCAGTTTCCATTCTGACCGATCTAATAGGATCATTGAGCAGGGGCACAAGGGTGCTGAACAAAGTAGCCGAATCGGCAACCTTGTAATTTTCGGCAGCAGCATGCCGTAATAGGGGATCGGGATCGTTTAACGCTTTGCGAACCACATCCTGCGCCCTGGCACTCTGATAAGCAGATAAATAACCGATAGCCGTTGCCCTTATAATTTCGGGATACAGGTTGCTGTTTATAATCCTGAGCAGTCCCGAATCGGCGCCGGCTTTGCCGGCATAGGCATCCGCTAAAATGGTTGCGTAATGTGCCTTTTTCTTTTCACCATACCATTTATTAACCCATTGTAGTGCCCATTGGTTAGTTTTATCGTCGTGGCAATTAACACAGGCATTCGGTGTACCCAGTGAAATGGAGAGATCGGGTCTTGGAATCCGTAAGCTATGGTCGTAACGCTTGTCGACGCCCATATAATATTGCCCCGGCATATGGCAATCGCGGCATAAATTCCCGTCGCCAGATCCAAGTTTCTCACCTCGTTTGTTTATAAAGGAAGTTCCGGCTTCACCTTTCGCTTTATGAAAATGGTGGTTTTCAGTATTATAATCCTCAGCCTTGTGGCACTGCAGGCATAATGCATTCCCCTCAAATTTCCGTTTCAGGCTGTGCGGATCGTGGCAATCGCCGCAACGCACATCTTTCATATACATTTTACTTTGTGTAAACGATCCGTATTCGTAATCCTCTTCTTTGAACTGCCCGTCGATATGATAGGAAGGTCGTGTAGGTAATTGAGGAACAGCATAATTTGCAAATTCACTATGCGTATGATCGTAAGGCCCGAATGAACTACGTCGCGCATGACATGGAGCGCATGATTCAACATATTGGCGCGAGGTGATTTTGCTTGTTTTTACAACAAGACCGGTATTTACATCCTGTGGCCTGCCCATTTCCGGTAACCTTGCCCAGTCAATATGCGCCGATCCCGGGCCGTGGCAGGCTTCACAATTTACATTTATATCGACCCAGGTAGTATTGTATGATTTTGTGTCCAGGTTGAAATTTTTCTGCAGGTTGGTCGAATGGCATTCGGCACACATGCTGTTCCAGTTTTGGGCCTGGTTAGTCCAGTAGAGCCAGTTGTCTGGTTTCAGATCTTCAGGCTTGTAAACCATGGCTGCCATCTGAAACCATTTTTGGGTTTTTGTATTCCAGGCAATAGGCAGGCACTGGTATTTACCGTTTTCGAACGGAATAAGATATTGCTGCAGAGGATGGACTCCAAAAGTATATGAAACTTTGAATTCCTTCATAATTCCCCCTGGCCCTTCGGTATAAACATAAAACTTTCCGCTTCGCTTATAGAACTTCGAGGTCCTTCCATTATAAGTGAATTCGGCATTGTTAAAATCGCCAACTACCGATGTATCTGAAGCAACGGCCATAGCGCTGTCGTGATCCGAACCTTTCCACAGGCGGTATTCCTTCTGGTGGCATTCGATACACGCCTTTCCGCCTGTAAAAGTCGCAACAGTTTCTTTTGTTTTCGCGGAATTCCGGTTCAGAAAAAGCGAGAGTGGAATACTAAGCACAATTACTACGGTAGCAACAAGTCCGACAGTCTTCCAGGCATTATGGTTCATGGTTTTCATGCGTATTGAAGTTGGTCTTTCCTGAAAGTATTGCGCTCCATTAATGTTCCAATATCTACTTTAACAATACCGTTTTCAATCATTACAGGAAAATAATCAAGAGCCCTGGCTGCAGGAGGATTTAATACTTCACCACTAATATCAAAAGCGGATGAATGACAGGGGCAGATAAACCGATTTTTACTTTCATCCCATGCAATAGAACAACCCAGGTGAGTACAACGTAATGAAAGTGCAATAAATCCACCGTCCTGCTGCCTAGCCAGGTAAAACCTGCCACCCATAAATGCACTGACGGAATTTAAAGCAAATGAATCAACCGGTCCGGCTTCGAGCAGCTGTTTCGGATTGGAATTGTTTTTTGATTTCGCTGAAAACATAAAACCAGCAAACACACCAGCAACTTCTACTAATGCAATAATACCGAGCCATTTCCATGATTTATTAAAGAAATCACGGCGATTGATCGGATCAGCCTTAGTGGATTCAGTTTTTGTAAGCTCTTTTTTATGTTGAGGTTTCTTCATTTTACTAAACGAGGATGTACTAATTTCTTCATTATTCACTTTTCATTATTCACTTTTCACTATTCACTAGTCACTTTTACACATTCCAAGGATAAGCTAAAGCCATATCTTTCCCTCTGAAAAATATTCCCACCAGGCTTAAAACAATAAATGCTACCATTACAAATACAAAAACCGCCTGTACCAGCTCGGCTTTCGAAAGTGAGTAACGCTTCAGGTAATACCTGTAATAAGCAGCCATAAATCCAAACAGGATCATAAGCGGAAGAATGCCATTACTTATAAAAGCAGGAACAGGGGATAAAAGCACTTCGAAATTCAAAACATATTCATTAAATAAGATGCCGGCAAGTGTTACCGCAACAGCAAATTTAGCAGTAGCTTCTGATGAAGCCCTGCCTTTCGCCGAGATAAACCAATGCCCAGTCGGAGCTTCATCATATTTCAGGAAAGGAATCCATGCCAGGAAACCTAGAACAGTTAATGGAATTATAAAAGCTGCAAAAAAAGGGTGAAAATGCATCAACAGCTCCTGTACTCCGGCAAAATACCACGGAGCCTTAGTAGGATTCAAACTATAAGCAGGATTAGCTTTTTCAAGCAGCGGCGCGTTAAAAAGGGCTGAAAAAGTAAACAGAACAGCAATCAGAACCAGTGCTACAATAAATTCTTTGAAAACCAGATTGGGCATGACTGGCACCATTTCGGGGTTTTCGTCAGCTCCCGGGATTAAAACTCCGCCTGCTTTCCGAACGCGCCAGAAATGATACAGCACTACAAGCAGCAATAAAAACGGCAGCACAGCAGTATGAAAAGTAAAAAAAGTCCTTAGTGTATCAGCATTTAGTTCCTTGCCGCTAATTATCATGGTTCGCAAACTCTCGCCAACCAAAGGTAAATACCCGATAATATTTGTGCTTACAGTGATGGCCCAATATGCCAGCTGGTCCCAAGGCAGTAAATACCCGGTAAAGTTTAGAAGCACAATCAATACTAAAAGAAACAATCCGAATAACCAGTTTATTTTCCTGTCGTCACGAAATGCACCTGTAAGAAAAACCCTCAGGAAATGCAGAAAAGCAAGAAGTAGCAGAAAGACTCCGCTCCAGTAATGTATATTACGGATAAACTGGCCGAAAAGCACCTGGTTTTTGGTAAACAGTACAGAATTATATGCTTCAGCCGGGATTGGCGTGTAATAGAACCGAAGTAGTATTCCAGTAATTATCTGAACTAAAATTAATAACGCAGCCATTCCGCCAAGCCCGAAAGTGCGGTTAAACCGGATTGATGACTCATTGATCCTGGCAGGATGCAGATGTAAAAAGATGGTGCGCATTCAGATTCAAAACTCAATTTCTACTATAGCTGGATTGCATAAAACATTTTACGATAGTAAAAAGCTGGAAGCTAATCCCTCTATTTATTGGTAAAAGTAATAAAATTCAGTTATCTAAAATTTGACATTTCATAAAATTCCATTCACGATAGTTTTTTACGCCTTTTCATTTCTTATTAGGCATAAACTATTTATCTTTGACCAAGCAAAATAAGTTAAGTTAAAACAGCTTTTCCTAAATCTGATCTTATGATTTCAAGAATTCCCAGTACGGTTAGCCGTTCAATTATTTTAATATGTGCGCTGCTTTTCGTTCAGAGTACCTATTGCCAGGAGCAGGACTCAGTGAAAAAAGTGAGGAAAAATACGGTCATGCTTAATCTTACCAGCCCTATGATTTTTGGAAGCAATAATCTTGTACTCGGCTACGAAAGGACTGTTGGACATCACCAATCCTTTTCTATACATTTAGGTACGTTTTCAATGGGCAAGCTTATAAATATTAACACTGACTCAATATTGGATTTAAACAAAAATGTAAAAAGCAAGGGAATAAGCATGAGTGGCGATTACAGGTTTTACCTGGCAAAAGAGAATAAATATAATTCGCCCCATGGCATTTATATAGGGCCTTACTTTGCTTACAATAGTTTTACCCGCACATTCAACCTTAAAGCTATAACAAAATCAGGTGATATGGAATTAAATGCCGATTTTAACTTCAGCGTGGCAACCCTTGGCTTTCAACTTGGCTACCAGTTTGTTTTCTGGGACCGGGTAACGCTCGACCTGATGTTGTTTGGCCCGGGTTTTTCAAGATATAAGATAAAAGCAGATTTAAGCACAAATCTTGAACCTGACCAGGAATCGGAGTTTTTTACAAAATTAAATGAGAAATTACAGGAAAAAATACCAGGTTACAACCTTGTCGTCGGGCCGGAATCGTTTAAGAAAACCGGCTCTGCCAATACAACTTCATTGGGATACAGGTATATTGTTATGCTTGGATTCAGGTTTTAAGCGATTTGAATAAATAATTGTACTTTTTCTCAATCATCATTATCCTCCTGAAATCTGTTGTTTAATGTAAGTTTGAGTGTAACAAAACCTAATATTGCCGCTGTACATGACGCTATAAGAATAGCAATTTTTGAGCTGTCGATCAATCCGGGATTGTCAAAAGCCAGCAGCGTAATAAAGATAGACATTGTAAACCCGATTCCGCCTAGAAGACCGGCTCCGAGAATATTTTTCCACTTCAGTTCCTGAGGTAAAACAGCAATTCCAAGCCAGACGGCAAGAAATGAAAACAAGATTATCCCCAGCGGTTTCCCAATCACAAGTCCCATAATTATTCCAAGACTGTCAGAGTTGCCGAGATTGCTGATCCAGTCGCCCCCAATGGCAATGCAGGTATTGGCTAGCGCAAACAATGGAAGTATAATAAAGGCGACCGGTTTGTGTAAAAAGTGCTGAAGAATATGCGAAGGCGATTTTTCGCCACCATCTCCAAACGGGATAACAAATGCCAGTATTACACCCGTAATTGTTGCATGAACACCGGATTGAAGCATAAAATACCAGGCAATTATGCCTCCGATAATGTACGGGATAAGGTTATGAACTTTTAAGCGGTTTAGGATTCCTAAAAGAACTAATATTCCTATTGCAATTCCAAGGTTTACAAACGATAGCGACGATGTGTAAAAAATTGCTATCATAAGTATTGCCCCAAGGTCGTCGATAACCGCTAAGGCGGTGAGGAAAATTTTTAATGAAACCGGAACCTTGTTCCCTAACAATGACAGGATTCCTATGGCAAAAGCAATATCGGTTGCCATTGGTATGCCCGCTCCAGCCTGGGTTGCACGTCCAAAGTTGAGCAAAAGGAAAATACCGGCAGGAACAAGCATGCCACCCAAAGCCCCAAAAATTGGCAGAGATGCGTTTTTGAGACTCTTTAGTTCACCAACATAAATTTCACGCTCCAGCTCGAGTCCTATCAGTAGAAAGAAGATAGCCATCAGCCCATCATTGATCCAGTGTGCCAAAGTATGCCCGGCTATGTTGTGATGCCAGAAATTTATATACCCACCTTGAAAAGCAGAATTTGCAAGCAAAAGTGAAACAACAGTAACAAAAACCAGTACCAGTCCGCCAGCCTTTTCGCTTTCGAAGAATTCGTGGAATAATTTTGTTAGCTTAACCATGCACTGCCAAATGTGAATAAATAAAATAGTACTGTACCCGAATTAGGCCGGAATACTTTCTAAAACATACAATTATGAGTTAAATCAACAATCATTACTTTATTTAACTCTGCCAGCTTTATTTTGTTTAATTCTCTCAGCGCGAATACATATCGATTACTTCCGAAATCGCTTTGGTGCATGCCGGGCAAAATTCCTGTTTATTCCGCGTAAACATGATACAATCCAATGCTGACCGATAAATGCCGAATTGCATATA
>CAIWMA010000056.1 GCA_903913645.1 uncultured Bacteroidales bacterium | reverse complement strand
TTAGAGTCTGTCTTTAGTCTTTAAAATATATGATTATCAGCTATATATATTTGATTTTTCAAAAACTTCTTTTTATCTTGTTCACGAATTAAAGATAGCTGTTACCATGAATTTATACAATGATTTGGTGTTAAAATTTGAGAAACCCGACTGGTCTAAGAACCCTGAATTTGGTGTTTTCGATACAATACTTGAGCTTCATCCAGAGATCTATCACATCTTTAAATCTGATATTATTGGAAATGAAGATATTACTGTTTTTGGTCGTAAGGATACACCCACTGTTGAACAGATTGTCAGGGCGGCGATTTATAAAGAGCTAAAAGGTTACGACTACCGCGAGCTTGAATATGCGCAAAGCGATTCCCGGATTTGTGCTACATTTATCAAGCTTGACGAGCGCACTCCTTTTTGTTTCCAGACATTTCAGAAGTACATCTCAAGAATCAAAGAAGACACGCTTCATAAAGTATTGGTGGAGATCGTAAAAATTGCTGTTGATGAAGGCTATGAAGATATAAGCAAGATCAGACAGGACAGCACCGTTGTTAAAAGTAACATTCACTACCCAACCAACAATTCTCTCGTATGGGATTGCATCCACGAGAGCCATCGTTTGCTTAGCCACCTAAAAGATGAGATGAGGACGCTCTCGTTTATCGACTACACCAAATCAGCAAAAAGCACCTATTTCAAGATAAACGTCACTAAATCAAAGGATAAACAAGTCGATCTATTTAATAAACAGTTGATTACTTTTACTAAAGCAATTAATCAGGTTTCCAATATTGTAAAAAAAAAGTTCGAGGGACTTAGGGCCTATATCCTTGTCTGTGAACTTGAAGAGTTGATTCCAATTATGGAAAAGGTTTACAACATAACTTATCGGAAACAGATTCAGGGAGAGAGCGTACCAAACAGCCAAAAATTGTTCTCAATATACGAACGACACACCGATATCATCGTTAAAGGCGGCCGGGATGTTTTATTCGGACACAAGGTCAATCTGGCTACAGGCAAAAGCAACCTGATTATAGATTGCAATATACCCGAGGGAAACCCATCTGATACTACATTGTTCAAACCTGTCATCGACAGGGTGATAAACAATTACGGGATAACGCCCAGAGATTCTTCAACCGATGGCGGATATGGAAGTAAAGAGAATTCAGATCATTGTAAATCAAAGGGGATCGTAAATATTGTTTTCAATAAAGTGGTAGGTAGCCTGCAAAACATTGCGTCCAGTCTTAAAATGGAAACCATGTTAAAGAAATGGCGAAGTGGTATTGAAGCAGTAATCTCAAACCTTAAACGGGGCTTTGACTTACGGGTTTGTAACTGGAAAGGATTTAAACATTTTAAGGCGAAAGTTATGTGGAGTGTCCTGGCTTACAACATCAGGGTGCTCACAAATATGACTTTGTACCGAATAGCGGACCTTGCCAGGGAAGTTTGATGGTTTAAACAGAGGTTTTATCGCGCAACTTTAGTTTTCGTACAATATTCTGTATTGTTATGTTTAATATATGAAAAATTTGGGCTCATTCGGAGTAATATTTCATGAAAGGAACCGAAAAAATATCATAGATCCGGAAAGCAATAGAAATTCGCTGAAAAATTTGCTCAAGCGAAAAAAAAGTTTTAAAAATAAATGACTTTAAAGACAGACTCTACTTAGCCAGATAAATTTGAATCAATATCAAGGCCAAAACAAGACAGAAAATATCTCCAATTACTTAATCGGTAGTATTAGCGCCCTTTTTTCAGAAAATCATTGTGAGCATTGTAAACTCCTCGGGATTGGCTTCCTTCCTGCAAATCGGTCTGCTTTTGGTTCCAGGTTAGGGCGATGGTTTTGAGTGCAGCATCGGCATGTTCGAAAAAAAGCTTATAACTGTCGCAGAATCTGGGATGGTGATGATCACCGGGATCTTTGATACGGTCTTTGGTACATCCTCCAAAACATTTTGAATACCATGGGCACATCCGGCATTTACCCGGAAGCATCGCCTTTGCCTTGCCAAAATCGGTCTGTTTTTTGGTATTCAACAAATTAATAATCTTTTCGTAACGGATATTTCCGAGACGATATCTGTTTTCAACAAAGAAATCACAGGAATAAACGTTTCCGTTATGTTCGATTACCACATATGCACCGCATTCTTTCATGAAAGTACAATCAGGAGTCTCCATCCCAACATAACGATGAAATACTGACTCGAAGTGCCGGATCGAGCTAACTGGTGCACCATTCTTAAAATCGGCAAGCCATAAATCGAACAGAGTAATCAGAAAATGGCCGTATTTTTCAGCAGTTAAGGAGAACGGTGCAACTAAATCTGAGGCATTGGGATCTGATTCAACGACTGGGATAAACTGCATCCAATTCATTCCCAGATTTTTATAATAAGTGTAGAGTTCTTCTGCATATTCAGATGAGTAATCGGTTATACAGCACATCGCATTGACAGCAACTCCCTCCTCCAATAACATTTTAGCTTTATCTTCAACGGTTTGCCAGGTTTTACGATGTCCTTTATCCATTCGGTAACGATCATGAATATGCTCCGTACCATCGAGCGAAAGGCCGATAAGCCAGTCATATTTTTTAAAAAACCCCGCCCATTCCCGATCAAGTAAAACCCCGTTTGTCTGAAACCCATTCCCGACAAATTGACCATGACCATATTTCAGTTCCAGTTCAATGGCACGTTTGTAAAAATCGAGGCCCATTAGGGCAGGTTCACCCCCCTGCCAACTGATAGAAACAGCATCACCGGATTGTTGCATGATCTGTCGGATCATCTCTTCCTGAATTGCAGCACTCATTGGATGAGCTTTGGTTTCAGGAAATAACTTATCCTTCTTAAGATAAAAACAATAGATACAATCAAGATTACAATCCGGACCTGTGGGCTTTACCAAAACAGAAGTAAGCGGACGATGTTTCTGAACCATACAGATATGTTTACCTCATTGAATTGCGAAATTAATGAAATTCGGGCAAGGTGTTTCCTGGCTATTTACATAATCCGGCAAAGTATATACAAATAGAGTTTCAACCTTGAGGAAAATAGCTAATTTTACTACGATATGGTTAGAACAAATTGACTGAACAACAATGCCTAAATTTATATATTCCCTGTTTTGTCTGCTTTGGAGTACTATGATCTCTTTATGGGGGCAGAATACAGCAATATCCATAGTGGGTAAAGTAGTTGATCAGGAGATGCATCCGCTGGAAATGATCAATATCCAGATCAAAGGAACCACTCTGGGTACAGAATCAAACACGGAAGGCAATTTTATCTTACCTCCGGTATCTGCTAAATCAGTTGTACTGGTTTTTACAGCAATGGGTTATAAAAAGAGGGAGCTACAGGTTACAATATCCGAAGTTCATTCCCCGCTCCTGCAAGTCATGGAAACTGAATTAAAGAGCATTCAGGAAATTACAATTGAACAAAAGAGGGGGAATATTAATCTGCAGAATATTCAGCCCAAATTAACGGAAAGGTTTCCGTCAGTGGCCGGAGCCGTAGAAACATTAATTAAGACACTGCCTGGTGTTAGCAACAACAATGAGTTAAGTTCCCAATATTCGGTACGGGGCGGTAATTCCGATGAAAATCTGGTCTATGTAAATGGCATTGAAATTATTCGGCCTTTTATGGTAAAATCAGGAGAACAGGAGGGATTAAGTTTCATCAATAGTGACATGGTTGGTACTATCGGTTTCTCGGCAGGTGGATTTGATGCTTCTTACGGAGATAAGATGTCCTCGGTACTTGACATCACCTACCGTAAACCAGACAGAAGCGCAGCATCTGCTGAAATTGGGGCGCTGGGAGCATCTACTCATTTCGAAGGGACAAGTGCCAAAGGCAAATTTTCATACCTGACAGGAATCCGGTATAAAAATACCGCCTATTTATTGGGGACACTGGATAAAAAAGGGGAGTATAACCCTTCGTTTACCGATTTTCAAACTTATTTGAACTATCAATTTAATTCCCGCTTTTCTTTTGGTTTTTTAGGAAATTATGCCTCAAATACCTATCAATTCATTCCAAAAACTCAACTTACAAAATTTGGTACACTGACTAATCCTTACCAATTTATGGTCTATTATGATGGCAGAGAAAAAGATCGTTTCGAAAATTATTTGGGTGCCCTAGCTGCCGAATATTCTCCAATTCCTAAACTATCCCTTAAATTCCAGGCCAGTTCATTTTCCTCAATCGAAAAAATCGCTTACGATATTCTGGGGGAATATTACCTTAATGATATCAGTCAACAGACCGGCTCCCAAACGAATCCGGATAGTACAACAGTTACAGGAACCGGCACCGACCTCAACCATGCCCGGAATAAGATGACCGCCTACATTTCCGGTTTTGAACATCGGGGAACACTTTCTGAGAACCATCATCAGTTTAAATGGGAATTGAAGTTCCAGCATGAGATGATGTCGAGTCATATGAATGAATGGGAAATGCGGGATTCTGCCGGATATTCACTTCCATATCAAAACAATAATTTATCCTTATATCACAATATTACTGGGAATAATAAGATTACTTCAAATCGTTTTTCCGGATTTTTACAGGATAACCTGACGGAAAATATGGGAAATGGTATTCTCTCGATCACTGGAGGAATACGATTTCAGTATTGGGACTATAACCAACAAACCATAATAAGCCCCAGAATATCTGCAAGATGGAAAACCGGCGCTGACGGAAGTCAAATCTACCGTGCTGCCTGGGGAGTATACAATCAGATGCCATTTTTTAAGGAATTAGTTAATCCTGAAGCTCAACTGGTTCCGGGAGTTAAAGCTCAACGATCAATTCACTATCTTTTGGGATATGATAAAACAATCACTACTTATGAACGACCAATTAAATTCACTGCTGAACTTTGGTACAAGGCACTTAGTCATTTGATTCCCTATCAATTAGACAATTTAAATATTCAATATTTGCCTGATCAGCGGTCTGTCGGATATGCTGCAGGAATCGATTTTAAAGTCAATGGAGAACTTGCAACTGGTGCTCAGTCATGGGCAAGTCTGTCTTTGATGAAAACTGCGGAGAATATCATTGGGGATTACTACTTAAAAACAATTCCGGGGAGTGGCACCGAAAAAATTTATCCGGGATATATTCCAAGACCTACTGACCAGCGGATCAATTTCAGCCTGTTCATCCAGGATTATTTTCCGGGATACCAAACCGTTAAAATGAATATGACCCTTTTTTATGGAAGTGGATTACCCTTTGGCCCTCCAAACGGAGCACGATATATGGATACATTTAGAATGCCTCCGTACCAAAGAGTGGATATTGGATTCTCTAAGACATTGATTAACAAGAATAAAACAACCATTAAATCGGAGAATAGATATTGTATTAAAGATGCCTGGATAGGCTTTGAAATATTTAATCTCTTTGACATTAACAATACTGTTTCCTATTATTGGATATCAGACATTCATAACCAAATGTATGCAGTTCCAAATTACCTCACCGGCCGCCGGTTAAACCTGAAATTTTCAATCCGTTTCTAAAACAAATTCCAAACACGGTAAAATATCATTGTTGAGCTCCTCAAAAAAGTATAGTTTGGCGCAATCCAGTAAAACGAACTAATATCGAATTTAAATACTGAAATATGGAGACCAGAGATTACATTGAAAAAGAAAACCGCTATGGTGCACATAATTATCATCCACTGCCGGTTGTTTTGGAAAGGGGTGAAGGGATATTTGTATGGGATGTTGAAGGAAAACGTTATTTTGATTTTCTCGCTGCATATTCTGCAGTCAATCAGGGGCATTGTCATCCTAAGCTGGTAAAAGCGCTTATCGGGCAAGCCGGTAAACTGGCCCTGACCTCAAGAGCTTTCTATAACAATACACTCGGGGAGTGGGAAGAGCTGATGGCACGACAATTTGGATATGACAAAATGTTGCCAATGAATTCAGGTGCTGAAGCGGATGAAACAGCACTTAAACTGATCCGGAAATGGGGCTATAAAGTAAAGGGAATCCCTAAAAATGAAGCACGTATTGTAGTGTGTGACGGAAACTTTCATGGCCGGACCATCACCATCGTTTCGATGTCATCCGATCCCGATTCCTACAGCGATTATGGACCCTTTACGCCGGGATTTGTCAATATCCCCTACAACGACATCGAAGCACTTGAGCGGGAATTGCAACATCCTAACACCGCCGGATTCTTAGTCGAACCAATTCAGGCAGAGGCAGGCGTTTATGTGCCAAAGGATGGCTATCTGAGAAAAGCTGCGGCACTATGTAAAAAATACAATGTCCTTTTTGTGGCCGATGAGGTGCAGACCGGACTTTGCCGCACTGGTAAAATGCTGGCCTGCGATCATGAAGAGGTGCGTCCCGATATTCTGGTACTTGGAAAAGCTATTTCGGGAGGAATGCTTCCTGTTTCATGCGTGCTTGCAGATGACGAAATTATGCTCACTATTAAACCCGGAGAACATGGCTCTACGTATGGAGGCAATCCAATTGCCGCAAAGGTTGCTGTCGCGGCGTTGGAAGTTTTGATTGATGAAAAGCTCGCAGAAAATGCGACCCGGATCGGAAAGATCTTCAGGGATGAGATGAAAGCATTTAACTCGCCACTCATAGCTGAAGTTCGCGGAAAGGGCTTATTGAATGCAATCCAAATTAATCCCTTGGAAGGCAAAAAAGCCTGGGATCTATGCCTTTTAATGAAAGAACACGGAATATTAGCCAAGCCAACTCATGAACATACTATCCGATTTACACCTCCGCTTATTATTAATGAATCACAAATGATTGAGGCGATTGGATTAATTCAGCAGTCGATGAAGGAATTTATCTAGTTTTTATCGTATTGAATGCAGAACAGGCAGAGGAGCAATCTTCTGCCTGTTCTTTTTTTAGTTCATTTAAGCAGGTTGACCTTCTACTGATCAGATAATACAGTTTGCTGATTTTGCTTTGTTTCAATACCTGCCGAATTTACCTTTGAATCGTAATAACCAGTCTGATCCGGTTCTAATGGTTGTGCATTCTAACAGATAGTAAATTGAACAAATTTTAAATCATCATTAAGTGACAATATTATGCAAAAGATAATTTTCACAATGCTGACAGCCGTAACCCTCTCGGGAATGCTCGTGATGGGTTGTAAAAAAGATTCGGTTACAACTGCAACAACCGCATCCACAACGACCTGGTACAGGCAAAGTGGGAATTCGGCAACCAAAACCCAACATACCTATTATTCGACCATCGGAGATACTTCAGCAGTTTTTGTTACAAATTCAGGGACATTCAACTTGTCCGATTCAAAAATTTGGTCGAGTGGCAACACCTCATCCACCGACAACAGCAGTTTCTATGGACTGAATGCCGCAGTTCTGGCCACATCCGGAAGTACCATCACCCTGACAAATGACTCAATTATCACCATGGGGATTTCGGGTAACGGAGTGTTTTCGTATGGCACTGCTTCAGTAGTTTTAAAAAACAATTATATCAAATGCTCAGGTGACGGCGGGCATGGGGTATACGCCGCCGGAGGTGGAACACTAACCGCCACCGATGTTACTGCGATAACATCCGGAGGCAGTTCCAGTATTATTGCTACTGACAGAGGCGGCGGAACCATTACGATAACCGGTGGTTCCGATACCACGAGCGGTAATAATTCAGCCGATGTTTATTCCACTGGTACGGTCAATGTTACCGGCGCTGTTCTGCAGGCAAACGGAGCCGAAGCTGTTGTTATTGAAGGCTCGAATAATGCCACCCTGACAAATTGCACCACTACAGCTGCCTATGATAAGTGGGGAATTATGATTTACCAAAGCAGTTCAGGTGATGCTTCAGGGACAGTCGGAAAGGTGACCATCTCAGGCGGATCGCTTACTTATACCGGTTCAAAGGGAGGATTATTTTATAATACAAACGATACCGCCTATGTTTACTTAAGTAACGTTACCATTGTCAATAGCTGCGATACCTTAGTAAGATCAATTCTTGGAAGTTGGGGCGGTTCCTCGGCGACACAGGGCGGTAATACCCATCTGGTTTGCAACAATCAGATTATAAGCGGTATTATCTATGTAGATGCAAACAGCAAAGCTACCCTCAACCTGGCAAACAGTTCATCTTATACCGGTAGAATTAATACTGGAAAAATTGCAAAAACGGCTGCGGCAACGCTTGATACAACCAGTTCCTGGAACCTGACAGGGGATTCTTATTTAACATCATTCACAAATGCGAATTCTACAAATTCTAATATCACGGCGAATGGTTACCACATTTATTTAAATGGAACAAAGATTCTTTGAATCAAATGAAGCAATTATCAATTCTAAATGTTTAATGTCTTTTAATTTTGATTATCTGATCTTTGGAAACACTATCGTCCGAAGAGAATCAGGGATTCTTCGCTACGCTACCCATGACACTTTATTATGGCATTGGGAAGGTTATGGGGGTTGGAAGTAGAATCGCCACTTCCAACCTCCTTAACCTAATTATCTAATTAATTGACAATCTGAGTGAAACAAAGTGCAACAACGAATCTTTTAATACTAATTACCTTTATTCCTAACATTACTGATTTAGAAATTAACAATCTGGACTTTAATTTATTCCGATTACTTCAGATACTTTCTTTCAAACAGAAATTGAACTTTAAAATCATTTAGATCTGCAAATGAAAATAAAAACCTTTTCTTTGGTCTGTATTTTGAATATTCAGGTTTCTAAATGATAAAATCTCTTTTTCTGACTCTAATCTTGCTGGAATTGACTTTCCCTGATTTGGTACAGGCACAATCTGCACTTAAGGATTCGCTGGTTTTTAAAAGCCATCTAACCACTGAATTTCGCATAGATGTCGGAAATGTCCTTCCAACCAATGCATTCATACGGGCTCAAAATACAGACCCCGACGGAAATGCCAATTACACCGGTTATTCGTTGCGGTTAGCCAAACAAACAACCGGGGACCAATTATGGCAGCAGATTTACCTTTATCCCAGCTTTGGACTGGGAATATATTCCGCATTTTTCAATAACACCAAAAAGCTGGGTAATCCGATAGCTCTTTATGGATTCTTTAATGCCCCGTTCGTACGACACGAACGCTGGAGTATGAATTATGAATTGGGATTGGGACTTACATTTAACTGGAATTCATACAATCCGGTCGAAAATCCCAACAATATTGCAATTAGTGCAGACAAAACCGTATACATTGATGCAGGTGTGAGTCTGAAATATCTTTTAAGTAAAAGACTTGCTTTCAGCATTGGATATGGATTCACACACTTTTCAAACGGAGCGCTTAAAATGCCCAATAAGGGTTTAAATACAGAAGCCACCAAAATCAGTTTATCTTATGCTTTGAATGAAGATCCTACCCATTATCATTCACAGCCAATACCTCCATTCACAGGTTTTTATGAATGGAATATTTCAGGTTATGGCGGTGCACGGAATGTTCTTTATCAGGGTGCCGGAGTAAATCAGATAACCAGCATGAAAGGTGTGAATTATGCTGTATACGGGATCAGCAATACGATTAACCGGCAAATTAGTTATAAATCAAAAATAGGGTTAGGGATGACCCTGGAGTTTAATGGCTCTCAAAACTCCCAGATTGTAGTCGAGGGAGGCAGCCTTGATGCCGCAGATCTTCCGTTTGAGCGCCATCTGGCACTGAGTATTTATCCATCATATGAACTGGTTATAGACAAACTATCGATGGTAGTTCAGCCGGGAATTTATCTTTACCGAATGAAATCAGCAAATATGACGCCGATGTTTTATCAACGTATTGGCATCAAGTACCATTTTCTGAAAAATACTTTTATTGGAATAAATTTGCGGGCTTACAATTTTTATGAATCCGATTTTATTGAATGGACAGTCGGGCACCGTATCTGCTGGTAAATCTATAATTCTTTGACTTTAATCTCCGGATTGAAAAATTTCTGAAGTCAAAGAACACCTTTCTACTGATTAAATAAGCTGTTACACTGATTTTGCTTTCTCTGAGCTAAAGGCATTTTTACATTCGTCAACAAAATCAAAAGCATAACCGAGGTACAATGTTTTCTAATCCCGGGAAGCTTTTTAGACCAGCCATACGATGAAAGGAGTCAAATTTCTGAGGTTCTGTTTATTGTTGTT
>CAIWMA010000055.1 GCA_903913645.1 uncultured Bacteroidales bacterium | reverse complement strand
TCTGTAGGTGTGGTTACCACAGGCTTAAATACAATTTTAACCGGTATTTTAGCAGATGCATTTAATGCGTTGGCAATGGTTTCGGAATCTATATCAACTTGTTTAAGGGTTTCTTTTCCGTACAAATGTTGACTTCCGGTTACAAACCATACTTCTAATCCTTTAGGTTCTTTCATTTTATTTAAATTTATTTGTGTTTATTCAATAACATGATTTTTTCTATTTTATGACAAGCTCAAGGCTGACGATCGATTTTGCAGGCATATTTACAACGAGTTGACTTCCATTGAGTTTGAATCCATCAAACTTTGCAGGAACTACTTTAGCAGCAACTCCAAAATCATTGAAATCGTTCATGTTTTTGGAAGTGATTACTTCGCCTGTAACATTCATATTTTGTGTGATGCCAAGGTTTAAAGTAACTGAATTTGCAGCATTTGGATCAAGGTTAACCAAAGTTATATGTATGCGGCCTTCCTTATCTTTTGAAGCTGATACATTTATTGATGGAACCGATTTGCCGTCGAAAGTATAATCACGACATGATACCGTTAACGGGATCAGGGTAGCGCCCTGGTGCACTTTATACATTTTGAAAACGTAGTAGGTTGGTGTGAGAACTATCTTTTCTTTTTGTGTCAGAATCATCGATTGAAGCACATTGATAACCTGAGCAATGTTAGCCATCACAATACGATCGGCATGCGAATTAAAGATATTAAGATTTACACCTGCGACCATTGCATCGCGCAGTGAATTCTGCTGATAAAGAAATCCCGGGTTTGTGCCAGGTTCAACATTGAACCAATTACCCCACTCATCAACCGACAGACCAACTTTATGAGCAGGATCGTACTTGTCCATAATTGCGAGGTGTTTGTAAATCAGCTCATCAATCTTTATCGTCTTTGATAGGGTTGTTATCCAGTCTTTTTCGGTAAATACTGTTGCTGATCCTTTATCTTCCCAGGTGTTGCAAACTGTATAGTAATGGAGTGAAATTCCGTTCATAAGCCGTTGCTCCCAAGGCGATTTCTTCGACCAGAGTCGCATCAAAGTTTCTGTCCAGTTATAATCATCCACATTAGCACCCACTCCTACCCTGTAAAGATCGTTTCCGTTGTAGTTACGGCAGAAGTTGGAGAATTGCATCAGTTCATCGAAATAATGTTCGGGGCTCATAGCTCCACCGCATCCCCACGACTCGTTGCCGATGCCCCAGTATTTCACTTTCCAGGCTTTTTCGCGCCCGTTTTTCTTGCGCAGATCAGTCATAGGACTCACATTGTCGGAATTCAGGTATTCAACCCACTGCGACATTTCTTCAACCGTTCCGCTTCCCACATTGCCAGTGATCACAGGGTCACAACCTAATTGTTCACATAGATCCATGAACTCGTGCGTACCGAAACTATTGTCTTCGGTCACTCCGCCCCAGTTGGTATTGATCATAGTTGGACGTTGATCGCGTGGCCCAATCCCGTTTTTCCAATGGTATTCGTCAGCAAAACAACCACCGGGCCAACGGAGATTTGGTATACCCATATTGCGAAGGGCTTTCACCACGTCGTTACGGATACCTCTTGTATTGGGAATGGTAGAATTTTCACCTACCCAGATGCCTTCGTAAATACAATGTCCAAGATGTTCAGAAAAGTGACCATAAATGTCTTTGCTGATAACAACTTTAGCTTTATCGGGCTGAAGTGTTACAACATTCTCCTGGGCCCTTGAAACCACAGAACCTGCCAGTAAGAGAATTATTATTGCCGCCGATTTTAATTTTTCTTCCATTTTCTCATCTTTTTTTACAGAGTGACCACTCTGTGAGATTATAAATACTCTGTGTTTGCAGAATATGTTCTTGGTGTTTTTTCGATACTGTAATAAAAAACTTACGCACTTTTATCCAGTAAAATGCCATTGTTTTCTTTAATGATCTGGCCGCTTTTTACTTTCAACTGGAAAAGAAATCCCTTTTCGACGTAACTATTGTATTTCTTATGATCGAATTTGTATAAAAAAGCACCCTTTTTGGATGATTCTTTATCTTTTTCATCAAGTTTGACCAATAGCCCGGTTTCGAGTATCTGTTTCCTGAAATTCCGTTTATCAAGCTGTTCGCCGCAGATGCTTTCGTAAAGCGACTGAAGCTGAGGAAGTGTGAATTTTACAGGAAGAAGTTCAAAACCTATTGGCTCACGGGAAGTTCTCCTTCTCAATGCTTCCAATGCTTTTTCGACCATAATGGAATGGTCAAAAATCAAACCAGGAAGTTTGCTGATCGAAATCCATTCAGCACCGTGTGTTTCGGCAAGTTTACGGTCATTTTCATCAATCTTTATTAACGCATAATATGCTATTGAAATAGTTCTAGCTCCCGGATCTCTTTCAATATCGCCAAAAGCAAAAAGCTGCTTCATGTAAATGTTGGTCAATCCTGTCAGTTGATTGAGTATCCTGCTTGCCGCTTCATCAAGACTCTCCGACTTCCCTAAAAATCCGCCCATCAACGACCATTCCCCTTGTGCCGGTTCAAATTTGCGTTTGAGCAGCAAAAGTTTCAGCTCTCCCTCATCAAAACCGAAAATGATGCAATCGAGGGCTACCAGATGATGATCGTATTCCTTGTAATAGCGGGTCATAATAGTTTGTTATTAGGCAATTTATGTAGAAATTTTTACAAGTGTATATCTTACACTTAAAGTGGCTAATGTAGTTATTTTTTTATTTTGAGCGTAATTTAAAAAAAAATATTTTATTGGGTAAAATCAGGCTCTGCAAGCTGACAAGAAAATGATTTTTGACGAACAATAGGATCTAGAGCACTACCACCGGCCATCCATCCTCATCCCATTTGAGCTCCCTGACCAATAATTTGGGCCGTCCGTTTTCGGCAGCTTCGTACGCATGAAAAATAATGTAGTCCTGGCCATCAAAATTACAAACTGCATTATGCCCGACTCCGGGATACTCTTTGTTTCCGGCAACAACCATGGTGCTACCACCCATTAACATAGGGTATCCATTTTTATCGGCATAGGGCCCGGTAAGTTCAGCTGAACGACCAACCATTACTTTGTAATTACTTTCGATTCCGCGACAGCAAAAGTCAAACGAGACAAACAGGTAATAAAAGTTATTGCGTTTAATAATAAAAGGAGCTTCGATGGAACCTTCGCCAGCTTTATCATATGCGGTAAAGCTATCTCTTGGACGCGATGCCAGCGGATACCAGGTTTCGGGATGAGCAGGCGCAGAAAGATCATCATTAAGCTTAACCAATTTAATGCCTGACCAGAAAGAGCCAAAAGTTAACCAGGGTTTACCTTCATTATCAAGAACCAGGTTAGGATCAATAGCATTCCAATCGTCACGGCCGGGAACTGATTCAATGATCTTTCCTTTATCTTCCCATTTGTATTTTGGATCAGAAGGATTGAGCGTAATATTTTCGGCCAGTCCGATGCACGATGTATTTTTACCAAAAGCCGAAACAGAATAAAACAGCCTGTATTTACCTTGATAAAAGGAAATATCCGGAGCCCAGGTATGTCCTTTAAAGCCAGGAATTTCGTCGATTGCCCATTGAGGACCAGAGCTGAAAACCGGTTTTTCTTGCTTCCAATCTATCATATCCTTCGACGAGAAAAAGCTGATCCCGTTGCCGGTGCAAAACAAGTAATATGTACCCTCCTGTTTTATCATCACAGGATCGTGTACAAACATTGGCTGAGCCATACCAAGGAAGTTTATTAAAACCACCAGGGAAGCCGCTACCATAAATCTGTATTTTGTTGCCATTGCTTTGCGTTTGTTTTATAGGTCGGGGTTAGGGTTTGGGGGTTAGGGTTAATCCAACTTATAATTCTCGACCTAACTAAAAAACCATCATTCACTGTTCACTATTCATTATTCACTATTCTTTTTTACTGCTTCTTTAACGTCAATACCGATACCGAATGGGGCTTAAAAGTATAGGAAAAGCTATCGGAAACACCAGTAATGGCAGTGGTTGAGATAGAAACATTTTCCGGTTTTTCCAGGGAGTTGCCGGCTAAACGATCGTCGTTGTATATAACATTTGCTTTACCGGTAGGATCAAGTGTACCGCCACCATTAATTTTCATTACAGCTGGCTGGGGATCGTTGGTTGCATTTACAACTTTCACGATGATTTCACCGGTTTTCGTTTCGCCGGCACTGGAATACAAGCCAGGAACTATTTTTCTCGGCATGGCTACTTTATGAACCAGGTCTTTATCGAGGTAACAGAGTATGCTATCGCCTTTAACTTTTATACTTATATCATACCAGCGACCGGGTTCTACAAATCCCGGTTGTTGCCCGAAGTATGATTCATACCCGTTATCGTACCACTGCAACCAGCTGTACCTCCGCCACCTGCTGACGTTCCAGTTGTAGTGCTTATTTTCGCCGGTTGTGTAAAACAGAATGCTGAAACACTCGAGGTCATCAATCGAATTGGCTTTAGCCTTTAAATTCAGGGTATAATTGTTCCAATCGTCAGTTCCGGCTGCATCGTAAACGCTTTTCAGGAATGGCATTGCCAGGTAATCATTGTTGCCGGACCATATGCCGTTTTTTGCCTTTGCCAATACTTCGGCCGGGAATAGTTTGTCACCTTCATATTTCCTGCCGTTCACTATTACCGAGATATCCTTGTATTCAGCCTGCAAGTCCGAATTTTGAAATCCAAGCATGCCCACACCTTTTTCGACGGGTTTAAGCACATTATTAGGGTAATTGTTGGTGATGTTCAACGTTTTGTCAGCAAGATTAGTCGCAAAAAGTTTCTGAACATGATACGCCGGATTGCCATAAGCGTTGGCATTGTCATAAGCAAGGATATCAGGATTCCAGGTCGGATCATTCAGGTTGATGAAGGTCGGCGCCATTGAACTGAGTTTCACAATATCCGCATTGCGTTCCATCCCAACCATAAAGGCAGCTTCAGCAAGTGAGGCATCAAGGTTTCCTTTGAGTGTATTCTCCCATTTCTTAACGGCATATTCACCGGCATAAATCAATGGCCCTTTGCGGTCGTAGGAATCATAACGGGTAAAGTTTTTGTAGAAAAAATCAGGACTTTCGTAGAAATGTTCATCTATCATTTCGACTGGCTCAGTAATACCGTATAAATCGGAGCGCTTGAAGGCTTCGCGCATACCGGGATCGGTACAGGTAATGGTATTCAGTTGCGGATATTTTGCTTTTATCGCCTTATAAAAAATATTGTAGTGCTCAAAATAGATGGGGCCGTAATTCTCGTTACCGATTTCAATGTATTTTATTTTAAACGGTTCGGGATGACCATTTTTAGCACGAAGAGCACCCTGCTTTGTTGTTACAGGTCCCATGGCATACTCCAAAGCATTGAGGACTTCGTCAATATACGGCTGAAGTTCATCTTTATGTACTACTTCGCTTTTGCGAAACTGGCACGACATTCCAACCGGTATTACATACATAGGAGCTGCGCCCAGGTCTTCACAAAACTGGAGATACTCATGGAAGCCAACTCCATCCGACGCATGGTAATCCCACAACACCCAGTGGCCCGGACGTTGAGCCACATCACCTATAGTATTAAACCATTTTACCCTGTTTTCCAGTGTCGCTCCTTCAACAATGCAGCCCCCGGGAAATCTCAGAAATCCGGGTTTAAACTCTTCGATCAAGCCGGCAATATCCTTCCGCATTCCATTAGGCCGTGATTTATACGTATCATCAGGAAACAATGAAACAACATCAAACCAAACAGTACCGGCCGATAAAGGTGAAATACAAAATCTGCCTTTTGAATTTCCTGCTTTTGCTTCTATTGAACATGTGAACTTCTGCCATGCAGCACCAATTCCTTTGATTTTTTCCTTTCCAAGTATGCTGCCATCCGGTCCTTCGAGCCTTACTTCGAGCTCGCCTTTAAAAGTAGGATCGCCATGTGCATAAAAAGAAAGATTGTATTTTTTACCCTTTTCTATTTCAATTCCCCAGAAACCTGAATTTATTACACTTACACTACCGGATTTTACTACTTTAACATCCAGTTGAAGGGAGTTTGGGGTTGCAGTATTTAGTGGATTGACCGATACCTGGCTAATTGTAGAAACAGCTTTCCCAGTAACAGAAAGTGACCACCCGGCGAGACTTGCAGGTTCAGCATAGTGATGTTTCCAACCTTTAGGAGTGCGAAGAAAATCCCCTTCGCGGGTCATTCCTTCCGGCATACGGTTTTCCTCGAAACCACGGTTGCGGATCAGTTCGGCATATAAACCACCTTCGACAGCATGATTGATTTCTTCGAAAAATACCCCATAAAGATCTTTGCTGATATCGGCTCCGGGTTTTGAAGCATCAATAGTCATGGTAGTTTGCGCACGCAGAAACGTAACACTTAGGATGATTATAAAAATGAAAAGTGACTTTTTCATATTGATTTCCTTATTTGGATCATTACAATAAGAACTGTGCTTGCAGTTTTTGGAAATGATCTAATTTATTATTTTTTTGCCCCAACCTGATTGCCCGCTAACCGAATTGCCAGTATAAACTATTGTTTGTCTCTTATTTTCCCAGTCCCATTCCCTAAAAACTTTTGCAGAGTAAACAGTTTCTTCATTCAGGAATTTTAATGTTAGCCAGCCGTTACTGAAGGTCCAACTGGATGCATCTACACCTGATATAGTTCCGTTAGCAAGTAATTCAATGGTTATGGATTGGTTTTTAGACGTTGTTTTTACCAGGTCAATGTGTTCCCATTTCCCGACAATACTGTCAGAAGTGATCATTGTTTGCGGCACATAAACATATCGCTCGGGCGAAATTACGGGCCAGCCCGAAGGAGTCCAGATCAAGCGGTGGATATGCAGATCCATAAAGTATTTGTTCGAACCAAGGCGCGCCTGGCTTACATAATAATAGTTCCCGGCATCATTAAAAACAGCACAATGCCCGAATCCCTGCCATCCCGAATGATTATTAAACTGGTATTGAGCTGTAATCATCGGTAAATTATCGCCCGGGGCAGCCATATCGTTGCCGTTGAAATCGAGAAAAGGTCCGTCAGGAGTTGATGACCGCCCAACGCGTACATTGTAGTTGTCTTCGAGCCAGTCGTACGATACGAAAAGGTAATACATTTTCTGATCGGGATTATACAAAATTTCAGAACCTTCGATGGCATCGTGACGTTGCGTTCTCATTGCAATTTTCTTGCCCAGATCACTGCCATTAGTTCTTTTACCGGTGGCCGGATCGAGTTCCACAGTGAAGATTCCGTCATCGTAAGAACCATAAGTCATCCAATGTTTACCTGTAACTGCATCAATTGTGACCGAAGGATCAATGGCATTATACAGATCGCCAGGAATGCATGTGAGCACAATGCCTTCATCCTTCCATGGGCCATCGGGATACAAGCTGGTGGCAAGAGCAATACAGGCAAGGTGAATGTCGTTTCCCGGAACTGAATAGTATAACCTGAACTGATCGCCAACCTTAATTATATAGGGTGCCCAGATAGATATTTGCTTATAACCTGGTTGGTTAGCCTGCATAAACGCGAGCGCTTTTGGAGGAACACCATTAAATACCCAGCCTACAAATTTCCAGTTAACAAGGTCTTTGGATTTGCGCAACATGATGCCGCATTTACCATTATTGCCATAAGAGGCATCGGTGGAATAAATATAATAGTAATCTTTGTATTTGATGATGGATGGATCATGCAGATTATAAGGTCCCCAGTAGCCTGAGTTATCTATAGAAGCATACTGGCCGTAATCATCTGAATAAGTTGGCATTACTGAATCCGGAATGATCACAGGAGGAGTTACAACAGTATCATTCGTCTTGGGGTCCTCTTTTTTACAGCCGCTTGTTGTTTCAAGCTGTATAAGTAAGAATACCCAAAAAATAAAAGCGAATAAAAGCCTGTGTATGTATATGATCATCTCTCAAGTGCAAAGGAAATTCTTAGATATTTGCCGCAGTAACCCAGATGTGAAATAAGTCGCCGGAAATCGGGTAATAAACATGATAACCGACGACTTATATCAACACTAACCAACCATCAACCTATAACCAGAGTAACCAGCTCTGAATTATATTTTAGTGATGAGGCAAGGGAAAAAA
The DNA here is from genome assembly GCA_903913645.1 of uncultured Bacteroidales bacterium. Lineage (GTDB taxonomy): Bacteria > Bacteroidota > Bacteroidia > Bacteroidales > UBA4417 > UBA4417. The sequence continues at coordinate 16,040 of CAIWMA010000055.1, read as the reverse complement.
GCTTTCCCTTGCGTTCATCTCTGCTTTTTATAGAATCTGACCAGGTTAAGTTATTTTGCCAGATACCATATATGTGGTTTTTAATACCAGATTAATTCTCCAGTAACTAGTAAGTTGGATTTTGAATAGTGCCTGGATTAGTATCCATTTCGATCTGGGGAATAGGCATATATTCTTTGCCAGGCGTATAACCATTCCATTCAGCATCATGCGCTTTTAACATCGCCAGTTTAGCAGGATCTTTTATCCAGTCCCAGCGCATAATATCATCCCAACGATGGCCTTCCAGGCAAAGCTCCAATGCACGCTCATGAGCAAGCTGATCCATTAACTGACTCTTGGAATATGCAGTAAATTCTGCTTCACGATCAGGTAGGTTGGCTCGGTCGCGAACCAATTGAATATATTTTGCAGCTTCAGCATTGCTTCCTGCCTGTATCTCGCACTCGGCGTACATCAGCAGTACATCGGCATAACGCATTACCCTTTCGTTGATTCCCGAACGCCAGTCAAATTCATTAGGCCTGCCCGAATTTACATTTTCATATTTGCGGCAATAGAATTTTGTTAACCCTGGATCAGCACCCCAGACTTGCTGGAATGTTTGTCCATAGAGAGTACAACCCGGATAGTCGAAAGTAATGGTAGCATACAAACGGGGATCGTAGTCGCCTGAGATTGTTTTTTCCATCCTGTACTCATCAAATATCCATTTGTTTATAGCCATATCGCCCCATCCGAATGGTGCCGGTGCATAAGTTATACCCCTTGCTGTAGTATGGTCATTGTCAGCAACAGGAGCTCCCACCCAGTTTAAATTCGGCTGACTCATACGCTGAAACTGAACTTCGAAAATGGATTCAGCATTATTCTCCTTGTCTTCAGTGAAGTTATCGGCATAATTTGGCATAAGGGAATATACATGAGAATCAATCACTTGTTTAAAAAGTTCAGCAGCTTTTGTGTAATCTCTATTCTGGAAGTAAGCCCTAGCCAGGTATGATAAAGCGGCTCCTTTGGTTGCTCTGCCTAAATTTGCGGCATCATAGCTTGCCGGCAATAAAGTTGCGGCTTCGGCAAGATCCTTTTCAATCTGTTCCCAAACCAGGGATGCATCAACCTGCATATTGTAAAAGTCGGCTGAAGTTTTCGGGTCTTCTAGGATCAAAGGAATGTGGTTGAAGAACAGAACGGCGTATGAATAGGCCAATCCTCTAAGGAACAATGCCTCGCCTCTTAACCTGCCTTGCATTTCAGGGTGAACATAGCTAACTGCCGGAAGATGTGCGAGGGCTGCATTAGCCCTTTTTATGATATCAAAATGGGCAACGTACATTGCTTCAGGCATATAATTGGTAGCCCTGAGATTAAACTGGGCAACAGCTGAAAAAGCGTCCCACGGACTTGGCGACTTTGTGATATCGTCGCGACTGTCTAAACACGCGGGTTCGAAACGCATAAAAGTGCCGTCGTAACCCAGTGCATGATAAATTCCATTAACACCTAATATGGCCTGATCTTCTGTTTGCCAGAAAGTTGAAGTCGTTTGAAGATTTGGGTTATCGAGCTTCAGATAATCCTTGGAGCAGCCTTGGAACAGGAGTCCGATTGTCAGGAAAAGTATAAAGATTTTTATTGTTTTCATTTTCATCAATTTTTTAAGAAAATTAATTGTTCATTTATAAACCTAACTGAACTCCGATTAAGAATGTTCTTGGATTAGGCAAACCGCCACCATAATCATTAAAGGATTTTACCGGATATGATGCCTGGTCAACAGCCCGGTCGAAAAGGGAACGGCCTCCTGTTGTATTGCTTCCAAAATCAGGGTCGAAACCGGTATATTTTGTGAAAGTATACAGGTTCTGAGCCTTGGCATATACCCTGAGAGTATTAATTTTGGCTTTTTTCAAAAGCTCTGATGGTAGTGTAAATCCGATTTCAACATTGGTAATCTTGAAGAAATTACCGTTTTCGAGCCAACGTGAAGAATTACGGGTATTCCCGTTAGGATCACCCATTACTACCCTTGGAATATCGGTATTTGTATTTGTAGAGCTCCAGGCATTCAACATCCTTGTTGAATACTGATCAGCTCCTGCACCACTTTCGAGGGATGCTTGTATCTGATTAAATATTTTATTCCCTGACGAACCGTTTCCTGAAACTGCGAAATCAAGCAATTTGTAGGAAACAGACAAGCTGAGTCCGAAATACAGGTTTGGAATGGCACTTCCAAGGTATGAGCGGTCTTTATCGTTGATAATACCATCACCGTTCAGATCTTTAAATCTGTAATCGCCAGGTGAAGTAACATTTGTCTGATAAACTGCCCCTGCGCCTTGTTTGGCAACAGCATTTGCATTTACCGCGTCTATTTCGCTCTTGTTTTGGAAAATACCATCAATTACATAACCATATAGTTCACCAACAGAAGTTCCAATATCCGTTTTACTTATTATTCCATAAACCGGGTTGTTGTCATTACCGAGTTTAAGTACTTTATTTTTAAGAGTTGAGAAATTGCCATTGATGCTGTAATTAAAATCTCCGATTTGGTCTCTCCAGCCACCTGTGAATTCGAAACCTTTATTTTCAACATTAGCATAATTTACTGTAGGGCCTAACCAATTATAAACACCGGTGGAATATGGAATGATTTCCCCGATAAGCATATCAGTTGATTTGCTGTAATAATACTCGGCCGAAAAACTCAGCCTGTTATTCAGCATTTCAGCATCTAAACCTATATTTGAAGTTGTTTTTGACTCCCATTTAATGGCAGGGTCAACATAGGATATTTGTGCAGAACCTGAATTGAGAGCGCCGCCAAAAACATAGGATGCATATGGGTTGATTTGTGCTGAATACTTGTAATCACCAATCTCCTGGTTGCCTAATTTACCCCAGCTGGCCCTTATTTTCAACAGGTTTATGATCTTTACACCTTTCAAAAACTCTTCGTTATTGATCTTCCAGCCTGCTGCTACCGATGGGAAATTCCCCCAAAGGTTACTTGGAGAAAAACGGCTTGATCCGTCGCGCCGTATCGATCCTGTTACCAGATACTTATCCTGGTAATTATAAATCAAGCGTCCGAAATATGAAATCAAGCGACTTTCGGATTCGTAACCGGTTGCTGAAGTTGTTGAACCATTACTAATCTGTTTAAAGTAAGGTTGAGTGAATCCTTCAGCGTATGTATTTGCATAATTATACTTATAATCAAGAGCTGAAGTACCAACCATCACGTTTAAATAGTGTTCTCCAAATTTCTTATCAAAAGTTAAGGTTTGTTCAATATTTGCTGTTGATGCGGCACTCCTGTTGTCGTGCATAAATGCTTTATCATTTATATAGGCCCAACCCAGATTGTGTATCGGATGCCAGTTGTAATCCTTAAAATCAGTGCGATCATATGTTAAGCTCAGCTTATACTTCAGGAACGATGCAAATGCATATTCGCCGTAAGCATTGCCAAAAAACTTATACCGTTTTGAATTGGTTACAATCATGCTGTTCATGCCTACCACATTGGCAGTATACGATCCATCGAGTACTTTATTGGAAGCGCCGTAACCATCAACGGTAGTAGCGTCATAAACCGGGATTGTCGGGGCAGCTTCAACCATAAAGGATACTGAAGTGTTGTCTTTGAGAAATGTTTGTAAATCCTGGTCAACATAGGTATAGTTCATGGTTTCACCAAATTTGAACTTTCCATAATTGTGGTCGGAATTAGCTGTAATTGAATACCTTTTATAATTGGGTCCGTTACCAACCATGGTTCCGGTCTGGTCAAAATAGTTAAACGATGTATTAAAAGTTGATTTCTCATTACCTCCTGATAATGATATGGAATGATCAGTAATCATACCGGTTTTCAGGCTTTCTTTCTGCCAGTCGGTATTTGTGGTACTGAACCGTGGATCTTTAGGATTGTTAAACGGAAGAGTGTCTTTCAATATACCCGAATAAGCGGGATAGGTCATAGCAGCATTATAGGTAGCTGTATTAACAAGTTTCTGGTATTCCGGAGTTGAGCACACATTATACCGGTTAACAATATTTTGCACACCTACATATCCGTTGTAGTTAATTTTCATTTTTCCGCTCTGTCCGCGTTTGGTAGTGATGATGATAACTCCATTGGCTGCACGTGATCCGTAAATAGCAGCAGCTGAAGCATCTTTCAATACCTGCATCGATTCGATGTCCGACATCGGATAGTCGTTAACCGGGGTCATAACACCATCAATCACATAAAGAGGTGACGTATTGTTAAAGGAACTGATACCCCTGATTTTCACAATTGGTATAGCTCCTGGCTCACCGCCGCTCTGTACGCTCAAGCCGGCAACTTTTCCCTGTAATGCTTTAGAAACGTCATTGGTTGCAACCCTGCTCATTTCCTTGGTATTAACCACTGAGATGGAACCTGTAAGGTCCGATTTCTTTTGTGTACCATACCCGATTACTACTACCTGGTCCAACTGGGTAGCTAACAAAACCAGACTAACATCAATCTGATTCTGGCCGTTTACTGCGATGTCCTGTTGGGTGTAGCCAACATAACTGAATGTAAGAGTAACTTTCGGGCTGCTTACTGATACGGTGTATTTCCCGTCGACATCAGTTATTGTCCCTGTAGTTGTCCCCTTCACCCCGACACTTACCCCGACCAATGATTCGCTGGTCTTGGAATCCTTTACCGTTCCGGATACTTTAAATTGCTGTGCCATCAAAGTCCCTGTAAAAAAGAACAGGAAAAACAAATTAAGCAGGCAAGCTTTCATTAGTAGCTTTTTTCTCATTTTGTTAAAAATTAAGTGTTAGTTTGATTGTGTTTGGTTAATACGTAATTCAAATATTTTTAAGTGTGAAAATTACACTTGCAAAGAAAGCACATCCTGAAAGCGGGAGGGTGGAGGATTCTGTATAAATGGTGGAGAATTTTGTATTTGCAATTATTACACCACTCAAGTAGCCAAACAGCTTACCACATAACGCCTTTAGTAATTAAGCTCTTGAATTCATGCTCATTACCAGCTGTGTGAATGAAACTTGCCAGGAGAAAAAGCAGCTGCAAACCCGAACATTTACTATAAAAGAATAAAAATTACAAGTCCCAAAAATCATATTCCAAATTCCGGGCAGAGTTCCCACTTTGGCTTATTTTTGAATTCGGGGCCAGGGTTTTGAGACTTGGATCTTTTCAAATTTCAGGGAAATTACTCTTCTAAACTTAAAGAATTTGCCGATTGCCGAATCAGGTGGCAGATTTGCAGTAATCCGATGGAGTAATACCAAAGTACTTTTTAAATTGCCTGCTGAAATATTTAGGGTCGTTGAATCCTATTTCATAAGCAATCTCTGATACATTCATATCCGGCCGCTGAAGCAGTTGAGCAGCTTTTTTCAACCGGAACGAGGTAATAAAATCGCCTGCCGACTGATCAGCTATGGCAGATAGTTTTTTATGCACCAAGCTATGGCTCAAAAACATTTTTGAAACTAATTCCTCAACTCCGAAATCAGGATTCGAATAGTTCTGCTCCACAACTTCAAGGACTTTTTTCATAAACTGATTATCAGCCTGCGAAATAGACACTTCAGCATCGCCGGAGGTTAGTTCCTTCCCAAAATGTTTTTTTAACCGTCGACGCGACTCAATCAACTGCCTTATACGCACCCTGAGAATATTTAAGTCGAATGGCTTTGGAATATAATCATCAGCACCCGTTTCAAGGCCTTCGATCCAGTTTTCGACTGAAGTCCTGGCTGTGAGCAATACCACAATAATATGACTTGTATGCAGATTGTTCTTCAACCGGCTGCATAATTCCAGTCCATCCATTACCGGCATCATTATATCGCTTAAAATCAGTTCCGGATTATAATCTTTTGCCAATTCGTAGGCAGCCTTGCCGTTTTCGGCTTCCATCACCCTGTATTCATCATTTAATGAAGCAGATATATGACATCGCAGGTCGTAATTGTCTTCGGCTACAAGTATAAGTGGTTTCTTATATCCATCGGCAGAAGCAGCATACGTTTTCCTTATGGGCTCAGGAACTTTCGAAAGCAATTCTTCGGTTAATTTCAATACCTGGTCGTTAATAGATGCTTTCATTTCAACAGGCTGGTCCAGAATCTCGTTCGGTGAAAAGCATTTTTTAACTACCGGAAGCTGAACAGTGAAAACCGAACCTTGCTGTGGCTTACTTTCGACCGAAATGGTTCCATGTTGCACTTTTACCAATTCGCGTGAAAGAGACAAACCAATACCCGAACCTCGAACCCTGAGGCTTTCGGAAGCATTCACCTGGTAAAATCTTTTAAAAATGTGAGCAATATGTTCCTCCGAAATTCCAACCCCGGTATCGGTTACTTTTATTTCCAGGAAAGGACTCATCGGAATATTTTTTGCAGGTTTAAGATCATTGCCCGGCTTGTCATTACGTAATTCCTGGTTTACTATTGAAACACTAAGGCTGATAGCACCATGCGAAGGAGTAAATTTGAATGCATTCGAAAGCAGGTTAAAAACAACATTCTCCAGTTTTTCATGATCGAACCAGCCCTCGGCCGATTGGTGCAGCGGCACAAACGTGTATGAGATTTCCTGCTGGGAAGCCAGGTGATTGAAACTCGAAAAAATATTTTGCAGAAAAAGATTAATGTTTCCGTTCGAAACCTTGAGTTCCATCTTTCCGGATTCAATCTTGCGAAACTCCATCAATTGGTTAATCAAATGCAACAACCGTTGCGCATTGCGATTGATAAGCTGAAGGGCTTCAAGGGTATTTAAATCGCCTTTCCAAGATGAAATCAACTTATCGAGCGGACCAAGTATTAAGGTAAGCGGTGTACGGAATTCGTGTGATATATTGGTAAAAAAGCGAAGTTTTAACTGGTTTACCAGCTTTACATGTTTGTTCAGTTCAATAAGTTTGTCGCGTTGCTCAGATATTTCCTGGTTTTTCAATTCAAGTTCAGTTTTTTGACCTTCAATCAGTTCTTTCCCGGAAGCTAATTGAATGTTCGATTCCTGAAGGTTCTCTGCCTGAAATTTGAGCTGTTCATTCTGTGTTTCGATTAAACGGGTTCTTTCCTTCACCATGCGCTCTAGCACAAGTTTCTGCCGTTGAAGCCTGCTGGTACGATAACGGATATACGCCACAACCAAAGCAGCCAGAAGCATCAGAGTAAATATCCTGAACCATGTCGTCGCCCAGAATGGAGGAGAAATATGTATTTTAAGCTGCGTGGGTGTATCATTCCAAACTCCATCGCTATTACTGGCCTTCACCTCGAAAAGATAATCACCGCCCTCCAGATTAGTGTAAGTCACAAATCTCCTGGAGGATGGCACTGTTACCCAATCCTTATCCACTCCTTTCATCCTGTATTTATACTGAACTTTCTCGGGCAGAAAATAATCAAGCGATGAAAACTCGAATGAAAATACATTTTCCTTATAGGAAAGGTCAATCTCGGAGGTTTCGTTGATCACATTTTCGAGAAGAACTTTCTTATTATTCCATTTCCCTATGTTTACGGATGTATTAAAAACTTTAAAATCCGTTATCATCACTTTGGGGGCATATCGGTTGTCCCTGATGCTGTCGGGATAAAAATAGTTGAGACCTTCCATTCCTCCAAAATATAACCTTCCGTCGCTTCCGGCACATGATGCTGCCCAATAAAACTGGTTCGATTGCAAACCATCGGAGACATAGAAATTCTTAAACTGCCTGGTATCAGGATCAAAACGGGATAAGCCGTTATCGGTACTAAGCCATAGCTTCCCTTTTTCATCCTTTTGAATGGCATAAATCACATTGTTGCAAAGCCCGTTGATCTGATTAAAATTGGTGAAAGCTGCCTTTCCCTGTTCAGAAACAGATATTTGGCTGACACCGCTGCCGTATGTTCCGGCCCAAATGTTCCCTTTATCGTCTTCACACAGCGAGATCACATAATCACCGGGAAGTGAATTCTCGACACCATTACTATTTGTATAACGAACTATGTTTTTATCCTGCAACTCATTTTCCAGTACCGTAGCAGCCACCCGGTACAAACCAAGCCTGGTTCCAATCCAGTAAAAGCCTTTGCTATCCTTAAGTATGCATCCAACTTCCGAAATCCGGTTTTTCCATCCGGGCAGGTTTGCAATATGTAAAAAAACGCCATGTTCGGGATGAAAAAGTTCCAGACCGGTTAATGTACCAATTAACAAATAACCTTTTGGGTCATCCCAAATAGCAGAAACATAATCGCTGCAGATGCTGTTTGTCCCGGTATTTTCTCGGAAATGTTTAAAAATACCGTTGCCATTTTGTGAAACCAGCTGGTTTAATCCACCACCCCAGGTCCCGATCCAGGTATTCCCTTTCTGATCCTTAGAAATAGAGGAAACAAAGTTGCTGGCAATACTATTCGGATTATGCGGAACATTGGTATAATGCGTGAATTTTTTGTCAATTTTATTGTAACGGTTCAACCCGCCGCCGGCAGTGCCAATCCACAACTGAGCAGGCTCATCATATACCGAATTAATGGTATTGTGACTAAGGCTGTTTGACTTTGAAGGATTGGATGCGAAATACCCGAATCCCTTTTGCTGGCTATTGTATTTATTTATCCCGCCCTTGTCGCTGCCTATCCATATATTTCCCTGTTTATCGGCATAAATGGCATTGATAAACTCATTGTTTAAACTGTAATCATCATTTTGCCCAAGCGGAAAATGATAAAAGCTCTGATTGCCAGGATTGAAGCGGTTCAAACCACCCAGTGTTCCAACCAATAAATTGCCATCAATATCTTCAGAAATGGCATTGACTGTCAGGTGCGAAATACTTCCGGGGTTGTCAGGATCAGTGAGGAAATGGGTGAAAATTCCCTTCATCGGATCATATCTGTTTAATCCGTTATTGGTGCCGATCCATATGATTCCGGCTTTATCCTCGAACAATGAAAATATAGTATTGGATGAAATGCTGTTGCTATACAGCGGATTATTCCTGAATATATTAAACTTCCCGGTAGCAGTATTCATCCACCCTAAGCCTTCATTTGTCCCTACCCACAAAAATCCTTTTTTATCCTGTAGGATCGCATTTACAAGATTTCCAGGTAATGAATTCGGGTTTGATCTGTCATTCCGGTAATGTGTTATTAAATATTTACCATCTTCTTTGTCAGTTTTAATTTTATCAAGCCCGCTGCCTGCTGTTCCAACCCAAACGGAGCCCTGATTGTCGCAATAAACAGCGTTTATACAGTTATCCGAAATACTATTCCTCTCATTCCTGGCATGGTAAAAATTCTCTATTGCATTGGTTTGATGGCTAATCTTATTCAATCCGTTTTTCGTGCCTGCCCATATGTTGCCATCATTATCTTCACAAATGCTATAAATGAAATTATTCGATAGTCCCTGTTGCCGGTTCTCAGATTTGAATACCAGGAAGTTATAACCATCATACCGGTTAAGCCCGTTCCATGTGCCGAACCACATAAATCCACGGCTATCCTGCATAATACAATCGATGGTATTCTGCGACAAGCCCTGCTCAGTAGTTATGTGCTGGAACCTCAGATTAATATCCTGACCCAGCACAACAAAGCTACTCAGAAACAGCAAAATAGTTAAGAATGCTAATCGTATCATTAATTCAGGTAACTTAATTCAGATAATAATATCAGGAGAAGTGGAGCTAGAGAATAAATCAGGATTTTAAGTGTAGGATTTACACTTGTGGGTATAAAAATATACTTTTTTGATGTTCCGCAGACTTTTTCTGGAAAAAAATTAGAAATTATACTGCTCACAATAAAATTATGGGTATTTCCGGCCATTTGTGCCGGGAATTTAATGCTATTTTGAATGGAAAAAACAAATCTTTTTGAGTTGCTTAAAAGGGATGATTTCACACAAATAACCGGATCACTTTCTAATTAATGGAGTAAATGGCAGATTCCTGTTTTGTACTATTACTAAAGATACAATCCCTGTTATGTTTTCAAAAGCCAATTATTTTCAACGACACCAAAAGCTCAGAAAATAAATAGGCTCAGGCCTGATTTTATTATCGGGAAACGATGAAAGCCCGATGAGTTATGTCGATAATGAGTATCATTTCAGGCAGGACAGAACTTTTCTTTATTTCTTCGTACTAAAATCATTCTGTCTTGGATGTAAACTGGAACCGGTTTTTTTGCCATTGAACCTGGCATTTATTTTATTCCCGAACTGATTGACCAAAGGCTAACTTCCATATAACTGAAACAGGCTCTGAATTGCCGGGTAAACCAAAACATAAAACCATTGAAGACGTTGAGGCGGTGTAGCAGAAAGGTTGTTAAATGTCTGTTTTGATAATTCTGCCTTCCTTACATTACGCTTACAGAAAGAAGGAAAGAATAGTAAATCGTAACGTTGTCGTAAAATAATGTACTACAACTAGTTGCACCATTTTGCTACCCATATTATTCTCCCAGCCATGATTTCAAAATGGCTGCCTGTAAAGTTGTGGGGTTCTCTATCCTGGTTATCTTGAATTTGAATGTGTCTGCGTCCCCTTTTGATCCGATACTTTGTTTGTCGATTTTTAATCCTGCATAAGCTAAATCCTTTGAATAATCGATTTCTTTTGTGGTGTAAATATATTCGAAAATGCTTGCCAGGGAAATACCTGCCACCTGTTCACAGGTTGATTGAAGTTCAGCTTCTGTAAATCCCCGGTTTCCCACCACATAATATTTCCGGTAAAGCAATCGCATCACATCATCAAGTGATTTCTGATTTTCTGTGGCATTCCTGATTTCAAAATCCAGGAGCAGCCCCACAAGAGGTCCTTTATCATAATAAGAAATAGCTTTATCAGGTCCACCGCCGTTGGTCCCAAACGGACCGTCACTCCACGTGTTGTAACTTGCCTGCTGTAACGACTGATAAAACCTGCCAGGATCATTTTCGAAAGCATCCAGGTTTCCATCGAAGAATGACAAAAATGTGCCCGCGTCTGCCAGTCCGGCCCTTTTTACAATTAAATATTCATAATACACTGTCAATCCTTCGCTAAACCAAAGCAGATTCGTTCTGTTCTCTTTATCATAATCAAATGGCCCAAGTTCAAATGGCCGTATGCGCTTTACATTGAAATTGTGGAAGTATTCATGAGCAATAAAATTCATCATTTTATTCATTGCTACCGGCTTATTCAATCCGTTGCCATCAAAACTCAGGGTGGTATTGTTTAAGTGTTCAATGCCGCCTCTTCCGGGGCCAATTCCAATAAATGTGTAATGTTTATAAGGGATGTCGCCGATAATGCCTGACGCTGCTTCAACAATTTTTTTCAAATTATCCATAAAAAGTATCCGATCGAAATCCCCAATATTGTAACCTATAAACCGGTGTTCAATTCCTTTTACTTTGAATGAAGGCAGTTCCTGAAGATTTCCAATAAGAACAGGACAATCGTAAAGTACATCAAAATCAGCTGCAGTAAATTCATTTGGCCTGCCCGCGAGAGGGTCCAAACCTGTCGCAATTTTATTCCATGCTTTATTCATCGAAAAGTTAACAGAAACGGGAACATTAAGATAACCTTCGATATATAGGAATGTATTTTCAGGTATGATGTAAGCATGTGCGCTATCCACATAACTATTTGCTACGAATTGAGATTTTGTCCTTATAGTATATTTTACGATGAAGGATTTGTTTTTGACACCAGAAACAAGCCAGGTATTATCTCTTATTTTTTCAACAGGCAGGATTTTCCCATTGTCCTCTTTTACCAATAAATTTTCCACCGAATTTGCATAATCCATTACCTGGTAATAACCGGGCATCCAAACAGGCATTTTGAAATGGATGGTATCCTGCTCCCAGTTACTGCAGTCTAATTCTACATCATATGTATGGCTTGCAGGCTGAGGGATTGAAACCTCGTAATGCAAATGCGGTATCCCTTTTTGAGAAAAAACGACAGTATTATTAATTAAAAATAAAAGGAAAAATAAGAACTGTTTCCATCTATTTATCTTAGGGAAAAGTTGAATTCCACAATCAAAAGCGAGTAATCTGAAAGCCAGACTTCTCTTCTGATCTGATAATAAAGGAAAAGCAAATTGAGAAAACCGACTGCTGAATAATCTTTCCATTTTTAATTTATTTCACTTGTAGCTACTTTTTTATTTTTAACCTGACCATCAAGACTTCATGACCGGCAATGGTAGCCTTAATATTCTGATTTGTAGCACCCAGGTTCTTTTTCGTCCAGAGGTCAATAACATCATACTCGTTAGCCTTAATATTAAATTTACTTTTAGCGATGGATTCGTGGTACATTCCGTGTTTTTTCCAGTCGTAATTCAGGTCAACCGGCATATTGCTTCTGTTCAGGAAACAAAATGCGGCTTCGCCTCCGGCTAGTGGTTTCACCCAGACTTCAAGGTCATTGAAATCGATGAATTTATACCCTTGTAAACCAAGCGTATCCTGGTTAATGGCAATTACATCCTTGTTCGTAAGGATTTCTTTTATTTCGGGAGCCATAGTTCGTAGATCGTTTCCTGCCATTAAAGGCGATGCCAGCATACTCCAGAGGCTGAAATGGGCTTTATATTCACCGTTTGTCATTCCGCCATTGCCAACTTCCAGCATATCCGGATCGTTCCAGTGGCCTGGTCCGGCATAACTTTCAAGTCCAACCTGCTTGTCCAGGATTTGCAAAACACCAAGTCCGCCCCAGTCGAGTTGGCAATCGAAACAATCACGGATATCAGCAGTTGTGCGCCATAAATTCCCAACACCATTTCCCCATTCCCAGGGTTTGGATTCACCCCATTCACAAATGCTGAAAATAATAGGCCGGCCACAAATCGCTAATGCATCAGTCATTGTTTTGTACGCTGCTTTGGCGTTCTGACCTTCGTCGGAACACCAGTCGTATTTGAGGTAATCAACTCCCCAGGCGGCATATTGCCGGGCATCCTGAAACTGGTAACCACGGCTTCCGGGCCTACCCTGGCAGGTGAGCGAACCAGCACACGAATAAACTCCGAATTTCAGCCCAATAGAATGAATATAGTCAGCCAGCGCCTTCATTCCTGAAGGAAAACGATCAGGATCAGGAATAATATTGCCCTCCTTATCTCGGCCTATCTGCCAGCAATCATCAATTACAACATATTGATAACCGGCATCTTTCATACCCGATTTCACAATGACGTCAGCCATCTCTTTGATCAGTTTTTCGGAAACATTGCACCCGAATTTATTCCAGCTGTTCCAACCCATTGGGGGCGTTAGCGACAGGCGTTCGCTTGTCTGGCTGTAAGCACAGGAAATGAAAGTTGTCAAAATCAGAAAAATCGTTTTATACTTTATCATATTGTTTTACTTAAATTGAAATTTTAAAAGAGATACAGATTAGTGCTTTTGCATATCAAAATTCCCTACCGGCCATTGCCATGATTCTTTTATGACAGCAGTTTGCTTATAGTTTGTACCATTCGATTTCAGAACAATTGAATACTTGCCTTCTTTCAGATCTCTGAAAGGAAATTTCACCTTACCAAATCCAGATTCTTTCACCTGGAATGATTTCAATAAACTATCAGCTTCGTTCCTTATTTCGATGGTTGGTAAAACCGGTTGCTGCTTTTTCTTAGGAGAAATAAACTGATCCTGGTGAACATAATAGTAAATTTCGAAAGCGTTTGGCTCATTTGGTGTGAACAGATGTGTATCGCCCATCAAGCGGCGGTTTCCAATCCAGGCGGCATCCGAATAGTTTTTCAATGGTTTGCACTTTACAGGAAACAATACAGCATGATTTGCAAACACCGTGTCATTTAGTTGTTTGAGCGGAAATATATTGGTGATATAAACTCCCCTGCCGTATGTTGCCACGATCAGGTCGTTTTCGCGGGGATGAATGGCGATATCTTTTACGGGAACAGCTGGAAACTTTTCAAATTTAACCCATTCTGCTCCGCCGTTTACAGTTACATACAACCCTCCATCAGTTCCCACGAAAAGCAGGTTTTTGTTGCCAGCATCTTCAGTAATAACATTGATTGGCTGGTCAGGAAGGCTGCTGCTTATTTTTTTCCAGGTTTTCCCATTATCAGTTGTTTTGAAAAGCAAACTTCTGAAATCGTCTTTTGTATAGCCAGAAAAACTTGCATAAGCCGTAGCCTGATCATGTGCCGAAGCTACAACCCGAGTAGTCCAGAAACCTGCAGGACAACCGGCTGATGAAAGAGCTGCAGTACAGTCTGTCCAGGAAGAACCATTATTGTAAGTACACTGAACATTCCCATCATCAGTTCCGGCCCACAGAATTCCCGGTTTTAATGGCGATTCATCAAATGTGGTAATGGTACAATATTTAATATGCCCGCGGCCGTTTTGCTTTACAGGATCGTTGGTTGTTAGATCAGGACTAATCTCTTCCCAGGTTTTGCCCTGGTTAACCGAGCGAAGCATCATTTGTGCGGCGGTATAAACAATGGAGGAATTGTGAGGCGAAAGGATAAGCGGTGTTGCCCAGGTATAGCGGTAAACGGGTTTATCTTTTGCCGCTTCAGGCATAATTCGGGTTGCTTTGCCGGTCCAGGAATCTAAAAGTAATTGCTGCCCGAACTGTCCGGTGGAATAAATCCAACGCCCTGTTTCTTTATCCACACGGCAATACATTCCATCGCCGGATCCAACCGTTGTCCATTCCTCGGGGCCAATCTCACCCGACCATCCATTCGATGGGCCACGCCATACATCGTGATCCTGCAAGCCAAGATAAATATTGTAAGGTGTGAGAAAATCGTAACCGACCGCATAAATTTCCTCAATCGGAATCTGGTAAAAATGGCGCGTTGTTTTGCCTGCGTCGAAAGTTTCGTAAATACCACCATCGCTGCCTAGCAGCATATGATTTCCATCTTTTGGATCGAGCCACATGGTACGGTGGTCGCCGAACATAGTTTCGAGAAAATGTGTGGTGTCGCCCTCAAAGCCTGTCCATGTTTTGCCGGCATCGAACGAAATATGCATGGCATCGCTTATCACCCAAAGATTATCGGGATTTTGCGGATTGCAGAAAATCTGGTTAAACGAATACGCTGCTTTTGAGCTGACATTGAATTTATCCTCATTCATTTTCAGCCACGA
Source organism: uncultured Bacteroidales bacterium (assembly GCA_903913645.1). Classification (GTDB taxonomy): domain Bacteria; phylum Bacteroidota; class Bacteroidia; order Bacteroidales; family UBA4417; genus UBA4417. The sequence goes on along the minus strand of CAIWMA010000055.1, from coordinate 844 downwards.
CTGTCCACCATTTTCCGAACGATATACTTCGCCACCCTTAAGCTGATCGTAATAATTATCGCGGGAAGTATTCATCATGCCCTCAGTTTTTAGTTCCTTGGTCGGGTCTTTTGGATTCAGGTTTTCAACAACGGCATACACGATTTTGGGATTGCTTTTGCTGATGGCCAGGCCAATTCGGCCTAACTCGCCATCAGGAAGTCCGTTTAAAGTTTTAGCCCAGGTTTTACCACCATCAGTTGTTTTGTAAACGGCGCTGCCTTTCCCGCCGGCTTCGAAATGCCAGGGATAGCGGGTCTTCTCGTAAGCCGATGCATACAAAACCAATGGATTTGATGGATCCATGATCAGATCAATTACGCCGGTTTTATCATTGACAAAAAGAACCTTTTCCCAGGTTTTTCCGCCATCGGTAGTTTTGAAAACTCCACGTTCGGCATTGGTTGTGTAAAGATGACCCATTGAGGCAACGTAAACAATATCAGCATTTTTAGGATCAACAATGATTTTGGCAATGTGATGCGAATCCTTTAAACCCATATTGGTGTATGTTTCGCCACCGTCGGTTGACTTGTAAATTCCATTCCCGGCAAAAGAAGACCGGGCATTGTACGATTCACCTGTTCCTACCCAAACCACATCCGGATTTGTTGGTGCCACGGCTATTGCGCCGATGGTAGTTACTCCGTACTTTTCAAAAACAGGATAAAAAGTAGTGCCGTAATTTACGGTTTTCCAAACGCCGCCATTTCGCCCGGCTACAAAAAAAGTGTATTTGTACTTTTCACCGGGATTTTCGGGAACGGCAATGGCCGAAACCCATGCACCGGCGCGATAAGCTCCC
>CAIWMA010000054.1 GCA_903913645.1 uncultured Bacteroidales bacterium | reverse complement strand
GTGCCTGATTCGCAGAACAGCGCCAAAAGTATTGGTCCGAGGCCTGAGATGCGCAATTTCACGCAAAAATTCGAGCGTATGTCCTTTTTTCTGCAAAGGATACACTTCGGGATCGGCTCCACCGTAAACCAGGATCTGTGAAGCATGTATTTCAACAGATTGCCCGGCGCCCGGCGATTCCACCAATGTGCCGGTTACAGATAAACAAGCACCTGTATTTACCTGTTTCAAAAGTTCCTCGTCAAAATTTGCCAAATCAACAACCACCTGTATGCTATGGATAGTTGAGCCATCATTTAATGCAATAAAAGCAACATTTTTATTGCCGCGTTTGGTGCGAACCCAACCTTTAATAGTTACGCTATTTCCTATACCCGTTTTTTCGGGCGTTTTCAGCAGTTCAATTATTTTTACTCTTTTCGATTCCGACATAAAAGCGTTGTGATTAAGAATTTTCAATTTTATTAGTAAGCCATTGTGCAAAGATAACGAATAATCATGAATCTGCCTGTGATTCTTGTATAGCAGCAAAGCCATGTTTAGAGAAATTCAGTGCCAGATCAGGGCCCAAATTATTAGTTTTAATGTTTTTCTGAGTTCAATTTCTTTTTGAAAATGCAATTACTGATTTTCTGATATTTCTTTTTTTAGCAATATTTGAGTGTAAATAAAGAAAAGCCCTCTGAAGCAAAGATCTCCAAAGGGCGTTATATTAAATGTGCTAATCTTTTATCCAATCATTTTTGATGGATCAACCCATTCCGTAAACTGTCCGTCGGTAACCAATCCCAGAGCCATTGCAGCTTCGCGCAGCGTTGTACCTTCATGGTGAGCTTTCTTGGCAATTTTGGCTGCATTTTCGTAACCGATATGTGTGTTGAGTGCTGTAACCAGCATCAAAGAATTTTCCAGGTTTTTGCCTATAAAAGCTAGATTCGCTTCGATGCCAACAGCGCAATTCTCATTAAATGAAACACAGGCATCACCAATAAGGCGGGCTGCCATGAGGAAATTATAAATCATTACCGGTTTGAACACATTCAGCTGGAAATGGCCGTGTGTATTGGCAACTGTGATGGCGGCATCACAACCTATCACCTGAACACAAACCATGGTCAGAGATTCATTTTGTGTAGGATTTACTTTTCCAGGCATAATAGATGAGCCGGGTTCGTTTTCGGGCAGATGCAATTCGCCTATGCCGCACCGCGGTCCGGAAGCCAGCAAACGGATATTGCTGGAAATATGCATCAGGCTGGTGGCCAAAGTCTTGAGTGCGCCCGAAGCCTCCACAATATTGTCGTGGCTCGAGAGAGCTTCAAATTTATTTTCTGCAGTTACAAAAGGCAGGCCGGTTAGCGAAGCGATATGTTCAGCTACTTTTACATCGTATCCTTTTGGTGTATTTATACCAGTTCCGACCGCGGTTCCTCCAAGTGCAAGTTCCGCCAGGTGTGGAAAGGTATTTTTTATGGCTTTCATTCCATGATCCAGCTGAGAAACATATCCGGAAAACTCCTGTCCCAGTGTTAAAGGAGTTGCATCCATTAAATGAGTTCTGCCAATCTTTACAATTTTGCTAAATTCAAGGGCTTTGGCAGCGAGGGTGTCCCGGAGTTTCTGAACGCCTGGAAGTGTGACATCGATTAGCATTTTATAAGCGGCAATCGACATGGCTGTAGGGAAAGTATCGTTGCTGCTTTGTGATTTGTTTACATCATCATTAGGGTGCAGCGGGCTTTTGCCTTCACCCAGAACTCCACCTGCAATCACATGTGCCCGGTTGCTTACAACCTCATTCACATTCATATTGCTTTGTGTACCTGAACCGGTTTGCCAGACTACCAGTGGAAACTGATCATCGAGTTTACCGGCTGAAATTTCGTCACAAACTTTCCCGATCAGGTCGCATTTTTCAGCGGCTAACACACCCAGATCGCGATTGGTAAGTGCGGCAGCTTTTTTCAAAACGGCAAATGCCCTGATGATTTCCAGCGGCATATGCCCGTCGCCGATACGGAAGTTGTCCTTCGAACGCTGGGTTTGAGCCCCCCAGTATTTATCGGCAGGAACCTCAACGGGTCCCATGGTGTCTTTTTCGATGCGGTATTTCATAGATGGAGATATTTTGGATGATTTTTTTAGAGATGCAACGCCTTGCTTATCAATACGTTTTATTTCTTTTAACCTGAAACGGAATGTCTTGCATATAAACTTAGTATTACTCAAATAACCTTTCAATCTCATCCACCGGCTGCCCAAGAACCGCTTTATGATTCTTCACTACAATCGGCCTCTGGATCAATTTGGGATTTTCGAGCAGGATAGTAATCCATTCTTCATCGGTAAAGTGTTTTCCTTTTAATTTTTCCTTGTACTCATCCTCCTGCGTACGCACAATCTGATCAGGACGCATGTTGAGTTTCATCAGCAGCTCCTTAAATTGTTCGCGGGTAATTGGATTCCTGAGGTATTCTACTACAGTGTATTCCAGTCCTTTATCCTGAATGTACTGCAATCCTTCCCGCGATTTGCGACATTTTGGGTTGTGGTAAATAGTTATCATAGGAATATCTTTAAGAAAGGTTGATTACCATTCAAAGATAGAAAAATTTATATGTAAAATGATTTTGTCAGGAATAGAAATATCTACTTTCGTGATGGGACATTTTATAAACAAGTCAGGAATACACAGAAGTTTATTATTGCTTCATTGTATTCCTGAATTTTATACCGGTTATGCCTTTATTCTGTTTACGAATCACTCCTGCCAAATTCCATCAGGTACGATTTGATGAAATCATTGAGGTCGCCATCGAGTACTTCGTATGCATTGGACGTTTCGTGGCCGGTTCGTATGTCTTTCACCATTTTGTATGGATGAAGTACATAGTTTCGGATTTGTGATCCCCATTCGATTTTTTTCTTGTTGCCTTCAATTTCGGCCTGGGCCTCTTTTTTCTTTCGCAGTTCAATTTCATATAACTGCGACTTGAGCATCTGTATGGCTTTGTCGCGGTTCTGCTGCTGCGAACGGGTAACCTGGCATTCTACCACAATTCCTGATGGAGCATGGTAGAGACGCACGGCTGTTTCAACTTTGTTCACATTTTGTCCGCCTGGACCACTGCTTCGGAAAGTATCCCAGCTGATATCAGCGGCACTGATCTGAATATCAATATTATCGTCTACAACGGGATAAACATACACCGAAGCAAAAGAAGTATGGCGCCGGTTAGCCGAATCGAAAGGGGAGAGGCGAACCAAGCGGTGCACTCCGTTTTCGCCTTTCAGGTATCCAAAAGCATGATCACCTTCAATTTCGATAGAAACAGATTTTATGCCGGCACCATCGCCTTCGTTTAAATCGAGTTCACGGACTTTAAAATTATTTCGTTCGGCATAGCGGATGTACATGCGCATCAGCATTTGCGCCCAATCCTGGCTTTCGGTTCCACCGGCGCCTGAATTGATTTGAAGGATGGCACAAAGGCCATCTTCTTCGTTGCTGAGCATATTCCGGAATTCGAGATCATCGAATAACTTTTCAGTATTCTGAACGCTTTCTTCAACCTCATGTTCCGTGGCTTCCCCGGCCTGGAAAAACTCCACTAAAACATTTAAATCTGCCAAGGAAACCTCTGCATTGGTAAAAGCATTAGTCCAGCTTTTCTTTTCCTGTATGGATTTGAGGACAGATTCAGCTTTTTTCGGATCATTCCAAAAACCAGGAGATTCTGTTAATTTTTCTTCTTCGGCGATGAGTTCAAGTTTAGTATCGACGTCAAAGGAACCTCCTCAGCGCTTCGAGCCGCTTTGATAGTTCTTTTAGGGATTCGTTAGTTATCATAGGTTGTTTGTATTTATAAATCTGATATGTCGATATCGCGCAATTGTATTGCTATCAGTCCTTGTTCAAAGCCCCGTGAAGCTGCAAAAAAGGCTGCTTTTTGCCGGTTCTGTAAAGTGTCGCCACCAAGTTGACTGAGTTTTTTCTGAAGTAATGTGTTTAAAAATATAGAATACGCATCTGTTTCGAAAGTGGAAAGAGCTTGCTGAATCAACGAAGCCGGGATATTCCTGGCCCTTAAACCTGCAGCAATTTTTAATCTTCCCCACCCGTTAATTCTGAATTTCCCACCGGCATAATTTAAAGCGAATCTTTTTTCATCAAGGAACCCTTCCTCGATAAGTTTGCTAATAATGCTATTGATATAACTTCTATCAATATTCCAATTGATAAATTTCAGCCGCATCTCACTTATACAACGATCCTGGATTGCGCAATAATCAGCGGCTTTCCTGTAGGCCTGGCCGAAATCAAGTATTGTGCCGTTACTGCTACCGGACATGGTTTTTAGTAAAAGTCCACCAATTCAATATCAAAAAGTATAACAGAATTAGCCGGGATGCCGGACATTACCGTTGAACCGTATCCTAATGCTGACGGGATAAAAAGTTGTATTTTGCCGCCAGCTCCTGCCAATGGCAAGCCTTCCTGCCATCCCTTTACAAATATGGTAACTAAATTTGAATAGGGTTGTCCAAGATGGTAAGAACTATCGAATACTGTTCCATCAGTAAGATAGCCCTTGTAATTGACAGATACATACGATTTTATGCTTGGGTGATTGGTGCTTCCTGGTTTTTGAACAACATAATATAACCCGGAAGCTGTTGATTTTGCGCCGGTTATATTGTGTGCCGTTATATAATCTTCAATTATTTTTTTGTCGGTTGGGCCATAATCAACCACATCCGCTGTTTTTGAGCAGGATATAGCTATTACAAGTAAAAGGGAAAATGTAATAAATTTACGGATCATGATTTCAAGTATCTTTTCGCTACAAAGTTACAGTTTTGTGGCATACAGATTTTTAGGAATAAAAATTTTGATAAAAATTAACATTCATAAAAAAACAAGACCTCCATTTCAACTGAATTTTGTTGATCTAGTAATGGTTTTCTATACTTAAATCAGAAGATCAGAATATCAGACAATTTAAGTGTTTTCCTGTTCCACAGCCAACCCCTGGTTTTTATTTAAAACTAACCAGCTCAATATCAAATATCAATACTGAGTGTGCGGGAATGGAACCAATAGCTGCTGAGCCATATCCCAAGGCTGACGGGATAAAGAGTTGCATTTTGCCGCCTGCCCCGATTAATTGCAAGCCTTCCTGCCACCCGCTTATCAAGTTATAAAGTTTGTTAGTATAAGGGGCTTTTGAAGCATCAAAAGGATTTCCATCAACCAGGTACCCATTGTAATTCACAGTCACAGTGGAATTTATGACAGGATGTGCACTCCCACCTGGTTTTTGTATAATATAATACAACCCTGAAGTAGTCGATTGAGCAGTAGTGTCATCATGAACTTTTAAATAATCCTGAATTATCTTTTTGTCGATCGGGCCATAATCAACAACATCGGGTGTTTCAATTTTAGTACAGGAAACTATGGCTATCAGGAGAATGGAAAATGCAATAAATCCGCGAATCATATTATTGGTTTTTTTGCTGTAAAATTACGATTTTGAAGCGTATAGATTTTTATCCCGGATGTTTTTGATAAATTTTAACATTTAAAACGGCTGTACTTCAATCTTAAGATATCTGTTTTTTCTGGGAATCGAATTCAAATCCGGCTGAAAATATAATGGTCTTAAAATTATCCGGGACTTGTTTGTCTACTGTATTTTAAATAAATCTCTGAAAATCAAACTCATACAATTAGTTAATGTTTGCAATTTTCATATTCCAAAATTTAAATATTTAATTTTCCGAAACCTTTTACAAAAATGCTTGTTATGTGAGAACTAAAAGTACAATCAATTTATAAAATCACTCAAAGCATAAAACATACAAAATGCAAGTAGAAGCAACGACAATCGAAAACAAAGACAAAGTTAAAAATAGTGCATGTGGCTGTGGGTCAGGAGGCTGTGGAAGTCATTCAAATAGCAATGAACCTTCAGAAGTGAATACGGATCTCCCTTCACGATTCCAGCTTTTGCAATTAGGCGACCGTGTGGTTGAATTTGGCTCAGGATTGGGCAACGACTGTATTTCGGCCGCAAGTGTGGTTGGCCCTACAGGAAAAGTCATAGGAATTGATATTTCGGAGCAAAATATCAGTACTGCCCGCGGAATTGTGGATTCAATGAAAGTGAGCAATGTCGAATTCAGGCTTGGTGATGTTGAAGCCGTACCTTTACCATCGGAATTTGCCAACGTAGTGTACGCGAGTTGTGTTTTCAACCTGCAAGCCAACAAGCAAAAAGTTGCAGATGAAATGTACAGGATCTGCGATCATAACGGGTATGTATGTGTTTCGGATTTTGTAATCATTAACGATATCCCGGACGACTTGCGTAAAGAAGCATCAACATTTGCAGGCTGTATAGCCGGTGCTGAAAAAGCTGATGTTTTTATGAGTTATTTCCAAAAAACCGGTTTTACCCAGGGCGGCATTGTAGAAGTGAATAAATTGGAACTTCCATTGGAAATCCTTGAGAAATACTTGGATGCAGATATGATTAAGAAATATAACGATATCAATTCCGACGAAGGCGTTTTCAGTGTTGTGCTGGTTGTCGAAAAACCTGAAACTTGCCAGTCCGAAACCTGCTGCCATAACGCAGATAAGCATAAAAACTAATACTAGGATCAGGATACCAGAATTTGTATTCTCAAATTTTTGAGCGTGAAAGAGTAGTGAATTAGTCCTCACTTTTCTTTTACGCTTTTTTATTTGACGAGCTAAACACTAGCAATTCCACATCGATATGGATTAATCTATAACTTTACTGCCATATTCAGTTCGATAATTCAACTATGAGTTCGATCCACACTACCATACAAAAACAAGCATTCCGTTGGGCATTGTTTTTTCTGCTTTTGGTGGGTCTGGAAGTACATTCTGAAAATGAAATTATTCTCAATAAACAAGGTCGTAATGCAATAACTTTATCCGAAAACACGCTTTCCCATCTGCGGATATGTAATACCATCAGCAGTTTCAACACAATGTTAGTGAAGACCGAAAAGGGAGAATTTGTGGAATTGCAGATCGATTCCTATTCAAAAACTAATGCTATCGGTTCACCTAAATTACCGGTAATCAGCAAATTGATTGAAATCCCCGATGGTTCAACTCCTGAGGTGAAAGTTATTAGTTTTGATATAAAGGAATATAAGCTTGCAGATTTCGGCATCACGCAAAAACTATTCCCAGCCCAGGCTCCGCAATCGAAAAACAGCACTCAGATTGTTGATATTGCTTTTAACAGGCAAGTATACGAAACCAATAGTTTCTATGGCGATGCTTTAGCAAGGGTTAAGGTTGCTGGCAATTTGCGAGGTGTTCAGCTTGCCAACCTAGTATTGTCACCAGTGGAATACAACCCTGTTATGAATACGATCAGGGTATACGATAATCTTATAGTCGAAATTAATTTCTACGGAGCTAATCAATTAAAGGCAGTTGAAAATAAATCCAGATTCCGATCTCCCTATTTTAAAAGTTTATTCGGCAATGTACTCAACGGCCAACCGATGGATGTAAAAGCTGCAGAAGTGTCTGATTCCCCTGTAAAATATGTTATTGTATCCGATCCGATGTTTCGTGATGCTTTGCAACCTTTTATTAAATGGAAAATCAGGCGCGGGTTCAATATTATAGAAGCGTACACCAATGATCCGGTTGTCGGTATTACTTCAGCTTCGATCAAAGCGTATCTTCAGAGTCTTTACAATTCTGCAACGCCTACTGATCCGGCCCCAACATTTGTACTGTTTGTTGGAGATGTGGCCCAGATTCCGGCCTTCAGCTGTTGTGATCATGTAAGCGATCTGTATTATTGCGAGTACACCGGCGATTACCTGCCTGAAGTGTTTTATGGAAGATTTTCTGCAAATACGATTGAAGAGTTATTGCCTCAGATCAACAAGACCCTTCAATATGAGCAATATCTGATGCCGGATCCATCTTATCTGAATCAGGTTGTAATGGCAGCAGGCGCAGATGCCTCTCACCAGATGAAATGGGGGAATGGCCAGGTGAATTATGAAACCAAATACTATTTTAACAAAGCTTATAATCTTGTTCCTCACATATACCTTCAGCCTGAGCAGGCAGGAAGTGATTACTCAAAAAGTATTCAGGCCAACATCAGCAATGGTATTTCGTTTGCAAATTATTCTGCGCATGGAAGTGCCGAAGGCTGGGCAAATCCTTCCTTTACTATTTCAGATGTGAATAAACTGCAGAATACAGGAAAATATGGATTAATGGTCGGAAACAGTTGCCAGACGAACGCATTTGATCAGAATTCATTGGGTGAAGCGCTTCTAAGAGCAGAAAATAAAGGTGCTCTGGGTTATATCGGGGCTTCGGGTCTCACATATTGGGATGAAGATTACTGGTGGAGTGTTGGAAGTGGATCCATTGTTTCGGACCCGGCCTATGAAACAACTGGTACTGGTATGTATGATCGTGTTTTTCATAATCATGGGGAACCTAGATCCGAATGGTATAGTACCATGGGGCAAATGGTTTTTGCCGGGAATCTCGCTGTTCAGGAATCAAATTCAGAAATGAAAAAACAATATTGGGAATCGTATTGCCTCATGGGTGATCCATCAACTATGATTTATTTCGGGGTTCCTTCTGTGCTGAAAGCAGATTATAATTCATTACTTCCTCTGGGGGCAACGACTTTTCAGATTAAAACAGAAGCTTTTGCATCAGTCGCAATAAGCGGAAACAGTATCCTTCACGGTGTAGCTGAAGCGGATGAAAACGGGCTGGCAATTGTTCAATTGCAACCTTTCACACAGACGGGTTATGCAGATATTGTTATAACTATGCAAAACCGTAAGCCATACATCGACAGTGTCAGTGTTGAATCTCCCCATGGACCTTACCTTACTCTTCAAAACGTGGTCGTAGAAGACCAGGATGGCAATGCCAACAACTTGCCTGAATCAGGAGAATCTCTAACTCTTGATATTTTACTCTCTAACTTAGGTAATTCCGATGCCATAAAGGCTAAGTCAACACTCAGCACAACCGACGCATATTTCACCATTCCGGTTGATACACATACCTGGCCAATGATAGCTGCTAACGGATCAGCTTTAGCAAAGAATATTTTTAATCTGCAGGTCAGCGATAATGTTCCTGAGATGCATAAGGCAACTTTTACCATTACAACTCAAACCGATTCAGGCATTTTCAAGTCAGATTTCAGTTTTGTGGTTTACGCGCCAAAGCTTTTAAATGGCACAATTAATTTTGATGATTCCTTATCAGGCAATAGCAACGGACAGATTGATCCGGGTGAAACAATTGTTGTAACTGTTTCAACAACGAATTCTGGTCATACCATCTCTGGAGAAGTAACTACTCAATTGTTTTTGTTCGGTGATGATGTAAAAAACAATTCACTGCCACTTAATTTAGGGAGACTTGTTCCTGGTGAAAAAGGCACTTCAGTTTTTACTCTTACGGTTAGCCCTGATGCCATCCCGGGGAGTCAAATTACCTTATATATAACTGCAACAGCTGGTAATTATAATTCAATTTCAAGTTTGAATTTATGTGTTGGTCCGCAAGTTGAAGACTTTGAAACCGGGAATTTACTGAAATACAACTGGCAATTTAAAGGCAATAAGCCATGGGAAACCAGTTCTGTCGTAAAATCCGAAGGTTCTTATGGTGCTAAATCAGGAGCATTAAATAATTCGGAACGAAGTGAAATGTATATGGAAGGGCAGGTTCTCTTTGACGACACAATCTCTTTTTATCGAAAAGTATCTTCCGAAAACGGGTATGATTTCCTGAAATTTTATATAGATAGTCATGAGGCAGGAAGTTGGAGTGGAGCTACAGACTGGGAAAAAGTCAGTTATCCGGTTTCAGCTGGCAGGCACCGATTCAGCTGGGTGTATGAAAAAGATGAAGCTACCTCTGCCGGGCTTGATGCAGCGTGGATTGATTATATTCAATTACCTGCCTTCAGCCGGCTACCTGCCGGTCCTTTAAAAATTAATACATTGGCCTTGCCTGACACTATTTGTGTAGGAGAGCAATCACAACTTTATGTTTTTGCTACCGGTGGAAGTGAAGAATATTGCTATTCCTGGACCCCTACCACCAAACTCAAAAACTCAGAGATATTTAATCCTTCCATCTCTCCACAGGAAACAACAGAGTATGACATATCTGTAACCAGTGGTTTGTTCTCTGCAAATAGTAATGTGAGAATTAACGTTGAACCGCTACCAGTCACGCCTATAGTTACTATTGCAGATGATCACCTTGTATCTTCAGCTACTTATGGAAATCAATGGTATAACAGCCGGGGAATGATAACCGGGGCCACTGACCAGAACTATTTCCCAACAACATCTGGTACTTATTTTGTAATAGCTACTAATAAAAACTGTCCATCGATTGCATCAAACCAGGTTATTTATGAATTTTCCGCAATTAAAACTTCTGTGAAAGATGAATTCACACTTTATCCGAATCCGTTCATAAACAAGTTATCGATTGATTACACTACCAAATCAGCCGGGAACGTAAAAATTGTATTGTACAATTCGATTGGAAACGAAATTAGCGTTATCGAAGAAGGATGTAAGCCCGCCGGAAACCACAAAGTTTTGATAGATGGAAGTAGTTTGGCCATAGGAATATATTTATGCAAAATAGTGATTGGCGATAATGCCTGGTTCACCAAAGTGCTTAAAAATTAACGATTACAGAACCTGTATCCAAATCATTTCAAGTTTGCCAAATTTGTTTAAAATTATCGACCGGTATATAGCAACAGTTGTGAATATGGCGTTACTTTTGCGAACACACGAATCATCCAGTTAAAACAATTCTTCTTTCAACCAAACGACTACAATGAAAAAAATACTTTTACTAAACCTGATCCTGTTTTACGGAATAAGCTTACTAAACGGACAAAACAGCCTGCTAACCGTGGCTGAAAAATCCGGTTTCGAGTCGACAGCAAAATACGCTGACGTGCAAACCTTTATAACAGAATTAACTAAGATTTCTAAAAACATAAAGGTTGAATCCATTGCGAAAACGACAGAAGGCCGTGATGTCCCGCTGTTGATTATTGCTGATCCTTTGCCTCAGTCGCCTGCTGACCTGATCAACGATAAACGGATCGTGGTTTATATTCAGGCAAATATTCATGCTGGAGAAGTGGAAGGGAAAGAGGCAAGTATGATGCTTGCCCGTGATTTGGTCAACGGCTTAAACAATGAAATACTGAAGAAAGTTGTAGTGCTGATCTGTCCCAATTTTAATCCGGATGGCAACGAAGCCATAAGTACTCAAAACCGCACCCACCAGAACGGCCCGAAAAGCGGAGTAGGTTTACGCTACAACGGGCAGATGCTCGATCTGAATCGTGATGCCATAAAACTTGAAAGTCCGGAGATGACAGGTTTGATCAGAAATGTGATACAGAGATGGGACCCGTCGCTATTGGTGGATTGCCACACAACCAATGGTTCGTACCACGAGGAACCTGTTACTTTTACATGGATGATGAACCCGGCAGGCGATCGCGAACTTATTAATTTTATGC
>CAIWMA010000053.1 GCA_903913645.1 uncultured Bacteroidales bacterium | reverse complement strand
TTGAGAATTCCTCATCAAGTTCCTTAACAAAATCCTTTTCTTTAGCTTTGAGTTTTTTATCCTTAACTACACGTGAGAATAGTTTCTAGCTTATAACAAAACCCTTCATCGAAGGAGGAGCTTTAAGTGAAGCATCTTTCACATCGCCGGCTTTATCACCGAAAATTGCGCGGAGTAATTTTTCTTCAGGAGTTGGATCGCTTTCTCCCTTAGGAGTAATCTTTCCAATTAAAATATCACCTTCATTAACTTCAGCGCCAATACGGATCAACCCGCTTTCGTCGAGATCTTTTGTAGCTTCCTGGCTTACATTTGGAATGTCGTTGGTAAGTTCTTCAACACCACGTTTGGTATCGCGAACTTCCAGCGTAAATTCTTCGATATGTAATGATGTGAAAATATCTTCTTTCACAACGCGCTCAGAAATTACGATAGCATCTTCAAAGTTGTAACCTTTCCAAGGCATGAACGCAACCATGAGGTTACGGCCAAGAGCAAGTTCACCAGCCTGGGTTGCATAACCTTCGCATAATACCTGTCCCTTTTTCACCTTGTCGCCTTTGCGGACGATAGGCCTGAGGTTCATACAGGTATTCTGGTTGGTACGTGCAAACTTGGTAAGATTGTAAACTTTAACATCTTCGTCAAAACTTACAAGTCTTTCTTCTTCCAAACGGGCATAGCGGATAACAATCTGAACTGAATCCACATATTCAACTATACCATCGCCTTCGGCATTGATAAGTACACGTGAATCCTGGGCAACACGACCTTCGATACCTGTACCAACAATTGGTCTTTCAGGATTTAAAAGAGGCACAGCCTGGCGCATCATGTTCGAGCCCATCAAAGCACGGTTAGCATCATCATGTTCCAGGAAAGGAATCAGTGAAGCTGCAATCGAAGCAATCTGGTTAGGAGCAATATCAATAAGATCGACTTTCTCTTTTTCAATAAGAGGATAATCGGCCAGATAACGTACTTTAACTTTATCAGAAGCGAAATTACCCTGATCATCCATTGGTGTGGTTGCCTGGGCAATAATCTTGTTTTCTTCTTCCTCAGCGCTCAGGTACATGGTTTCGGCAAGGTCAACCTTACCGTTTGTAACTGTCTTATAAGGAGTTTCGATAAAACCTAGTTTGTTGATTTTAGCGAAAACACATAACGAAGAAATAAGACCGATGTTCGGGCCTTCAGGTGTTTCAATGGTACAAAGACGACCGTAGTGAGTATAGTGAACGTCACGTACTTCAAAACCGGCTCTTTCACGTGAAAGACCTCCTGGTCCGAGAGCAGAAACCCTGCGTTTGTGAGCAATTTCACTAAGCGGGTTGGTCTGGTCCATAAACTGTGACAACTGGTTTGTGCCAAAGAACGAGTTGATTACACTCGACAATGTTTTGGCATTGATCAGATCCATTGGTGTAAATACTTCGTTGTCACGTACATTCATACGTTCCCTGATAGTACGGGCCATACGGGCCAAACCTACACCAAACTGGTTGTACAATTGTTCTCCAACGGTACGAACGCGACGGTTACTCAAGTGATCGATATCATCAACCTCAGTTTTGGAGTTGATGAGACCGATTAGATATTTTATGATTGAAATAAGGTCTTCTTTTGTGAGAACCTTTGTTTCGAGAGGGATATCTAGTGACAGTTTTTTGTTGATCCTGTAACGTCCTACATCACCCAAATCGTAGCGTTTATCGGAAAAGAAAAGCTTCTCAATAATTCCACGTGCTGTTTCCTCATCGGGTGGCTCAGCGTTACGCAACTGCCTGTATATATATTCAACAGCTTCTTTTGAGCTGTTGGCGGTATCCTTTTGAAGGGTATTGAAGATAATGGAAAAATCCTGCGAGTTAATATCGTCGCGATGCAAAAGAATTGATTTGGCGCCTGAATCAACAATCATATCAATATGATTATTGTCTATTACAGTTTCGCGGTCAATAATTACATCAGTACGTTCGATTGAAACAACTTCGCCTGTATCCTCATCACCAAAATCTTCGATCCAGGTCCTGAGAACCCTTGCGGCAAGTTTCCGTCCGACGTATTTCTTCAGACCGGCTTTACTTACTTTAATTTCCTCAGCGAGGTTAAAGATTTCGAGAATATCTTTATCGCTTTCATACCCTATAGCTCGTAACAGGGTAGTTACAGGTAATTTCTTTTTCCGGTCGATGTACGCATACATCACATGGTTGATGTCCGTTGTGAACTCCATCCACGATCCTTTGAAAGGAATAATTCTGGCCGAATACAACTGCTGGCCATTGGTATGAAAACTCGTACCGAAAAATACACCGGGGGAACGATGCAACTGGGAAACAACAACACGTTCAGCACCGTTCACAACAAACGTGCCTTTGGGCGTCATATAGGGGATCATACCCAGATAAACGTCCTGTATAATAGTTTCGAAGTCTTCGTGCTCGGGGTCGGTACAGAAGAGTTTTAATTTTGCTTTAAGAGGAACGCTGTATGTCAGCCCTCTTTCGATGCACTCCTCGATTGAATAGCGGGGTGGATCAATAAAATAATCTAAAAACTCGAGAACAAAATTGTTCCTGGCGTCAGTGATAGGAAAATTTTCCGAAAAAACCTTAAAAAGGCCTTCATTTACACGATTGTCAGGATTTGTCTCCAGTTGAAAAAAGTCCTGGAAAGACTTTATTTGTACTTCGAGAAAATCAGGATACTCTGATTTGATTTTCGAGGTCCCGAAGCTAAACCGTTCAGTTTTTTGTGAAGCCAAAGCCATGAAGTTTAAGATTTAAATAAACAAAGTATTTTTAAACAATTAATCCCGATATGAAAATCGGGAAGAAAACTGACTACTTATTCACGCGTAAAGCAGGAATAAGAAGTCAGTTTGGTAATTGTAGTCTAAATAGCAATATTTACTTTATCTCTACTTCTGCACCTGCATCTTCGAGTTGTTGTTTAAGGGCGTTTGCTTCGTCCTTAGTTACACCTTCTTTAAGAGCTTTAGGAGCAGCGTCAACTAAGTCTTTTGCTTCTTTCAAACCAAGGCTGGTCAACTCTTTTACTAATTTAACCACTGCCAATTTAGCCTGGCCCGGGTGTTTCAGGATAACATCGAATGAAGTTTGTTCTTCAACTACAGGGGCATCTGCACCTGCTGATGCTACTGCTACTGCAGCTGCAACTGCTGGTTCAATACCGTATTCGTTCTTTAGTATCTGAGCAAGTTCATTAACTTCTTTTACTGTCAGATTAACTAACTGTTCAGCGAAAGCTTTCAAGTCTGCCATTTTATTTGTTGTTTTAAGTGTTTTACAATAATTGATTAATTCATTTTGTACGCTTGCCTGTTGTTATGCAGGACGTTCGGACAAGGTCTTTAGTACACCTGATAATTTCTGTCCACCGGATTGAAGAGCGGAAATAACATTGCGTGCTGGTGTGTTGAGCGCTAGGATTATATCGGCAATAAGCTCATTTTTAGTCTTAATTGCGATTAAAGCGTCAAGTTGATTGTCACCAACAAAAGCCATTTCTTCTACATATGCTCCTTTTAACAGAGGTTTAGTGGATGTTTTCCTGAATTCTTTGATCAGCTTAGCAGCGGTACTTCCCTGGTCGGCGATCATAATTGAGGTATGACCTTTCAGAACATCGTACAGAGTCCCAAAGTCCTTGCCGGACTTTTCCATTGCTTTTTG
>CAIWMA010000052.1 GCA_903913645.1 uncultured Bacteroidales bacterium | reverse complement strand
ATTATGGCTTGGACGAACTGTTTTGGGCGAATGGGTCAACGATTTCGATTTAATCAGCCAATTCCTGAAAAAGAAGTATGGAACATCCCAGGTAAATATTGATGCCAACCGCGAAACTGGTTTGGCTGCCTTGTATTTTTCGATTTTTCAGGGCGAAAAGATAACCTCGCTTATCCTACGCGAAGCACCTGCAAGTTACATTTTTGATTCCCGCGAAGGGATCAACTTCTTTTCGATGGGCATTCATCTTCCGCAAATCCTGGTTTGGGGCGATGTTTCATTAGCGGCAGCACTTTCAGGCAAAAATATACAGTTCATGAATCCGGTTTCTATGTCCGGAAATTCATTAGGCAAAGAGAAATTACAAATTGTCCAGGCGGAATTTGAGCAGATGAGAAAACTCTGTCATCAACCCGGGAAAACAGTTTTTAAATAAAACAGCAAATATGAAAGCAACTAACAGGAGGGACTTTCTGGGCAACGCTGCTAAACTAGCAGTTGCTGCATCCGTGCTTCCTGTTTATTCATTTGCTAACGACAAAACTTCTGCCCCAACGGGAAAAACCAGGCTAGCTCTTGTCGGGACAGGCTTTCGCGGAACGTATACCTGGGGCAAACCGGTAGTTGAAGGATACAAAGATCTGGTTGAAATGGTTGCTCTTTGTGATGTAAATCCCAAACGGGCAGCTGTCGCTAAAGCAATCATGGGCATCAGCGCCAAAACATATGAGGCAAAGGATTTCGATCTGATGATCAGCGAAACCAAACCGGATATTGTAATTGTAACAACCACCGATTGTTTTCATGAAAAGTACATAGTCCGGGCATTGGAACTGGGGTGTGATGTTATCGTTGAAAAACCTATAGCCATTGATGCAGTCCAATGCAAGCATATTGCCGATACCGAAAACCGCACCGGGAAGATGGTTTTGGTAGGGTTTAATGCCCGACACGAAAATCTTTCAATCGAGATAAAGAAAATTATTTTATCCGGAGAACTTGGAAAGATTATTTCCATAGATTACCAGGAATGCCTTAATACACTGCATGGCGCTGATTATTTTCGGCGCTGGCACAGCAAAAAGAAGTATTCGGGTTCGCTGTTATTGCACAAGGCATCCCATCATTTCGATATGGTTAACTGGTTTCTTGATTCTGACCCCGTCGATGTACAGGCAATTGGCAAACTTGCCTTTTATGGTCATAACAACAATTACCGAAGTCGGAATTGCAGGAATTGTTCGTTCGCTGAAAAATGCAAATTTTATTGGGACATGACCAAAGACGAAGTCGCAATGAAATTATATGGTAATTGTGAAAACGAAGACAATTATTACCGTGATGGATGTGTATGGGACAATGAAATTGACATTTACGATACCAGTTCGGTTCAGGTAAATTATGATAACGGAACAGAATTAACCTATTCCATGAATACGTTCCTGCCTTTCGAAGGGCAATTAATTTGTTTATCCGGGGAATTTGGCCGATTAGAAGTGAGACTGAATGACCAGCAACCCTGGGCTGTTCCGGCTGAAATGGAATTCCGCCTGACGAAAGACAGGGAAACAACACGGGTCTGGACCTCAAAATCGGAAGCAGGTACACATGGTGGCGCCGATGATCGCATACGAAACATGATATTCCGGAAAGAAACGCCTGATCCACTGGGAGCAAGAGCCGGAAGCCGCGCAGGAATTTTATCGAGCCTGATAGGGATTGCAGCTCGGCAATCCATTGAGACAGGCCAGAAAATTAAAATTGCCGATATGATTAACTTTCCAAATTCATGGAAAGGCTAACCTGTTTTTTAATGATTAACTAACAAACTGCAAGTGAAGATTTTTGTGACCTTATGTATCGTTTTGATTTTGGCTACTTTCTCCGTTAAAGGAGCTAGCAGTGATACTTTAACGGTAAGCGGTCATAATTATCTCGATAGAGAAACAATTTCGATTCAGATTTGCGATGGCAAAATCATAAGCATAAATCGCCTTCCTGATGATACCAGCAGTGTAAAAATATATGTTGCTCCCGGATTGGTTGACCTGCAGATCAATGGTTATCTGGGCTTTGATTTTTCTGATCCGAAGCTAACCATAGACGGTGTGCGCTCAGCGACCAAGGCATTGTGGAAGGTTGGAGTTACCAGCTTTCTGCCAACTATCTGCACCAATGATCATGCAGTATACATCAAGTGTCTTTCAACACTTTCAGAAGCTCGTGACGATAAAGAAATTGGATTGTCAATTCCCGGTTTCCACCTGGAAGGGCCTTACATTTCACCGCTTGAAGGTTTTCGTGGATCGCATATGGCGAAATACATCCGTCAACCGGAATGGAATGAATTTGTGTAATTTCAAAAGGCTGCTCACAATGGCATCCGGTTAATCACCCTTGCCCCGGAGTTGAATGGTGCAGTTTCTTTTATAAGGAAATGTGCTGAAACCGGTGTCGTGGTTTCACTTGGTCATCACAATGGTTCAACCGAAGAAATTGAAGCAGCAGTTGATGCAGGGGCGACTTTGTCCACACATTTGGGAAACGGTTGTGCAAACCTGATTGACAGACATAAAAACCCACTTTGGCCACAATTGGCCGACGACCGGCTCACAGCCACCCTGATTGCCGATGGAT
>CAIWMA010000051.1 GCA_903913645.1 uncultured Bacteroidales bacterium | reverse complement strand
CTTCGCTGGTTATGTTTCATGATCTTTTGATAGTTCAATTCGACCAGTCGGGAAACACAAATGTGATTGCATTTGCTGGTAAAACAGGTGAGCAGGTCTGGAAAACAAGCCGTGATGTAAAAATTTCTTGGTCATCACCAATCATTGTCAACACAGGCAAACAGATGGAAGCCATGCTGGTCGCCGAGCCTTTCGTAATTTCTTATAACCCCGCAACAGGCAAGGAACTCTGGCGGATCAACTGTATTTCAGGTGAAGTCGGACCTTCTTTAGCGTATGCCGATGGAGTAGTATTTTCGGTAAATGATTATGCAAAACTAGCTGCTGTTCAGGTTGGACCAACACCAAAATTGTTATGGGAAAGTGACGAATACCTCTCTGATATTCCAAGTCCTGTGGCAACCGCCAAATACCTTTTTCTACCAACAAGCTACGGCATGATGGTTTGCTACGATGCGAAAACCGGAACAAAATACTGGGAAAAAGATTTTGCTACACCAACTTATGCTTCTCCCATGCTTGCCGATGGAAATATTTTCCAGATGGACAAAAAAGGTGTGATGCATATATTTAAAGCTGACAAAACATATACTACTGTTACTGAATCTCCACTTGGTGAAGGCTCATCGTGCACACCGGCTTTTGCTGGCGGGAAAATCATCATCAGGGGAGATAAGAATTTATATTGCATAGGAAAGTGACCCTGACACTCGAACATATCATCCAGACTGTAGAACAGATTGTTGCAAGGCGCGGCAATTCTGTTGATGCGGCAATTCCTATTTTGCAGGATATTCAGCAGGAATTCAATTACCTACCCGAAGAAGCATTGAAACATGTTTGTGAAATCACAGAAATAACACCTGCAAGAATATCCGGAATTTCCACTTTTTATACACAATTTCGTCATCAACCGGCTGGAAAGCATATTATCAGGGTTTGCACAGGTACAGCCTGCCACGTTAAAGGCGCAACCAGGGTTTATGATGCAATTGCCCGCGAATTAAAACTAACTGACGGCAAAGAAACCGATGCTTCTGGCATTTTCACTCTCGAAACTGTTGCCTGCCTCGGTTGCTGTACTTTAGCTCCTGTTATAAAAATAGATGATACGACTTACGGTCATGTTTTACCGGAAAAGGTAAACGAAGTAATGCAGGATTTCCTTTCGAAAAGCCTCCAAACCAATCACAAGAAAGCTGTTGCCAGGAATAACAATTCTGAAGTTATGGGCGAAATACGCATTGGCTTGGGATCCTGTTGTGTGGCCAGTGGAAGCGAAGAGGTAAAACAAGAACTTGAAAAAGTATTGAGTGAATCCAGGATCAATGTAACTGTAAAACAAGTGGGTTGCGTCGGCGTTTGTAGCCAGGTTCCTGTTATGGAAATCTTCAAACCCGGGCATGAACCTGCATTTTACGCAAAAATCAAACCTGAAGAAGTTAAAGAAGTAGTCCTGAGTCACTTTCAGCCAGTTGGATTTTTTAATAAACTGAAAAGCAGTTTTGTGAGCAGTTTCGAAAAAACTATTGTGGATGGCGAACCCAAATCCTTTCGCAAATACATTGCCGATCAGCGCGACACACCCATATCGGAATTTCTTGGGCCACAAATGGCTATCGCTTCCGAAAACCGTGGCGTGGTTAAACCTTGTGATATTGTTGAATACCGCGCTGGCGGCGGTTTTGCTGCCTTGCAGAACTGTCTTCATGAGAAGACTCCGCAGCAGATTGTTAACGAAATCACAAAAAGTGGTTTGCGTGGCCGCGGAGGCGCCGGTTTTCCAACCGGGCGGAAATGGCAGATGGTAAAAGACCAGGATAATGCTGAAAAATATATTATCTGCAATGGCGACGAAGGCGATCCCGGTGCTTTTATGGACCGCATGTTACTCGAATCCTACCCTTTTCGCGTAATTGAAGGTATGCTGATTGCAGGATATGCAACGGGCGCCAACAAAGGCGTTTTTTATATTCGTGCTGAATATCCGCTGGCAGTAAAACGAATTAATGAAGCATTATTAATTTGCAAAGAAAATGGTTTGATCGGGCCTTCTGTATTAGACAGTAGTTTTTCATTCGATATCCGGATTTTTGAAGGTGCCGGCGCTTTTGTTTGTGGCGAAGAAACTGCCCTGATCGCTTCCATTGAAGGCGAACGCGGAATTCCACGTATGCGTCCACCGTATCCCGCAATTAAAGGGCTTTGGGGAAAACCAACCTTGGTCAACAATACTGAAACATTTTCTCTGGTTTCCTGGATTTTCCGACATGGATCTGAAGTATTTGCCAACATAGGAACAACAGGAAGCAAAGGTACCAAGGTTTTCGCCCTTGCCGGGAAAGTAAACCGCGGCGGACTTATTGAAGTGCCTATGGGAATAACACTCAGGCAAATTGTAGAGGAAATCGGAGGGGGAATTGCTAACGACAGGAAATTTAAAGCTGTACAGATTGGCGGCCCTTCCGGCGGTTGCATTCCAGCTGAAATGTATGATCTGCCGATTGATTTTGAAGAATTAGCCAAAGTTGGTGCTATGATGGGTTCCGGCGGATTGATTGTGCTGGATGATACCGATTGCATGGTTGATATCGCCCATTATTTCTTGTCATTTACCCAGGACCAGTCGTGTGGAAGATGTACGTTCTGCCGTATAGGTACAACCCGGATGCTGGAACTTTTAAATAAAATCCGCAGCGGAAATGGTAAACCTGAAGATATAACACATCTCGAAAAACTGGCTGAAAGCACCCGGCTTGGCAGCTTATGCGGTCTTGGAAAAACTGCTCCGAACCCGGTTCTGTCAACCTTGCGCTATTTCAGGGAAGAGTATGAAGCACATATTAACGGGAATTGTCCTTCCGGTAAATGCCTGCCTCTTATAACCTACAAAATTACCGATGACTGTATTGGTTGTACCAAATGTGCCCAGCGCTGCCCTTCGGATGCCATTGAATTCAAACCATACGAAATCCATACTATCGATATGGAGAAATGTATAAAATGCGATATCTGCCGGCAGGTTTGCCCTGTGGATGCGGTGGAGGTAGTATGAAGGCTGGAAGTTGGGAGACCGGAGTCTGAAGACCAAATGTAGTTTAAAGATGTATAAATAGCATTTAAAGTTATAAGTTAAAGTAGAAAAATGGTTGAGTTTTGTAGTAACATGCTTCGGTCTCCGGACTTCGGACTTCTGACCAAATGAAAACAAAAATGATAAAATTAACCATAGATAACATAGAGGTTGAAGTCCCCGAAAACACAACCGTTCTTCAGGCTGCTGCTTTATTGGGCATCGAAATTCCCATGATGTGTTATCTTGAAGGTCATTCCTGCCATCCTTCGTGCATGGTCTGTATGGTGAAAGACGCTGTGCGGGGAAATTTCTTCACTTCCTGCGCCATGCCTGCTACCGAAGGAATGAATATCATTGCCACTTCGGATGAGGTTTCGGAAATACGCCGCGAAGCACTTGAACTTTTGCTCAGCGACCATGTGGGAGATTGTGAAGCTCCATGCACATTAACTTGCCCGGCAGGAATGGATATACCATTAATGAACCGGCTTATTGCCAATGGAGAATTCGAAAAATCGCTTGAAATTGTTAGAGAAGAAATTGCGTTGCCTTTGATTCTTGGTTATATCTGTCCCGCTCCCTGCGAAAAAGCCTGCAGACGTAAACCAATTGATGGAGCGGTTTCCATTTGCTTGTTGAAACGATTTACCGCCCAGGATACCGAAAGAAGAAATCAGCATCTGAAACCGGAAATTAATAAAACCGGAAAGAAAATAGCGGTTATAGGAACCGGTCCAGCTGGTTTGTCGGCGGCTTTCTATTTATTGCAGGCCGGACATGATTGTACGCTTTTTGATAAAAACGAACAAGCCGGCGGAGCCATGCGCTACAGTATTGACGAAGAAAAACTTCCGCGTGAAATGCTGGATGCAGAAATTGACAGTATCCGAAGTATGGGTGCAGTATTTCTGATGAATCATCCGATTACGCCAGATTATTTTGAGAATTCAATAATACCAAAATTCGATGCCGTGATACTGGCAACAGGAAACCGTAACAATCAGCCAGTTGAAGATTTTGGTTTAAACGGTAAATCAGAACATGAAATTGCTGATAAGAAAACATTTAAAACTGCTCATCCGGGAGTATTTGCCTGTGGGAATATGCTCCGCGAATATGAGATGGCTGTAAGGGCTTCATCACAAGGCAGAAATGCAGCGAAAGAGGTTGGAATCTATCTTCAAACGGCGTTACCTAAAAAAATTATTCATTTTAATTCGTCATTCGGGCATCTTACAAAACCGGAACATCAAGAGTATCTGAAAGAAAGCTACCAAGGTTTTCCGGTTGAACCTGAAGCTGGTTTTATTGCTGGTTTTAACAAGGAACAGGCTATTGCTGAAGCCAAACGCTGTCTGCATTGCGATTGCCGGAAACCAGCTTCCTGCAAATTGCGTATTTATTCCGATCAGTATGGCGCTAACCGGAAAAAGCATCTTGGCCCTGAGCGAAAGGGTCTTACCAAATCAATTCATCACGATCTGATTATTTACGAACCCGAAAAATGCATTCGCTGCGGTTTATGCGTCGAAATCAGTGGTAAAGAGGAATCTCTAGGGCTAACATATATTGGCCGTGGTTTTGATGTAAGAATAAGCGTTCCTTTTAATGAAACCATTGCAGAAGCAATTAAGAAAACTGCTGCAGCCTGCGTAAATGCATGCCCAACGGGAGCTCTGGCTTTTAAAGTTCAGGAAGAAAGATTGAAATAATTCAAAATGCAAAGTTGAAAATGCAAGAGTTAAAGTTGTTACCCGAATGAAAAAATTATTCTTGTGATCAAATTTATTATCATACCATGTAGAAAATCGGAAGACCATTTTTGCATTTTGATTTTAAAAACCTCAACTCATATATCCCTATCCCAAATCCACATAAAACCCACAGTATAATCTTCAAACAGTCTAACAGCCTAAATACCTATAAATGAATC
Organism: uncultured Bacteroidales bacterium; assembly: GCA_903913645.1. GTDB lineage: Bacteria > Bacteroidota > Bacteroidia > Bacteroidales > UBA4417 > UBA4417. Next base: position 17,071 of record CAIWMA010000051.1, on the reverse strand, counting down.
CCCTTCTCCTTATATCATTCCTTTATCTCACCTCTTCCCTGACTACTGCGGCACAAATTGCCGGCAGTGAGAACTGGCCATCGTTCAGGGGGAATGTACAGCTTACCGGAGTTTCGCCTGCTAAAGTATTACCTCCGCTTACTTTACTCTGGTCATTTAAAACAGACGATGCCATAAAATCTTCGCCGGTTATTTCCAACAATACCATTTTTGTGGGTTCTGATGATGGATTTCTTTATGCGTTAACATCGACAGGCACTTTAAAATGGAAATTCAACGCGGGTTCATCAATTGAAGCACCTCCGCTGGTACTTGATAATGTGGTTTTTGTCGGTTCCCTCGAGGGGGTTCTTTTTGCTGTTGATGCCACCACAGGAAAGCAGAAATGGAAATATGCTACTGAAGGGCAGATTTCAGGTTCCTGCAACTGGACTTATGGCCCTGATGGGAAACAAAAACGTATCCTTTTCGGGAGTTACGACTACTTTCTGCATTGCCTGGATGCAGAAACAGGAAAGCTATTATGGAAATATGAATCGGGGAATTATATTAACGGGGCTGCGGCCATTAGCGGTAAAAAAGCAGTATTCGGAGGCTGCGACGGTATACTTCACCTGGTAAATACTTATACTGGTAAAGCTTCGGGAAACATAAATATTGGAACGTATATTCCAGCCTCTGCCGCAATTAGTGGCGATCTGGCTTATTTCGGCAATTACGACGGCGTTTTCTATTGCGTGGATATGAAACTAAAAAAAGTAAAATGGAAAACCGAAGGCGGCGGACCATTCCTTGCTTCTCCTGCCATTTCAGGAAACCAAGTGATCACAGGCTCACAAAACAAAATCGTGTATTGTTACGATACCCGGAATGGAAAAATGCTCTGGAAATTCAAAGCTTTAAACAAAGTGGATGCTTCGCCCGTTATCACTGGTAATTTTGTGGTTGTAACTTCTGCCGACGGAAGGCTCCGTTTTCTTGATATAACAACTGGCAGCGAAACCTGGAAATACGAAATTGGTAGTGCCATCACTGGAACCCCTGCAGTAACCGGTAAAATGATTGTTGTGGGTGCAGGTGATGGAAAAGTTTATGCGTTCGGAAAATAAGTTTCACCGCAATGGCGCAAAGAAAAAGCAAAGTGCGCGAAGAAAAGCAGAATCTTAAAAACTACGTTAATCATCTAAAACTAAAATTCTTTGCATAAAACTTTGCGTCCTTGTGTTTAAATAAATAAAAATGAAAATTGTCCATATCGTTCCCGGTTTTGGTGGAACCTTTTACTGCGGTAACTGTCTTCGCGACAGCGGCGTTGTAGCTTCATTTAAAAAAGCCGGCCATGATGCCATTACGCTGCCTATGTATCTTCCGCTCACCATGAACGGAGAGAATAGCAACGACGAAATCCCGGTTTTTTACGGAGCTGTAAATATTTACCTGAAACAATTCCCTGTTTTCAGGCATATGCCCAAATGGTTTGAGAAATTGATGGATTCATCAGCAGTATTAAAATTTGCTGCCAAAAAATCAGGTTCCACACGTGCTTCCGGGCTCGAAGATCTTACGGAATCCATGCTTCTTGGAGCAGAAGGTCACCAAAGTAAGGAACTTCAGCAATTGGTCGATTTTTTGAAATACCACGAAAAACCGGATGTTGTCCACATATCGAATGCATTGTTGCTTGGCATGGCAAAAAAAGTCCGAGATGAAGTGAAGGTTCCTGTAGTTTGTTCACTTCAGGATGAAGATGTGTGGGTGGATGCCATGCACGAGGATCAGCGCGAAAAAATGTGGCAGCTATTGGCTGATAAAGGCAAGGATGTTGATGCTTTTATCGCCGTGAGCGATTTCTTTGCATGTGTAATGCAGAAAAAAATGTCTATTCCGGATGAAAAACTGCATGTGCTACATGTTGGGGTTAATCCTGATGCATATTTGTATTCCAAACCGGCAAGCGATCCGCAGGCAATCGGATATGTTTCGAGGATTTGCGAAGAAAATGGTTTTGAAGTGCTAATAGATGCGTTTATTCTTCTGAAAAAAAATCCTGCCTTCAAAAATGTGAAACTAAAAGCTACGGGTGGCCAAACTGGGGATGATACAAAGTTTATTCACAAGCAGATCAATAAGTTAAAACAGAATAATATTGAATCAGATTTCGAAATAGCCCCTGATTTCACACCTTCGGCACTTCAGAATTTCTTTAAGTCAACAACCTTGTTATCTGTTCCGGTATTAAACGGAGAAGCATTCGGCTTATACCAACTTGAAGCTTTGGCTTCCGGAGTTCCGTTGGTTCAGCCCGAACTTGGCGCTTTCCCTGAAATAATTAAGGCAACCGGCGGTGGAGTAATTTATAAGCCCAACACAGCTTCAGCTTTGGCAGATAAACTTGCAGAAGTTCTTCTCGATCCGGAAAAACTCGAAACAATGAGCCTTGCAGGAAGAAAAGCAGTTGAGGATCATTTCGATTGCGCGAAACTTAGCTCACAAATGGTGGATATTTACAAAACATTTATCTAGAGAAAACGCTGCTATATCATATTATATAATACCCTTTACAACAGGTTTGATATAAAAAAACCGCCCCGGATTTCTCCGGAGCGATCTTGAAGATATAGTTTGGTTAGTTGTTTTATATCCTTATTCTGTAAAACCAGTGTTGTTTAATCTTTGATATATAAAGATTCATCTCCTTTTTCCCTGGTACGGATCCGGTACGATTCATCAACCGGCGACACGAAAATTTTTCCGTCACCAACTGCTCCTGTATAAGCTGTATCAAGCAAACACTCAACCGTTTTTTTCACGTTAATGTCACGTACAACTATCGAAAGTGTGCGGCGGGAAATAAACTCGGTATCATCCGAAGATCCACGGTATGAACCTTTTCTTTTCTTTTCATTTCCAACTCCGATAGTGTCCCAATAGGAGAAAAAATCAATATCAATGGCATGCAACGCTTCTTTAACTTCCTGGAACTTGGAAACTCTTATAATTGCTTCTATTTTTTTCATGGTAATTAATTTTAAAGATTTTTATTTTTTTGAACAATGAGTTTAAGTATTTCAAGGCAATATGCCCGAGTTCTGAAACACCAACTTTGACTCAAAGTTATAAAAACATTTGGCAAGTGGTTGCGAAATTAATCATGATAAGCTTCAGCACCATGTTCCCAAACATCAATACCACCAGGTCCGGTTTCACCTTCTGGTTCAACACGAAGCTTATATGGGTAAGGCAATTTCATTACAGCCCACATCAGACCCATGGAAATAATAAATGTTGCGGCCGTAATTGTAAAACTTCCTATTGCTTGTGCTTTAAGAACATCCCAGCCACCTCCGTAAAACAGACCTGTTACAGGTGCAGTATTATCAGCGCCTAGAGGGCCTGTAAACCCGTATTGGCCGCTAGCAAACAAACCTAATGACAAAGTGCCCCAGATACCATTAAATCCATGCACCGAAACTGCACCTACGGGATCATCAATACGCAGATGCTCCAACAAGTAAATTCCTCCGAATACAATCATTCCTGCAACACCTCCAAGGATAATCGATCCTAGTGGAGAAACCCAGTAACATGGGGCGGTAATTGCTACAAGACCGGCTAACATACCGTTTATAGCAAATCCAGTATCAAACTTCCCTTTAAAAGGCCCAAACCATAGTGCAAAGCACAATGCTGTTAAGGATCCGGCACATGCAGCCAATGTGGTATTTGCGGCTATTCTTCCAATTCCCTGGAAATCCATGGCAGAAAGTGTGCTTCCCGGGTTAAACCCGTACCAGCCAAACCAGAGTAAAAAAGCTCCGACTGCTGCCAGTGGCAGGTTGTGTGCTGCGGGTAATCCGCCTTTTTGCCTGTCGTCGCGGTAAAAGACCCGCCCTATACGAGGTCCTAAAACGATTGCGCCAGCCAATGAAACCACTCCTCCAATTGTATGTACAACTGTTGATCCGGCAAAGTCACGGAATCCTTGTCCTAGGGATGGCAGGAAATTACCTGGTGTTCCCATTAATGCCAGGAAACCGTCGGGACCCCATGCCCAGTGACCAATGATAGGATAGATAAAAGCTGTAACTCCAATACTGTAAAGGATATCGCCACGGAAGCTGGTACGGCCAATCATAGCACCTGATGTAATAGTTGAAGCTGTATCAGCAAAAGCGTACTGGAAAATCCAGTGTGCCAAAATGGCTACGCCTGTTGACCCATATGTATCAGGAACACCTTGTAAGAAAAACCAATGGTACCCTATAAAACCATTACCTGTACTGAACATGAAGGCATAACCAATTGCATAGAAGGAAATACCACAAATTGCTGTGTCTAAAATACATTCTACCAATATGTTAACAGCTTCGCGCTTACGGGCAAAACCAGCCTCAAGCATAACAAAACCAGCCTGCATACCGAATACGAGGAAAGCAGCTACAAGGGTCCAAAGTGTATTAATTGTGTTAATAACCGATGTTTCATGGGGCGTATACGTATCTGCTGCAGCCATGGCTGATGTACCTATAATCCCGGGTAAAATCATAATAATAAACACAACCACCAGCAGACCAATCATTTTGCCGGCCAGAATTGTAAGACCAAGTTTCCAGTTCTTGGGTTTCGATATGTTTTCGCTTATACGGGCGAGGAACTGACCCCTTCGGGGGTTAAATGTTGTGTAGTCCATATTTCACTTTTTTAAAAAATTAGACATTCAGTTGCTATTTATGGGAATACTTTCCCAAGGAATTTTGACAAGTAATATTGACAAAATATTAATCACTCATTAATATACGATTTCTGTAACTTTAGAATGTAATTCCAAAAACCAGGTGAACAAAATCAGCTTTAGCATAAGATGCAGCAGGGTTTATAACTAAAGTTGCCCTGAGCGGCAGTGAAAAGGAATCAGTGATTTTGACTGATCGTGTTAATGTTGTTCCTATATTCACAATCGAGAATGATTTTTTGCTTGCTGTAGCATCAAAAGATGTGTTCCCATAATTATTATAAAAACCAGTCCAGGGAGTAAATCCGAAAAAGAATGATGCCGGACCTTTAGTATATCCCAATTCGATATATGTTGAGAAGGCCTGTTTTGTGGTGTCGCCTGGTTTTTTATCGTATCCATAAAACATTGTGTTCAATGAAACACTTATTGGGAGTGACTCAGATCCTGTATAACCAATGGCTCCTTCGAACATATGACCTGTCTCACTGTTTTTGTAGTTGAAATAATTTGCATGGTTAAAATTCCAGTTATAATCTGTAAGAGTAAACTTGAGCTTGCCTGCCGTATATGAAACATACGGGTCAACTTCTTTGTAACTTCCTTGAAAATCAGTAGACCCCCAGGCGCCGATTTCAAAATTTCCTTTTACATATGATAATGTCGGTTGGATATTAGGTGTTGCGCTTGCTGTCGCCATAGAACCTCTCCATACATAAGAGCTAACTAGTTCGGCAGTAACTTTAATTGAAGATGCAGGCGGAGATGCAACTGTTGTTTCACTTGTTTGTCCTTTTACGTTTACAAAAGTAATAATCAAGCATAAAGTGATAAATGCCGCTCGTGATCTGTTAATGTTTTTCATAATTCATCAATTTAAGGGTTAGCGAAAATTCGTTTCTTATTTATACTTCCGGCAACAAAATTACACTTTATTTTGATATACCCCCATTTTTTTAAATCTTTTTTTTATTATTAATAGTTTTTTAACATTATACCCCCCATTTTTTAGGTGTTTTTATTTTTTTTATGGTTTTTTTATGGTTGGCTGCAATTATTGAAATAGAAATATTCTAGACTCTCTTTCCCCGTTTCCAGCACTGTGGGTGGGCATGTTAAACCATATTAAATTCCGAAAAAGCATTTTATTGCCTTCTGTTAGAACTAAACCTTTATTCTAAATCATTTTTTTACCTGTTTCACAAAAAAATTCCTAATTTTAGGATAAAGGTGCGTTTTCAAAGCCGTTTCTGACTTATTGAATATAAAATCCTATTTTTACACAGATAATAACCAATAAGTTTATGCTAGCGGAACTACAGAATGTCACCAAATATTACCAACAACCCGGTTCTTCTGTCAGGAACCAGGTTCTCAGTGAAATTTCGTTGCAGATTGCCGAAAATGAAAGGATTGCCATTGTCGGCCCATCGGGTTCAGGTAAAAGCACTTTGCTCAATATACTTGGTACGCTCGACCAACCCTCATCAGGAAAAGTTCTGCTCAATGGTGATTTAATTGAAATAATGCCGGAAACAAAACTGGCTGAAATCCGGAATACTCTAATTGGTTTTGTTTTCCAGATGCACCATTTGCTGCCCCAGCTTACACTTTTCGAAAACGTAATGCTTCCTCATCTTCCTCATAAAGATAAAACGAAACTGGCAGCTGCTGCCAAGGAACGGGCTTTAAAACTTATTGACCGGGTCGGATTGTCAGGCCAGATGCATCAGTATCCTTCGCAGTTGTCGGTAGGTGAATGCCAGCGCACGGCCATAATCCGAGCACTTATAAATAAGCCACAGTTATTGCTCGCTGACGAGCCGACCGGCTCACTCGATGCTTCCAATGCCGAAAAACTGGCAGCTTTGCTTGCCGAACTTAACCGGGAACAAAATGTTGCCATGGTTATCGTTACTCATTCCATGGAACTGGCGGCTAAAATGGACAAGATATACCTGCTTAGAGAGGGCCGGTTAGTAATAAGTAAATAGAAAATGGAAAATCCGTTTTTGTTGCTACCCTTCACTTTGTCCTTTACATTTTTATCTTTGCTTTTTGACTTTTAAAATCCTAAAACCCAATTCCTAACCCCTCCTGTTTTCCATGTCCTACTTCTCCCTGGTCCTCCGCAACCTTAAATACTACAGGAAAGCCTGGCTTGCTATCCTGGCTGGTACAGTTATCAGCACAGCGGTGCTTACTGGGGCTTTGGTGGTTGGCGATTCGGTGAAGTACAGCCTTTGGAAGCTGACGGAAACAAGGCTAGGTAAGACCCGGTTTGCAATTCAGTCGGGCGAACGGTTTTTCAGGCAGCAGCTAGCCACCGAATTGGCAGCACGGGCTAAAACTATTGTCGTTCCATTGCTACAGCTCGAAGGCATTGCTGTAAATACTGATAGGAATGTTCAGCTTAACCGAGTTGAGGTTCTTGGTATTGATGAAAGGTTTTTGAACTTATGGGATTCCCCTGCAAAGAAACCAGGTAACGAAGAAGCCATACTCAGCTTTAATGTGGCCGAAAAGCTGAATTTGAAACCGGGAGATGAATTCATCCTTAAAATACGAAAACAGGATAAAGCTCCGGATAATGCTCCTTTCGTTTCGGAAAAAGAGCCGCTCACAACATTCAGGCTAAAGGTTTCTGCAATTGCTGACGATCAGAAAATGGGGAGATTCAGTCTGAAAAGCAACCAATTGGCACCATTCAATATTTTTATCAACCTGGCAGCACTATCGCATAAAGTTGAACTGACCGGAAATGCCAATGTGTTATTGATCGCTGATACGAAAAGCAAAGCCCTTTCCGTTTCAAAACTGGATTCTCTGCTTCGTATCTGCTGGAAAGTGGAGGATGCCGGGCTTGAATTCAGGAATTTATCCGGAAACGGAGACTATGAAATCCGATCCGATAAAATATTTATTGATGATCACACTGTAAAAGAAATTGAAAAAAGTATTCCGGGGGCAATACCTGTGCTCACATACCTTGTTAATGCCATTTCGGCAAACGGGAACGCTACACCCTATTCATTTGTAACAGCAAAAGACTCCATATTCCCAGGACAACAATTATCAAACCGGGAGATTATCATCAGCGATTGGCTTGCCCGTGACTTATTGGTAAAACCCGGTGATTCAATCACTTTACGGTATTTCAAAATGGGATTTTTCCGGAAACTGGTGGAAGACAGTACCCGCTTCTGCGTAAAAATGATTTTACCCATTACAGATCCTTTATTTGACCGGACTTTAATGCCCGATTTCCCCGGCATGTCGGATGCAGGAAACTGCCGCGACTGGGAAACCGGCGCTCCTGTAAACCTAGATAAGATAAGAGATAAGGACGAAAAATTCTGGAAGGACTATCGTGGAACACCCAAAGCTTTTATATCTTTTGCCGCAGGCAGGCAACTTTGGGATAATGCCTTTGGTGATGCCACAGCCTACAGGTTTAGCGCGAACAACAATACCCTGCCTGTATATAAAAGCAATTTGATAGATAACCTCAATCCTCAGGAAAACGGATTGAAGGCAGAGGATGTTTATATCGAAGGGAAAGTAGCAGCAGCTAATTCAACCGATTTTGGCGGATTATTCCTTAGCCTTAGTTTTTTCATTATTACAGCTGCTTTGATTCTTCTGGCGTTGCTGTTTTCGCTGCATGCGCAGAAACGGATGGCCGAAACGGCAATCCTGACTACAATTGGATTCCGTAAAAACCAGGTAATGCAGATTCTGCTTTCGGAAGCAACACTTGTAGTTATTACAGGTAGTTTGCTGGGAACTGTTTCGGGCATATTTTACAACAAAGTTCTGTTACTCGGCCTCAACACTTTATGGCAGGGTGCTGTTAATACTTCCCTTTTGCAAGTGCATCTTCAGCCAATAAGCCTGATTATAGGATTCGCATCGGGTTCAATAACAGCTTTGCTAACACTCCTTGTTGTATTGTGGTGGAATCTACGCAATCATATATCTGTTATGGTAAAAGGAATTGAAATCTCTGCGCCGGCAGGGAATTTGTCAAGAAAAAGAATCAGCCTCAGCATCGCTGCCCTGTTTTTCTTAACCTCTTTTGCGCTTATCCTATATTTGATTTTTACAAACCATACTGAACAATCCGAAGTTTTTCTTTCGGCCGGAGGATTGATACTTGTTTCTTGCATTGCCTCACTGTATGGCGCACTTTTACATGCTGATCAAAAAACAAGGAATACTCTTCCGGGCTTTTTCACCATGATTCTCTGGAATGTAAGCCTCAAAAGGCGGCGTACCGTAACAGCAATTGCATTATTGTCCATTGGTACATTTTCGGTAATCATTACCGGGGCCAACCGGAAAACATATTATGGCACTGAAAATACCAGGCAGAGTGGTACGGGCGGTTTCCTTTTCTGGGCAGAATCAACGGTTCCCGTTTTGTATGACCTGAATTCACCCGAAGGAAAAGAGAAATACGGTCTAAACGATGAATCGGCCCTCCAGGACATCCGATACCTGCAAATGCTCCGCCTCGATGGCAACGATGCCAGCTGCCTGAATCTGAACCAGGTTTCGCAACCACCAATACTTGGCGTAAATCCTGAATCTTTCGATCAGCAACATTCGTTCGGCTTTTTAGAACTTGATCCGTCAGTCAACGAAAAACATCCCTGGTTATCATTAAACAAACCCATTGCAAGCGGTATAATTCCAGGCTTTGCAGATCAAACGGTTATTCAATGGGGTTTACATAAAAAGATCGGAGATACCTTATTATATAAAGATGAAAGGGGAAAGACGCTTAAAGTAAAGCTCATGGGGGGACTGGACAACTCGGTTTTCCAGGGCAATGTACTGGTTTCGGCAAATCTTTTCAGGCACTATTTTCCTTCGGTCGGCGGATCGAAGCTGATGCTTATAGATGGTGCGTTTACAAAACGTTCCAAAATATCAGAGCGGCTTTCCTATCTTTTCCAGGATTATGGCATGACGGTAACACCAGCTTCGGAGCGACTGGCTCAATTTAATACAGTCGAAAATACGTATCTGTCAGTTTTTATGCTGCTGGGAGGACTCGGGATCATTCTGGGCACCATCGGGCTTGGAATTGTATTGCTCCGAAACATGGCTGAACGGAAACAGGAAATTGCGCTCTACAAGGCCCTTGGATTCAGCTATTCCTATATCATGAAACTTCTTTTCAGCGAAAACCTTTTTATTCTGCTTACCGGCCTTGGAATTGGTATAATTGCTGCCTTCGCCGGTATCCTGCCATCCTTCTTTTCACAAGCATTCCAGCTCCCATCCACATATTTGCTGTTTATCCTGATGGTGATATTCCTTAACGGATTAGCATGGATTTATTTCCCGATAAAATTATCATTAAGGAAAACGTTGTTACAATCGCTCCGAAATGAATAAAATATTGTATTAATTTCCACGTTTAGAAAATGTCATCAAACGTATTTTAGTTATATTTGTTGGTGTTTATGTGCTGTATAGTGAGTATTTTATATTGAGAAGAGCCCTTACGACTAAAAACATAATATATGATAAAGCTTAAAACTATATATGAGAGGGTAATTTTATTGCTTTCTATATCGGCGATCATATTCCTGGTGCTTTTTACATCTATGTATTTTTATACTCTAATACAGGAGAAACAGGTGTTCGATTCGGCTCAGCACCAATTTTATAATGAAGTGGAATCGTTACTCGACCTGAACTCCGAATCCATGCGCATTGCTGCTAACGATTATACCTCTTCCGATGACCTGGTGGAATTCACAAAAAGCCGAAGCACAAAATGGTACAATGAACATATTATAGGAGCAATCAATAGTTTAAAGGTTGATTACATATGCGTTTACGATACGTCATTCAATATTATAAGCGAAACATCGTCTCTGAAAATTCTATCCCGAAGGTTCATACCACAAAATGCAGTATCGGCAATGAAAGAGCTTCGGTTTTCAAATTTTTTCCTGGTAACCACCGAAGGACTGGTTGAAATAAGTGCCGCATCTATTCACCCGACTTTCGACCGTTATCATAATAAAACAGAACCCTCCGGGTATGTATTTCTTGCACGGTTATGGGATCAGTCGTTTAAAACCAAATTAAGCAAAATAACCAGCTCAAAGGTTGATTTTCAAGAAATACCTGATCAAAAGTATAACATTGACCACAATATCCTCTCTGTTTCGAAAAATCTGTCCTCTGCTGATGACAAAACGGTTTCACACATCGTTTTTACCCGCGAGTTTAATCTTAATTTCAAGACTTCCAAATCACTGCTTTTGATTACAGTAATTTCCTTTTTACTGGGTATGATCGCATATCTCGTTTATGCCCGGCTATGGATATACCAGCCGCTGAATTTAATTACACAGATACTGGAATCGGAAAACAGTAATTCGATTAAAAAACTCCAACAGTCAGCAGGAGAATTCAGCTATATCGGTGTGCTGTTCGAGGACTATTTCAACCAAAGGAAAACTCTTGAGCTAGCAAAACAAAAAGCTGAAGAAAGCGATAAATTGAAATCCGCTTTCCTATCGAACATTGCGCATGAAATCCGCACGCCTATGCACGGGATACTTGGATTTGCCGATATGCTTAAAACGGCTTCGCTTTCCACGGAACAAATGCAGGAATACATCACTATTATTGAGAAAAGCAGTGCCCGCATGCTCAATACCATTACCGACCTGATCGAAATATCAAGAATTGAATCTGGTCAGACTGAGATAAACCTTTCACTGGTAAATATCGACGGTCAATTGGACAGCATGTATGCCATTTTTAAACCCGAAGCTGATAAGAAAGGAATTCATCTGAAAATTAGTATAAGTACAGAGGCAGAAGAATCACACATACGAACAGATCGGGAAAAACTTGATACAATTTTAATCCAGTTGCTTAAAAATTCTATTAAGTACACTAAAAAAGGTTCGGTTGAGATAGGCTATGTACCTAAAGGTAAATATATTGAGTATTATGTGAAAGATAGTGGGATTGGAATTGAAAAAGATAAACAAAACGCAATTTTCGGTCGTTTTACGCAAGCCGATAACTCATTATCCAAAATATACGATGGCGCTGGTCTGGGATTATCAATCACCAAAGCTTATGTTGAAATGCTTGGCGGCACCATTTGGGTTGAAAGTGATCCAGGCTCGGGTGCAACTTTTTATTTTACAATTCCTGTCGAAGGTGGCAAATGATTTTCATTCTGTCATTTCAGTATTTTCTCAGTAATTTAGCTTCGGCCAGCTATTCCGGTTATCCATAAAGCCACACACCGGTATTAATATAACCCGTGTCTGTAAGTTGTTCTATCATAAATGAAGCAACATTGGCCCTCGAAATCCGGGGACTACCTTTCAGTATTGTTATATCACTTCCATATTTTAATCGTCCTGTTTCAGGCCCGTCGGTTAAGCCTCCCGGTCGTACTAACGTCCATTTCAGCTTGCTTTTGGCAATTCGCTGCTCATTGCTGGTATGATCAGCAAGTGGAACCCGAAGCATAATACCTGCTATTAAAAATCGAATAACTGGACCCATTAAATACCTGCTTTCGCCAGCTCCTATACTCGAAAGGTAAACAACACGATTAACGCTTTCCTGCTCCATTATGTTTATAATAGTATCAATCCCTGTTATAATTTCTGGTGAATGTTTTGTTAACGAACCGCCCCCAAGTACCGAAATACAAGCTTCGGCTCCTGAAATTGCTTCCTTCAGCTTGATGGTGTCATTCAGATTCCCGATTATTATTTTGAGATTGGAATGATCAAGTGCCAATGCTCCCGCTCTACGTATATACGCTGTAACCTGGTGGCCTTTGGCTAACGCCTGTTCAGTGAGAAGAATACCGGTTTTACCATTGGCACCGAAAATAACTACTTTCATATATTTTTACTTGTATTAAAATTTAAATTGCTCAAGCAGGAATTTCTCAATTCATTTAAATGAGAATCCCTATTAATAAAGATGTGTAATAACAATGAATCTGACGAAAAGTTTATCTTTCCGCTGATTTGTCTCACCATTTGTATTCATTAGGATAATTGCCGTATTCGTGAATTGTACCGCATCCATTTGTCTCACATCCAACCGGCATAAAAAAAAGGAGCAGAGCTCCTTTTCCCTTTATGTTCTATTAGCCTGTTATTGTGCAAACGCAGCTGCAAATACGGGTGCAAATGCTTCGAATTTTGTCTTGCCAAAGGTAGCCGGACGGCTGTATTCTGATGCCATTTCGCCACTTCGCATAGCTGCACCCATTTCAGCATAATTCTGAGCAATATCTATGGGTACGCCATTCTGAAGCATGCCTCCCACGGTATCCTCATCAGTAAAGTTTATCCATTTCAACTCTGTTTTCCCAATTGCTTTTCCTAAAATTGATGCTACTTCATCCGTTGTTTTCTCATCACTTGCTATATAACGTATGCTTTTCCCTGTGAACGAGAGGTTTATTAATTCCTCGGCAGCTGCATCCGCAATATCGGCAGGATTAGCAAGTACCAGTTTTGCACTTTCGCCATAGTTGCCCCCTATTATCCCCATGTGTTTTATCATTCCTATGTTAGCCAGGAAATTGTAATAGAAAAACCCCGGGCGAAGGTGCTTTACATTCACGCCTTCGAGAGCGTTCAACGCCTGTTCAACATAATACAAACCACTTACCGGTCCGCAACCTTCGGGCATATGTGCACCCATACTGCTTAAGTTTACAACATTTTTTACTCCGGCTGCAGCTATTGCCTGAGCATATAATTCACCAATACCTGCAATGTGCTGTTTCCAGTCACTTGCGCTGAAAGTTGGCGGAACCATGGTGTAAACGGCATCCGCTCCTTTAAAAGTTTCAGTGAGAAAAGCTAAGTCGCTTACTGATCCAATGGCTGCTGTAGCACCCAACGCTTCAATTTCTGATTTCCTTTCGGCATTGCTGCTGATAACGGTGACATTGTGTTTTGCAGATGTTAACTTTTCTACAAGCGGCTTGCTAATATGTCCTAAAGATCCTGTTACTATAATTTTCATATTTTTGTTTTTATTTGACGGAACAAAGGTATATTTGCACTTACTTTTATACAAGTACTTACCCCAAAGTGTGTACACATGACAAAAATTAAAGAAACCTCCACCAACCAGGACAACCGCAAAAATGCCCTTTCAAAATGCCCGGTTACTTATACACTTGAAAAAATTGGTGGCCGCTGGAAACCTATTATTATCTATAACCTGCTTAGCGGCACAAAGCGTTACAGTGAACTGAAAAAACTGATTCCGGCCATCACCGAGAAAATGCTGATCCAGCATTTAAAGCAGCTCGAAGCCGATAACCTTGTTCAACGCAAAGCCCTTCCGGTTATACCGCCATTTGTAGAATACAGCCTTACAGATTCAGGTAAAGAATTGCGCCCCGTGCTGGATGCAATGATTGGTTGGGCGGCTAAAAACAGGAATGCGTCATCTTGTTCATTAAGTACTGTGAGGGAAGATCAGTTGCAATAAGATCGGTGATTGTCTCTATTCCCGGCCATAACTCAACCTACGCTGCAACTACTTCGTCATTCCCATATACATTCCTCCCAGATAGGGAACTAACCAGATAAGCCAAACAATTAAGCTATAGCGGTGAAATCCGGTTCGCGCATTTTCACTTCCCCTCCGCACTACAATTGTTGCCCAGATGGCATGAGCCAGCATAAGCCAAAGCGCAATCTGCCCGGTAAGTGTATGCAGTGCCATCAGGTTGAACGGTTCTGTTGCTAACCTGCTCATAAAATAGGTACCCGAAACATCGAACATGAAACCGGTCCAGAATGCTGCAATGTGCCAGGCATTAAGATACCTGGAGATTTTTTCGGACCATACGCCCAGTGAATAAAAGATAAGCGCCAAAGTGATCAGCGTAGAGGAAATTATTAATAAAGGTGTCATACGGACGGCTTTAGGGCATAAAACTATAACTTATACTGCTAATATTTAACAAATAACTGCAATATTGTTTTAACACAGTTTTGCTTTTATCTTTCTACACATTTATATTACCTTTGAGTTAGCTGATTTCAAGGAATTGGATCAAATCTGGAATTAACTTATACGTGGGTTTTTATGCTCTAATAAAGTATGTTCAAATGCCGGCAATTATGAAATATCTTATACTTTTCTTTTTGGGAATAACCATTTCCAACAATTTAATAAGTCAGAATCAGTCCGTATCCAAATACAACCCGGCTGATCTGTTTCCTGCCATTCCAATATTTCCTCCAGGCAATCCGTATCGCAGTGCCAGCGGAGAACCCGGGGATGCTTACTGGCAAAATCGAGCCGATTATGTTATCGATGCTGCCCTGGATGATACTCAGAACAGTATCAGTGGAACTGTGACTATTACGTACACCAATAACAGCCCTAAGGCTTTGTCCTATTTATGGCTGCAACTGGATCAGAACGCGTTCAGGGAACATTCAAGAGCACTGGATTCGCAGCTTACTACGGATAGTCTTAGTACCAAATCGAAAAGGAAATTTGTCGGCGGGTACCGGATAGAGGAAGTAAAGATTATTAAGGGCGCCAATAATCAAGCTGTAAATTCCGATACTACTTACCTGGTTACGGATACCCGAATGCAACTGTTTTTACCAGAGCCGTTGCCATCAGGGAAAAAGCTCAGTTTTTCAATTAAATATAGCTATACCATTCCGGAATATTTTTACAGCAGTTTCAGTGCGAACAGGACAGATATTTTATTTACAAAAAACGGCGCTATTTATTCCATTGCGCAATGGTATCCACGGTTGTGTGTGTTCGACGACATCGAAGGATGGAACACCCTGCCGTATTTAGGCCAGGGAGAATTTTACCTTGAATATGGCGACTATCTTGTAAATCTGACTTTGCCTTCTGCCTATATCGTAGAAGCTTCGGGGGAATTGTTGAATCCTGAAGAAGTAATGACAGCACCGCAACTAAAAAGATGGACCCAGGCTCACAACAGTGAACAAAAAGTAACTATCCGGGCTTCCCAGGACGTAACTAACAAGGCTTCAAGGCCTTCAAAACCAAACTGTACATGGAAATATAAGATTTCCAATTCAAGGGATTTTGCCTGGACTGCCTCAAAATCATTCGTGTGGGAAGGAATCCGGATAAACCTTCCCAGCGGGAAGAAAGCATTTGGCATTTCCGTATACCCGGTTGAGTCGAAACAGCCGAATGGCTGGGAACGTTCGTGTGAATACGTCAAATTCTCCATCGAATACTTTTCAAAGCAATGGTATGAATACCCTTATCCCTGCGCTGTAAATGTGGCATCAAACGTAGATGGAATGGAATATCCGGGCATAGTGTTTTGTTCCGAATCCGATACGGGAAATTCATTCTGGAGCGTGGTAAAACATGAACTGGGGCATACCTGGTTTCCGATGATTGTGGGCAGCAATGAACGCAAATATGCATGGATGGATGAAGGAGTAAATGTTTTTATTGATAATATGGCTGAATCTTCGTTCAATCATGGCGAATTCAAAGGGTATATGGCCGAAGAGCTTCCGTTCGAACGTTATTTTTCCGATAGTTTAATGCCGGTTATGACACGACCCGACGGCATGAATGGTGATGTGATGTGGAAAACCCAATACCTCAAAACTGCATTCCTCCTTAACCTATTGAGAAACCAGGTAATCGGTGCCGAAAGATTTGATTTTGCGTTTACAAAATATACGCACGACTGGGCATTCAAACACCCAACACCATGGGATTTTTTCAACAATATAAACAATTCAACTGGTGAAGACCTTACCTGGTTCTGGAAAGCCATGATCATGGAAAATTACAAACTAGATCAGGCAATTACCGGGATGAAGTATGTAAATAATAAACCTGCTGAAGGTGCCCTAATAACTATTACAAATCTGGAAAAAGCTGCTATGCCAATGGTGGTTGAGATTATAACTTCCGATGGACAAAAGAGCGTTGAAATTTTTCCTGTAGAGATTTGGGAATACCAGAACAGTTTTGTTTTTAAAACAAAAACAACAAAGGAAATACGAAGTATTACTATTGACCCTGGCAAAGTATATCCCGACGTTAACCGGGGAAATAATACCTGGGAACAATAAACCGGGTATTATCATTAAGACAAATCTGAATCTTCGGTAAACTACACATTTATAGTTTAAGGCTGCTTCTTTTGTATTAAAAAGCTACTGGTTTTTGAATCCAATGAGTTGTCTTCAAGAGGTTTTGATGTATTTCCCTCACTTCAATCCCTTGAAATTTCAAATTATTATTCGTATTTTCATATACATATATAATATGTTGTATATTTGG
>CAIWMA010000050.1 GCA_903913645.1 uncultured Bacteroidales bacterium | reverse complement strand
TTGTGCTAGAAAAACTATGATTTTTTCGTAGTTTAGTGGCGGGTATCTTGTGAAAAGCGTAACTGTTGATTAGGTAATGGTAGAAATTTTGCGATTTTCTCCAGCGTAGCCAATTACGACTAAGGTCTAATAATAAAATTACTTAAAACCAGACGAGGTCGTCTCTGGTCGCGAATCATAACTGCTCCATAAATGGTCGCATGCGATTTTTGTTTTGTTTTGCAATTTAATCTTCGGATAAGCCTTCTCTAACTACCTGCGAAGCAAGATCTTCTTCATAATCATCAAGAATTGGAACCACTATAGTGCAACTTTGGCTCTTATTTTTTTTCTCATTTAGATCTAAAATCTAGTGTTTCAATAGATAGCTAAGGTTTATGAAGCAAGAATTAATATTTCAACACTGGGGATTTTTTAACGTGAGGAATTGGCTGAAATTAGTTAAAACTCTTCCGAATGCCCAAATGAGCTGTTATCTCTGTTTTTGTGATTTTTCTTCCAATCGATAGTTAATAAACAGCTCTAAAGCACGTAAAATCTATGTTGTGGGGAAACCCACAATTCTTAAATAGATTATCGGGTTATGTTTTAGTGAGGGAAAGAGTCAGTCTAACCCGGAAATCTTAGGGCTTCAATAACGTAGAGAACTACCAAAACAGAAGCATGTTGCAAGGGTTCAAAGTTACACAAATAGCATTGAATACTCTGCTATCAAAAAACAATTAGAGGGAAAATGAAATGGACTCTTTTCGTCATCCCTCTTTTTATATTAAATTTTTGAGTGCCTGATGTTTTTTGGTGTAACAAAAGTTAGTTAACGCCTGTATTTGTGGTTGTTTGACTACACTCACACATAGTTATATTCTATAAACTAATAGAACCATTAGGTATCAAAAGATTAATTTTTGGGAGTAGATTGTGAATAAATCTCTTGAAATCATAAATTTTCCATATATCAAAGAGAAAGCATGGAGTTCTCGAGTAATTGAAGGACACATCTTTAAAGGTAAAGTTAGAGCGGAACAATGTGCAGAATGTAAGTCTTCTTGTGAACTGGTAACTTTGGGCATTGGTGATTCAAACTCAATTCTATGCGGCTGTACAAAAGACAAATGCAAACACATACTCATACACATGAAATTTCCGTCTGACTTTCTAAATGATGCTTCTGCTAACTCGGTTTGAAAGTTACCTTTTAGGAAAAAGATGGTGAATTCAAAAAGTTAGCGATCGCTAAGAGAAATAAAAGTTTTGCCAAGTTTCTATCTTAAGAAGACAAGGAATTTTGATAATTTATTTCTTTGTGTGTTGTGTGGCATTTTTCGCAGGTGTATAATTCAATAATGAAGAAGGAGTTTTCGAGTTTTTGGATGGGTTCTCTATTTTTTTCCCACATTTGCTACAGTTAATCATGTTATCTTTCAAGTGTTTGTTTATTATGGTTTGCAAGATATGAGATGTTGTTGTCTCATGATAACTATCACAAATGTGTTGGAAACATGTTAACGCTAAATTTGTGAACCATATATACTTGCGTTTAATAACCCAAAAATGGGAATTTTTTGGTTAACGTGGGATTTAGATACCTCTTCTTGTTTAACTGGTAAGTTAGAGGTGATAAGAAGTATTATTTCGATGGGAATTCGCATATGATAGAGTCTTTTAAAAGTGTTTGAGGGAAGTTTATGTCAATATAATAGACCTTAGTCGTAATTGGCTACGCTGGAGAAAATCGCAAAATTTCCACCATCACCTAATCAACAGTTACGCTTTTCACAAGATACCTGCCGCTAAACTACGGAAAACTCATAATTTTTCTAGCACAACTAATTATGACTAAGGTCTAATTATCTTTTACTCATGGACCAAATAAAAAGTGTGCTCAGGTGTTTTAGTTGTTCTTTGAAGATTTCTCTGCTGTCATCAATAAGGCTGTCTAAATCATTCGGGGGAATTACTTGTTCTATACTGGCTATAAGTGCCTCGATGTTAACTTTAAAGGGAGTATTGTTGGTTAAGATTTGTAACATATTTTCTAGTTCGTGGGTCTCTTTATTGGTTTCTTTATCTTTGACCACTTTGCCAAGTAAAATGTCATTTAACATATAATATGAGAGAACTATGGCTTTTGCAGTTTGGAAATTTGGAACACACTCTCTTAGGTCATCATCAAGGCTTAAGCCGTCAAAATAGGCATAGATATTTTTGAGGATGTTGTAGGCTTCTTTTGAGGT
>CAIWMA010000049.1 GCA_903913645.1 uncultured Bacteroidales bacterium | reverse complement strand
AATCTTAATACTATGGAAACACTTAGATTTAAAACAAGCCTGAAATGCGGCGGATGCATTAAGGCAATTACCCCCGGACTCGATAGCATGAAAACAATTGAAAAATGGTCGGTCGACCTCGAAAATCCGGATAAAGTATTGGAGGTTGAAGCTTCAGAAGATATTTCAGAACTGGTAATTGAAAGCGTAAAAAAAGCCGGCTATCTGATTAGCCAGCTTTAATAAGATTTTTTTTGATTGTTAACCTAATCTTTTAGCGATTAAATTCCAGTCGACCAGTTGCCAGAAAGCGTTAACGTAATCCGGACGACGGTTCTGGAAATCCAGATAATATGCATGTTCCCAAACATCGCAGGTGAGAATTGGTTTTAACCCATCGCGCATTGGATTCGCTGCATTTCCTGTGGTAACAATAGCCAGTTTCCCGTCAGCATTTTGAACAAGCCATGCCCATCCTGAGCCAAACTGGTTTACTGCAGCATCGTTGAATTTGGTTTTAAATGCATCGAAAGAATCAAAATCACGGTTGATCATTTCTAAAAGTTTGCCCGATGGAGTTGTACCACGTTGTGTAGAAAAACCTTCCCAATAGAAAGTATGGTTCCACACCTGTGCAGCGTTGTTGAAAATCCCGCCTTCTGCTTTCAGAACAATCTGTTCGAGTGTTGAATTCTCGAAATCTGTTCCTGCTACAAGTCCATTGAGCTTTGTAACATAAGTCTGGTGATGCTTCCCATAATGAAATTCAATAGTACGGGCGCTGATCACTGGTTCTAATGCATCTGGTGCATACGGTAAGGATGGAAGTTGAAATGCCATAATTTTTGGGTTTTTAAGGTTTATATTTTGAGAATTAAGTGTCGTGGCAGGGGAGCGTTGGTTGTTCTATTGTGAGGAATGAATTTAGATAGTGTGAGTATTGGAGGGTGGTCATTCAATAGTTATTCGATTGTTGTTTTGGGATTTGGGTCTTAGTCCTTTTATTTTGAGAAATATATTTATCAGATTGTTTTCCGATGATTTCTTCAGGAATAGATAAAGGTAAGGCTTTATTTGGTAAACGTTGTTGAATACGAGGTTTTATTTCCTTTTTCATCTTCTAGAAATAAGGAAAATTTGTTTTTGCCTGGATTTGCTACTTTATCAAATTTGTAAACCATCAATTTGTTTTTCGGATCCCATTCAACTAGAGCCCATTGCCCGTTAACTTCTCCTTTATACGTACTTATTCCTGAAAAATTATCGGAAACAGTGAACTTCAGGCTAGATTTGCTTTTAGCATTTTCTGATGAGGGCCTGATTATGGGTGGTATTGTATCAACAACAATGGCATATCCATCAAACAAATTTGTACTTGTTTCTACATATCCGTTTTCGTAACTGCCTCCGGCCGGGCTGCGGTCTCCCTCACGGTCAATACGAACCAGCAGAGCTTTGCTTTGCAGATTTTGCGGCAGGCCTGTTGCTTTTATGGAAACCTTGATTTTGTTGTGAATCGGGACCTCCGGATCGTGCAGATAGTGTATTTCCGAAAACATTCCTTTGCTGCCGGGTCTTTTCCTGTATGTGAATTTTATATCCTGGTATAAACAGCCCGGGGTAATTTCAACTTTTAAATCATTGGTTTCAAATTTATTGAACTTATTATACTTGAACTGCACTGCAGTATCGGCTTCAGGAATTGATGGTACTTGAACAAATCCTGCAGGTTTCTGAGGCTTAACCCAGAAACGGAGATTAACCGTATTATTCGATTCGTCGGCTACTAAAATACTGATTTCATGAACTTTGTTATCTGTAAATGACACGATTCCATCTTTATTCGATTTTAAGAAACTCAGATGGTTCCCCGGCAATTTCCTGGATTTTATAATCCTGCTGCCTAAATTATAATTGGCAGAAAAATCGATGGTTGCATTCACATACCGGCTTTCGGCAAATGAAAAACTGTCGCAAACCAACGAAAAGAATTCAGCAGAATCAACAAACATCTTCATGCTGTAAAATCCATTCCGATCGCTCAGATTCTGGTTAAAATCAAAAGCCTGTGCGCCAATACTGAAATTACCCCAAAGCGAAAGTGTATCTTTCGTTGCCAGTCGATATGTGCTATTTCCTGATTTTTTAACATTAAAACGGGTAACTTCGTTGGATGACACAATGTAACTATTGTTATCTTCAGGATAAATTTTAATGAAATCGATATACGGCGGGTAATTATCAGGTAAATTAAAACCAAAAAGCAAAGGATTAATGATGTTTTCAGTTTTGGTGTTACGAAGTTCGAAATGAAGGTGAGCGCCACCAGACGATCCGGAGTTGCCTGTGTAACCTATTAATTGACCTTTCTTTACGTAAATATGCTCTTTTTTATTTGCCGGGAAAAGATCTACTTCAAAGCTTTTCAGTTTGTACTGATTTGCCCGCACATATTCGGTAATAGTATCATTATACCCTTTCATATGCCCGTAAACAGAAGTAAAACCGTTGGGATGATCGATGTATAGCGCATTACCAAACCCGAAAGGCGACACTTTGATCCGTGAAATAAAACCATCGGCAACGGCAAACACGGGTAAACCTTCTTTTTTCTGCACTGAGAAATCAATACCTGAATGAAAATGATTCGGACGAACTTCCGAAAATGAACCTGTAAGTGCAAGCCCAATGTTAAGTGGGGGTGAAAAATAACCTTTTGGGATGGCTATCTGTGCAACTAGATTAGCTAAAGGCGTAAGAATCAGCAGTAAAAATAAGGGGAGTGATTTGATTTTCATTTTACAAACTTACAGTTTGTATGGGAAAAATCCAATCTGGAATTCTTAAATATTGCTTAATGAACGGAGAATTTGAGAATTTGAAAATTAGAGGATTTGAAAATGGCGTTTTTAAAATAAGGTAGGCAGAGCCAGTATCAATGTATTTGAGGAACATTATGTGTTGTCAGACGATATTTTATTTAAAACAAAACGCTGAACAACTGCAAGATAAACGGCCACACAAAGTACTCCTGCTCCTGAAATCAGAAACATCGTTTTCATGCCAAGCGTGTACCATAACAATCCTGCGAGGCTGCTGGCCAACATAGTAAAGATACTTGCAAAACTGGTGTAGAAACCTATGGCAGTTGCAGTATTATTCTTTTTGGCTATGTTACTGATGAGCGCTTTCGAAATTCCTTCGGTTGATGCTGCGTAAAGTGCATAAAAACCAAAAATAACAATAAATTGCCACAAGAGTATGGCAAAACCCATCAATGAATAAACTACTGCAAAAACCAGCAAACCGAAGATCAGCGTCCGGGCAAGGCCAAATTTATCTGCCAGTATTCCGATCGGGAATGAAAGCAGCGCGTAAATAAGGTTGTAGAAAATGTAAATTCCTATCATATACGTATCAGAAAAGCCTTTGCTTTTAATAGAAAGCAGAAGAAAGGCGTCTGAACTGTTGAATAGTGTGAACATCAGCAATCCGGCGACAAGTAGTTTGAAATGTTTCGACGATACCTTCCAATAGGATAGAAAAGCAAAGAATCCAGGTGATTTTTGTTTTTGAGTTACATTGTGCTTGTCCTTCAACAAAAAAGTTAATAATATGGCTATTATTCCGGGAAGCACTGCAATGATAAAAAGCCATTTGTATTGTGCCGGGTAAAAGTACAGGTATATCAGTGCCGCAAAAGGGCCAACGGCTGCCCCGGCTGTATCGAGCGCGCGGTGAAAGCCAAATACTTTCCCCTTGTTTTCTTTCGTGGATTCGTCACTTAGCATGGCATCGCGGGCACCGGTTCGCACGCCTTTACCTAACCTGTCGAGTGTACGGGCAAAAAATATCCATAAAGGAAATGTGAATAATGCCATCAATGGTTTTGAAATGGCACTCAGCGTATAACCCCAACGTACAAACGGAACACGGCTGCCGAGTTTATCCGAAAAATTACCGAAATATCCTTTACTTAAACCAGCTGTAGCTTCGGCCATTCCTTCCAGTATTCCAATCAATAACACCGAAAAACCTATGGATTGTAAATATACCGGCATAATAGGGTAAAGCATTTCGCTGGCTATATCCGTAAAAAAGCTGACAAACGAAACAAGTAATACCGTACGGGTGAGTATTGAACGCATTTGAAAAGTAATATTTAAGTGAGATTGATCCGGAAGTAAAAGTAATACCTTTTTTGGATGGCACAGATATCTTCTGTTCCTCAGAAATCTAATTTAGTGTAATTTTAGCTTAGTATAATTGAAGCTTAGCATTTTGGATGGTTCCCGCGAAAATCCGAAAACTAAATCCTTTATCCTGATTTACTATCAAAAATAGCTGTAAATACTTGTCCATTTAGCTATATTTTTAATAAAAAAGCAAGAAATCGGAATAACTAAAGAACTATCTTCGCACCATAAAATTTAGCAAATTTAGCTTTATGCCGTTCCAAGCATTTAAAATTTACCTTTTTGCAGTATTATCCATGCTGTTCTGGGGTTTATCCTTTGTTTGGTTCAAAATAGTAGTAAAATGCTATGATCCGATTACGATCATTTTCCTTCGGCTTATCATTTCCGGGGCACTGATGATACTTTTTATGATGATAACAAGATCGTGGCAGACCATCAAGCGCAAGCACCTGAAATACTTTTTATTACTTTCATTTTCTCAGCCTTTCTGCTATTTCCTGGGCGAGAGTTTCGGACTTACCATAGTGTCATCTACAATAGCATCTGTAATTATTGCTACAATACCTTTATTCAGCCCTTTTGCCGCCTATTTTATGGTGGGAGAAAAGGTTACGCCACATATTGTTGCAGGCATTATAGTTTCATTTGCAGGTATTTTGCTTATGCTTATTAATCCTGATTTTTCACTGAACGCTTCTCCCAAAGGTGTTATACTTTTGTTTGTTGCAGTGTTTTCAGCAGTGGCTTATTCGGTGATTATCCGGAAAATATCGCACGAATACAATCCGGTTACCATCATTACACACCAGAATTTGATTGGGGCGATTTATTTC
Organism: uncultured Bacteroidales bacterium; assembly: GCA_903913645.1. GTDB lineage: Bacteria > Bacteroidota > Bacteroidia > Bacteroidales > UBA4417 > UBA4417. Next base: position 4,085 of record CAIWMA010000049.1, on the reverse strand, counting down.
CTGCCACTCTTCCTTTTCTTCGATTTCAACCATTTCATCACCATAGTACCAACGCGTGAAGCAATTCTGGCAATGCTTCAACTGGCTGTTTTCGCATCAACACTGGCTTATGTTTTTTATATCATTGCTATTAAAGGAATGGGTATGATAAAAGCCAATGTTTTTACAAACCTGATACCGGTTTTTACGGGATTGTTTTCATTTTTTATCCTGAATGAAGAATTTACCGCATTCAAAATTGCAGGAATGCTGTTAGTTATGCTTGGAGTGCTTGTATCGCAAAGTCACAGAATTGGTCGTTTTTTGTTGAAGGCCAATTAAAATAAATTAGGATTGATTTGTTATTTTTAAAAATTCAGAACCAGATATTAATATCAATAAATATATTAACGAAGTAAAATTAGTTTTATGAAAGTACTTGTTTTAGGTGCCGGTTTAGTTGGAGGCCCAATGGCTATGGACCTTGCGAAAAATGGCGAATTTGAAGTGACATCGGCCGACAGAAGTTCAGAAGCACTGTCAAGGCTCACTGGAATTGCAGGTATAACCACTGCGCAGGCAGACCTTGATGATGCCGAAGCGCTTAAATTGTTGGTGAAACAACACGATCTGGTTATCAGTGCCGTACCAGGCTTCATGGGCTACCGAACCATGGAAAGGATAATCGAATGTGGAAAAAACGCTGTAGATATAGCATTTTTCCCTGAAGACATGTTTGCACTAGATGCCAAAGCAAAGGAAATGAATGTTACAGCAATTTGTGATATTGGTGTAGCACCCGGAATGAGCAATGTGCTTATTGGTTACGGTGCTTCAATGCTCGATACTTTAGAAAAAGGAATTACGTATGTTGGCGGTTTGCCTGTTGTTCGAACCTGGCCGTTTGAATACAAAGCGGTTTTTTCACCTATCGATGTAATTGAGGAATATACCCGCCCGGCCCGTTATATCGACGGAGGCAGGTTAGTAGTACGGGAAGCACTGTCTGACCCTGAGTTGATTGATTTTCCAAATATAGGAACACTGGAAGCTTTTAACAGCGATGGTTTGCGTACACTGGCTACCACAATTAAAGGCGATTACCTTATTGAAAAAACCCTGAGGTATAAAGGGCATATTGAAAAAATGGCCGTTCTTCGTGATACAGGTTTTTTCGACAAAGAACCAATCCTGATTAACGGCACAATGATCAGCCCGCTTGATTTTACAGCCAGGTTACTATTCCCTAAATGGAAACTTCAGAAAGGGGAAGAAGATCTTACCATTATGCGTGTAATTACCGAAGGTTTGAAAGATGGTGTTAGGCAACGCTACACCTGGGATTTATATGACAGGCTTGATACAGTTACCGGTGTTCATTCTATGGCCAGAACAACAGGATATACTGCAACCGTTGTTGCCAGGCTTTTATCCAAAGGTTTGTATACCCGTAAAGGCGTTTCTGCTCCTGAATACCTGGGACAAGATGCTTCGATAGTTAAGTTCTTATTGGATGGATTAAAGGAAAGGGGAGTGGTTTACGCCGAAACTTTCGAAATTATTGCTTAATGAGGTCCAACTGTAAAATTGATTCAAGATAAAATCACATATTTCAATAAAGGAAGCTGCCTCAAAAGGGCAGCTTCTTTCATTAATATGACTAGGGCGGAGTTTCTTTACTAAAATCTTTTACGCGTATAAAGCAGATTTTTCTATCTTCGTCAAAGCAAATTGGAGTTAATGTTATTACAAATAAATTCCGAATCACTTTTATGGAAGAAAAAACAAAATCAGCACGGGTAAAGTCTATCGATGCATTGCGCGGATTCGATATGTTCTGGATTACAGGAGGCGATGCATTTTTTGTAGCCCTTTTTACATTTTTCGGAACACCCTTCTTTTTAAGTCTGGCTAAGCAGCTCGATCACCCTGCATGGGCTGGATTCCATTTCTACGATATTATTTTTGCTTTATTCTTATTTATCGTAGGCCTCAGCCTTCCTTTTTCAATCAGTAAACGGATGGAAAGGGGTGAGACAAAAAAAACGCTCTACCTCCATATTTTTAAGCGCACTATCCTGCTTTACTTGTTAGGAATGGTATATAATGGATTGTTTGACTTTAACTTTGAAACTTTGCGCTATACCGGTGTTCTCCACCGGATTGCCATAGCGTATATGTTTGCGTCAATAATTATATTAAATGTAAAGCAAAAGTCACTGATAATCTGGGCTGTGGCAATTACGCTGGTGTATTGGTTGGTTTTGCTGCTGGTTCCTGTTCCTGGGTTTGGTGCCTATAACCTTACACCACAGGGAAACCTGAGTGCCTACCTTGATCAGCAATTTCTTCCCGGTTCTTTTTGTTGTTATACATATGGTGACAACGAAGGCCTTATTACCCATATCCCGGCGGCAGTAAATGTTCTGGTAGGTTCGTTAATTGGTTTCCGGTTGATAAAGAAAGATTCGGATAAAGATAAAATCAGAACCTTTCTTATCAGTGGTTCTATCCTGGTTGTGGTTGCATTGTTATGGAATTTTATTTACCCGATAAACAAATATCTGTGGACCGGCTCTTTTGTATCGTTAACTTGTGGAATTTCAATACTGGGTTTTTGTCTGTTTTATTGGATTATTGATGTAAAAGGATACACAAAATGGGCTTTCCCATTTACCGTTATCGGGATGAATTCAATAACTATTTATGTGTTGCAGGGCGTTTTTGATTTTGGCATCATCGCGAAAATCTTTATCCATGGTTTTTATACGAACATGGGAGCTTTCCAGGCCCCATTTTATGAATTATGCGTTGTAGCTGCAAAATGGCTTTTTCTTTATTTCCTATATAAAAAGAAGATATTTTTGAAGGTATAGCCTGATTTGCTGTAAATCTGTTATTGTATTTCAGGCTTAAATATTAAATAAAAAGGCTTCCGTTCTGGAAGCCTTTTTATTTGTTCAACTTTAAGGAGTAGCGAGGACGAGATTTGAACTCGTGACCTTCGGGTTATGAATCCGACGCTCTAACCAACTGAGCTACCTCGCCATATTTGAGGAGTGCAAAATTATCAATTTTTCTGAAACAAACAAGCCCGGGAAGCGAAAATAGATTTTCTTAGTTATTTCATTTATGCAATTATAGTGTATATTTGACAAGTCAGCAAAATGTTAGGTTTAGCAATAGTTCTACATAATTGTAAGTATCTGATTATTATCATATAATTCCTTAACAATTCACCCGGATTTAATGGCACAGACCAGATTTGCACTCCCGTTTGACAAAATTGAGACAAATGATTTCTTTCACCGCAGTAAGCCGTATTATCTGATTGTCGTATAAATGCCGTAAAAAAACCGTTACCAAAGGATGGATTTATAAATATCTTTACCGAATACTTAATATGATATCAGGATGAATATAATTGGTAAAAAGATCAGCGAAGTAAGAAAATCGAAAGGACTAACACAAGAAGAGTTAGTTGAAATGTCAAAGATGAATCTTCGAACAATTCAACGGATCGAAAATAATGAAAATGTTCCCCGCGGGAAAACATTAAGTATGATTTGTGAAGTACTTGAAATTAATTCAAATGAGTTTGTAAATATTGAAAAGCAGAGTAGAAAGGAAATAGTAATAAATTTAATTATTAACGCAACTTTTCTATTAGCTCTGAACCTAATTTTGATGATGATAATAGGGTATTTGACCAAGGACTCTGAAGCAAACATAAATAGTCGGATTGGTGCATTTTTATTAAGTTTTTTCATTCCGTTCTTCATTGTTTACAAAACGCAAAGGATGAGTAACATTGAAAGAATGATAAAATTTGGAAGCGGATACATTTTTTATATAATATTCACTGTTTTTTTAACAAGACCACATGAAGCATTAATGTCAGGATTGATACCTTGTCTGATGATTTCGCTTGGACTGTTATATTATGGTAAAGAATTGATTAATAGTCAATTATAAAAACTTGTATAGATTGACGAATGACATATGCAACCTTTCTCGATAAATTCCTCCCTTTACTATTTACGGTTATTTCTGTTCTCAGAGAGGAACTTTTCTATAGCTTTGGGAAAGTTTACATGACTGATCTT
>CAIWMA010000048.1 GCA_903913645.1 uncultured Bacteroidales bacterium | reverse complement strand
TTTCCCGGATATCGCAACTGGTTGTTCCAAAATGAAGTACTTAATGAAGTTCCTGTTTCGAGAGTTCAGTTTATACCAGGTTATAAAATAAACAAACTGGTAAAAATTCTGAATTATATTTGGAACATGATACTTGGTTTTCTCTGGGCTATTAAAAACGGTGGAAAATACAATTCAGTTTTCATTTATCAAACCGGACCTTTAACTTTCTCATCAATAGGAATTCTGATTAAGATAATTTATAAACAGAAAATTACAATCTGGACCCAGGATGTCTGGCCTGAGACTGTATACGCGTATGGCATTGCAAAAAATAAAATATCCAGGATAATTCTGGAGAAATTTGTCGGATGGGTATATTCCCACTGCGATAACATCACAGTTTCGTGCCCAGGTTACATTCCAATCATTCAAATATATTGTCCTTTAAAAAATATAAGATATATACCACAATGGTCTTTTACAAAGAAATTAATAGAGCCTAATGATGACAATAACGAAATCACCTATCCTGGTAAATTTAATTTCGTTTTTGCCGGCAATATAGGAACTGTCCAAAATCTTGAAAATGTATTGTTAGGTTTTCAGAAATATATAGAGAAAACTGCTAACCAGGAAGTTTGGCTAAACATGATCGGTGATGGCTCTCTTCTGAACACTCTCAAGGATATGGTTGCTACGAATAACATCAGGAATGTGAAATTCTGGGGCAGATTAAAATCCTCCGATATGCCCTATTTCTATGAAAAAGCAGATGTGCTTATTGTTTCATTAGAAAATAGTCCCATTTATAATTTGACAATTCCAGCCAAATTTCAATCTTACCTCAATGCAGAAAAACCAATATTTGGAATTATTAATGGCGAAACTGCTAATTTAATAAATAACTATAGTCTCGGATGGGTAGCCTCTCCGGATAGTATCAGCAAAATTGCTAGTTTGTTTCTTGAAATTGCATCATCAAATTTCGACATCCTGGACACAAAAACTAAAAACGCAAGTATTTTATTAGAAGAGCAATTTAATCGTAATAAAATAATTAAAACATTTACAGAGTTGGTCTTTAATTGATGATTTCGATAAATAAGAAAATATCTCATTTATTAAAGCCTCCATCTTTTTCATGTTAAGTAACTTCATATCAGCTTCCAGAATTGAATATATTACTATCGTATCAATTTCCAAACTGGTTACAGATTGATTTACCAAAAAGATTTATCAATATTTTGAAAATCAAGCTATAATGATTTCTTTCAGAGTTACGTTATATTTGAACAATTAAAATAATACAAAGCATCCTTTACATTAAAGTAAACCAGCCAAAGTAATCCCAGCAATCAGTATCTGGTAAAATACTATTTCTCAATTCAATCCATCCTAAATTAATATTTAATGAATAAGACTGCAACTATCTGCCTATTTAACAGCAGTATAACCTGGGGAGGAGGGGAGAAATGGATACAGGAAACAGGCATAACATTATCCGATCAGAAATACAAAATTATAGTTTGCGCAAATCCATTCAGCGAGTTATTCAATAATCTGAAAAAAACTTTTTTGAAAGTTGTACCAGTCAGAATTGCTAACCTTAGTTACCTCAATCCACTTAAAATATTTATTTTATACCGTATTTTTAAAAATTCAGAAATTGATACTATTGTACTCGGATTATCTCAGGATCTGAAGGCTGCCGGCCTAGCTGCAAAACTTGCCGGTGTAAGACAAATTATCTACCGGCGTGGACTTGCTAACCCCATAAAGAATAACCTTGTAAACCGTTTTTATTTTAAGCGCATTGTAACAAAGGTTATTGCAAATTCTGAGGAGGTAAAAAGGAGTTTGTTGGTAAAGAACAACTTTCACATAAATGCTTCTGATATCCATGTGATTTACAACGGAATCAATTTATCGGATATTTCAACATTTGATAAGCGCATAAATGGTTCGCCAGTAATAATCGGAAATGTAGGACGTTTGATTGAGAGCAAAGGGCAAAAGTTCCTTATCGAATTAGCTGCTTACCTGAAAGAATATAAATTTGATTTCCAGATCAAAATTGTTGGAATCGGTAAAATGCGGCACCAGCTCGAAGAATATGCAAAAAAGCTAAAAGTTGAAAATTCAATTATTTTTGTGGAATTCCTGAATGACACAGCAGATTTTTACCGGGAAATCGACATCTTCGTATTTCCCTCCAGCAGCGAAGGATGTTCAAATGCCTTGCTTGAAGCCATGGCTGCCGCCTGTCCGGTTGTAGCGTTTAATATCAGCAGCATGCCGGAAATGGTTTGCGACGGAGAAACAGGATTTTTAGTGCCTTTTAAAGACATGAACAGCATGGCAGAAAAAGTAACTCTTCTGATTAACAGTAAAGAACTTCGGAATAGGATGGGTGAACAAGCCAGGTATAGGATTACTTCAAAATTCAATTTTAACAAAAACCTCCGTTTACTGGAAGAATTATTTTAACCTGCCTGATTTGTCTGTTGGAGCTAAAAATGATAATTTAATGGTACACACTCCATATTCAACATCTATAATTAAATCTCCACAAGACATATTTTCCCACTTCCGGAAATCACTGCATACTTTTAAGTAATAAATGACATTTTTAAAAAACTTCTTGCCCCGGTTTATTTCCCTTATTGGGATTTTTTTACTTATTACACCAGACTCTTTTTCACAGGGATTAAAAAAGCCTGATTATTATCTGGAAACCGGAACAGCAATTTCGGCAGGAAAGCAAACTCCATTTTGGTTGCTATCGAATCAGTATGGTG
>CAIWMA010000047.1 GCA_903913645.1 uncultured Bacteroidales bacterium | reverse complement strand
TATACCTGGGAACATAGGGGGCTGTTCCACCTTCGAGTTCAAAACGAAGATTTAGTTCAGTTTCATTTGCAGTAAGAGAAAAACGACCACACATGAGTTGGGGATTAGGGGTTGGGATTTTGGGATTGGGGGGAAAATGAGAGTTGAGAATGGACGGGGTGGAGACCTGGAGACTGGGCAAAGGGCAGTAGAGATGAGATAATCTATTGTGCCTTATGTGCCTATGTATTTCATCATTTTAAATTTCAATTATTTAACCCTGGTTCAAAATAGACCATAAAATTACGATAAACTTCAAAATATTTATTCAAAAATGCCTGAAAACAAACTAAACAATTCAGGTTTAGATTTTGTAACTTTATCCTTTTAAATATTCCGAACCATGAAGAAATTTGCAATTATACTGGCCGGATGCGGCGTTTACGATGGTGCCGAAATTCACGAAGCGGTAATGAGTATGTATGCAGTAATGAAAAACGGGGCAGAATACCAGGTTTTTGCACCGGATATTGCACAGCACCATGTGGTTAACCATCTTACAGGTGCCGAGATGCCCGAATCCCGCAATGTGCTCGTTGAAAGCGCTCGAATCGCCCGGGGTAATATCAAGCCTGTTGCTGAACTCAATTTGCGTGATTTCGATGCTTTGTTGTTTCCCGGTGGCTTTGGGGTAGCTAAAAACCTTTGCTCATATGCTTTTGAAGGTGCTGACTGTTCAGTTAATCCGGAAATTTCAATTCTGACAAAGGAAGCTGTAAGCCTTAGGAAACCTATCGGTGCTTTGTGTATTTCGCCGGTTCTGCTTGCTAAAATTATGGGTGATGTAACTATAACAGTCGGGCCGGATGAAGAGGATGCTGCAAATGTAAAAGCAATGGGTGCAAATCATATCGCAACACAACATGGCGAAGTTATTATTGACGATAAACACAGGCTTTTCACAACGCCTTGTTACCAGTTGAAGTCAACGATTGTACAGGTTGCTGAAGGTGCTGAGAATATTGTAAAGGCTATGCTTAAAGTGATGTAGTGCCTGCATTTCTCCTTACCATCTCCATCACTTCCCCATGATCGAATGCCAGTGAAGGTAATTCATTCATTGAAAACCATTGCGCTTTAGCAGCATCATCGCCGGCTTCAATTGAAATATTATCATCTGTATACCCAATAAACACAGTGGTTATTGTCCTGTGACGCGGATCGCGGTTCACTTTGCTAAATGTGTGAAATTGTTTGAGTTCAACTCCAAATATTCCTGTTTCCTCCTGAAGTTCACGCAGTGCGGCTTCTTCAAGTGTTTCATCCATTTCCAGAAATCCACCGGGTAAAGCCCACATACCTTCATAAGGCGTGTGCTTCCGTTCAATTAAAAGCACAAAATGCTGCGTATTGCTTTTTTTGAGGATGATAATATCGGCTGTAACGGCCGGTCGGGGATAATTATAAGTGTATGTCATTCTTCATCATTTTCTTTCGTGTCAGCAACTTCTGGATTATTTTCTGAAGATCCTGCAACTATTAACACAATCTCCCCTTTTGGTGAATGTGCTTTGTACCATTCTGCCAGTTCTGTTAGCGTTCCTCTCCTGTTTTCCTCGTAAATCTTTGTGAGTTCGCGCGAAACACATGC
>CAIWMA010000046.1 GCA_903913645.1 uncultured Bacteroidales bacterium | reverse complement strand
TGAATATGAGAAAAATGCAAAATATTGTTTTTCTGGGTGCCGGCGCAATTGGTACGGCATTAGGCAACTCATTGGCTGTTCGCACGGATTTGAATGTGAGCCTATTGTCTATTGAAAACGATGTGGTCAAAACCATTACTGCTTCGCATATCAACCAGAAATACTTCCCTAATATCCGCTTGACCCAGGCGTTAAAAGCTACCACTGATAAGGATATACTTAAAGATGCCGATGTGGTTTTTATTGCAATACCATCGGTTGCAGTAGTTGATTACATGCTCGAAAACCGGATGTTGCTTCCTGAAAAGGCAATACTGGTAAACCTGGCAAAAGGATTTGGTCGTAACGGTCAGATTATTTCGCAGAGTCTTTCTGAATATCTTTCCAACCCTACCTGCGCACTCAAAGGACCTTCGTTTGCCCGTGAAATTGTAAACAACAGTCCAACTGCCTTTACTCTGGCATCATCAGATATCAAGTTATGCAAAATGCTGGAGCCCATATTTGACGAAACCAATATATTTGTTGACACTACAACGGATCTGCTTGGTGTAGAGATCATCAGCATTCTAAAAAATATTTATGCTATACTAATTGGGATTGTTGATGCTCATTTTAATTCGCCAAATCTGCGGTTCATGATGTTTACCAGGGCTTTTAACGAAATGCGGAAGATTCTGATCCATTTCGGCGGCAGTGAAGAAACTATGTTTCATTATTGTGGTATAGGCGACTTTGGCCTCACCGCTCTCAACGACCTGAGTCGTAACCGAACTTTGGGTTTGCTTATTGGGAAAGGTTTTTTTAATGAAGGTATTCCCAATAAAGTAGTACTCGAAGGTCGTATTGCTATGAGTATAATCCTTGACAAATTAAAGGAAGGCAGTATGCCCGAAACCGGCTATCACATGATGCTGCAACTCGACAAAGTATTTGCCGGCAATACGGATATTGCTGAGTTTGTAAATAAAATGATAAATGAGAGATATTGATTTTGGATGATCGGTGTCTGACTCAATTTCAGCAAATCAAATCTAACCTCATAATTATAAAAATTTGGGGATTAACCTGTTTCCAGGATCCATGAATGCTCAATTAGTCGATTATATAATCGTTGCTTTACGGGAATTAAATTTTTCGTACAAATCTTTGATTAATGCCACAATTTCATTTTTGTAGAAAAAATAAACAAGCAGGTATGAGAATGTCATCTGCAACAGCCTGATAATATGGAGATTGTTGGTTGAAATAAAATACTCGCTGCCAATGATGGTAACCGTTACAATTAATGGCAGCCAGATAAATTTAAAGCTGTTGAAGTCAAAAGTGAAAAACTTTCGAACTGCCAGGTAAAGAAAAAAGTTCTGGATCACTTTTGTAATAAGGTTGGCAGCAACGGCTCCCCAAATTCCAAATTGCTTTATCAGGAAAATTGAAATAATAATTTGCAAAAAAGCCGTTGCCAGGTAAATTTTGGGCAGCACTTTTGTTTTCTTGAAAAGATAGATAGGAGCGAGGAAATAATTATACAATCCTCGTGATGCAAAGCCTATATTCAGAGCTGAGAGAAAAATAAAGCTGGCTTCATAGTCTTTGCTGATAAGTAATGGCAGTATAAGCGGAATAAAAAAGGTAGAAGCCGGAATGATAAGTAAGGCAAACGCATTAAAACCACTGAAATATTTGTTCAATTCAGGGGTTGAGCCAGTTAATTGCTTGTCAATTATCAATCCGAAAATTTTAGGCGAAACCGAATTACTCATTCCGTTCAGAACAAATTCAACCAGTAAAGTGAATTGTATTGCCAATCCAAAAATGGCCACATCCTGCAATGTCATGAAATATTTCATGATAAAAGGATAAATATTGGAAATGCTCCATGAAATAAGAAAAAATACAAGCACCGGCAATGCAAAACGAAGCGTTTGTCTGAGTTCATCGCCCATTTTAACCTTAATAGCAGATTCCTTGGACAAGGAAATAAATGCTATGATAAAAATCCCTATTCCCGACAGTAACCGTCCCCACATGGGTCCTATCAGTGTATACGGATACATGAACAAGCCTGTGAGAGAGAATCCAATCGTCAGAATGAAATTCGCCATATTGACAATGGCAAAACGAGTGGGCTTTTCCTGGTTGATAAGCAGGTTGGTATAGGTTTTGAAAAAGCTGTTGCAAAATGCAGTTATAACAGCCATGAATCCGAAAGGATAAAAGAAAATGTCCTTGCTTTGAAATATGACATTAAAAAGGTTGTTTCCCAACAGGCTGAAAAGGGCAATGATAAACAAACCCCAGATTAACAGGTAGCCGGTTATTGTACCTATTTTTGCCCTGAGCGTCGCTCTTTCGTGCTTGCTCTCGAAGTAACTCACCCCAATGTAGGCATCAAGGCCCAGATTAATCAGTATCTGTACAAACCCGGTAAAACTTATATAAATAACAAATGCTCCGTAATCTGCCGTTGTAAGATAGTTTGTATAGAAAATCAGCAGGAGAAATGCTGAAGCTAGCGGCAAAGCACCTATAATGGTATAAATTAAAGAAGATTTTATCAGATTTTTTGAGATCATTGATAAAGTATGTCTTAACAAACAAAGGCAAAAGTACTGAACAATAAACAAATTGCCAGCTTTTTATATATTTGCAGCCAAATAGAACCTGATAAAAGTAACAAGTTTAGCATAATTGCTGTTTTAAACTGAATAATGGGAAATACGAATCCTTTAGTATCTATTATTTCACCAACCTATAATCACGAAAAATATATTTCTGAATGTATAGAATCGGTTATAAACCAAACCTATACAAATTGGGAAATGATCATAATTGATGACGGGAGCACCGATTCCACTGCTCAGATCGTCGACAGATATGCTCAGAATGACACCAGGATCAAATTCTTTAAACAGTCGAATGTCGGAATATTTGAACTGTCAAAAACGTACAACAAGGCTTTGCAGTATTCGAAAGGTGAATATATCGCTATTTTAGAAGGTGATGATATTTGGGCTGCGACAAAGTTAGAATTACAGGTTGAAGCAATGGAAATGGACAAAAACGTAGTTTTGTGCTGGGGCCAGACTGAAGTAGTTAATAGCGACAGGACAACTGTTTATTCTGTTAAGCCGGTTTTGGATCCCGGTAGAAGCATTTATTTTGATAATGATCCTGCAGGAAGTATTTTAAACTTATTTCTGTTCGACAACTGTATTCCTGCATTAACAATTCTAATCAGAAAGAACCGGTTGATTGAAGTTGGCGGTTTCATTCAAAATTTCAGATTGCCGTTGGTTGATTTGCCGACTTTGTATGAATTGTCATTGCTCGGGAAATTCAAATTTCTTCCTGTCACACTTGGCGGATGGCGGATATATGCCGGCCAGGTTACCAAAACGTACCCGGTTGAAATGACAAAAGGTTTTTATCAGCTGGCTATACAGTTTTTCAAAAACCATATATCTGAAATTCCGGAAAGCATTGTTGAAAATGATATCCGAAAACATTATAAGAAGAGACTAACCATTTCTTTTGCACGTTCAGGCAGGTATAAACTGATACGTAAAGAATTCAAATCAGCACGAAAAGATTATATAAGCGCAATATTTTTAAATGGATTTTCTGAGCCTGTTTGGAAACTGAGAGCTTTCACCGGACTAATGTTCAGCATATTTCATGCTGACATTGAAGGGCTTGCAAAACTCATGGGTAAAGATCATTATTCGAAACAATAAAAAAATGGAGAATTTTCAGGTTATATCAGATGCTTACCATAAAAAATACGGGAAAATTATTGTCGACCTGGGTTGTGGGTCAGGGAATAAACCTGAAACGATAGGAATTGATGTTCTTCAGTTATCCGGAGTAGATTATGTTGCCAATATGGAGGAAGGATTGTCTTTTATTCAGGATAATTCAGTAGATGAATATATTACGGCCCATTTTCTGGAACATGTTGCGAATTTTGAGCATTTAATGGCGGAGCTATTTCGCACTCTTAAGCCTGGCGGAACTATAAAAATTATTGTACCGCATTTTTCAAATCCTTATTATTATTCGGACTATACGCACAAACGGTTTTTCGGGTTATATACATTCGACTATTTTTCGGATGGGAAGAATAGCTTAAGGCGTAAAACGCCTAAATACAATACTTCTTTTCAATTTTCAATAGTTTCCAGGAAACTGGTTTTCAAGTCACCGAATTTCCAGTTTTTGAACCTTATAAAAAAACATTTCTGGACAAGGCTTTTCAATTCAACTAAATTTTTGCAATCGCTTTACGAAGAAAGTTTCACCAGTTTTCTGTCGTGTTATGAATTAATTTTCATCCTGGAAGCAAAAAAATAATCTATTCCTTTTTAAGTATTGCCAGCAGTTTCTCTTTCCTGAGTTCCGGGCTAAATTTTTTCCTGATATATTCTGCCATTAATTCCTTGTTGTTGTCGGGGGCAGATGTTAGAATCTTTTCAACTGAAGCGGCAATTTTATCGGTATCCCTTTTTACAATATGGCCATAATCGCCAACTACTTCGGGCATAGCTCCTTCATTTGTAACTATTGGAATACAGTTATAAAACATTGCTTCGGCTATGGAAACACCAAATGATTCAGTTAATGAAACCTGGCAGTAAATTTTAGCTTTCTGATAGAATGTAACTAACTCATGATGAGGTATTTTGTTGTAAATTGTAACGTTGCCAGGCAATTCTTTAATTAAGTGATTTACTATTGATTTGTCAAATCCAACGATAACAAACCTGTATTGAGGCAGAAGGCATGCTGTTTCAATAAATGTATTTATTCCTTTGAGGAAAAATGTACGTTCGTTGTCAACAAGAGCCACCGTGAGCACTATATTTTCCTTAACAATATTCGTCTGATCCGATGCAGGCAGATTCATGCAATTATAGATGAGAAGCCGGTCGGACTTTGGTGCAATGTATTTCACTTTTCTTTCCACATACTTCGAAACCGGGAGGTTAACGGTACAATTTTTCATTGAATAAATTGCAAAGAATCCCCTGATGCCGGAACAAAAAACACCGTAATTAATCTTTCTTATTCTTGCTGCATCATAGCCACCATTAACTATAAACGACTTCTTATTCAATGTTTTGGCAAAAAAAACCGGCAGCAGGGAATGATAGTCTGCAAACCAGATGTAAACAACATCATATTTCCAGACGTGAATTAATAAATAGAAAAATTGTTTAAGTAAGAAATATGCCACATTTAGTATTCCCGGTTTTGCTGTAAACTGGTATTTGACAACATCGTGTTCAGTGGAAAGAATATCAAAGTCGGCTTCGACAAATGAGGCAAAATGAGAATAAACATAAAGTATTGATTTTCGCTTTGGCATGTTGGTCATAGGAAAACTAATTGTTTCAAAAGAATCTATAAATTTTTAATCCTCAAGTATTAAGACACACATGCCAGGTTCATTTATGAAGTAATGCGCTTTCACAAACCTGATTTAAATTTATTAAAAAAATGCATCAAGGTTTAAATCTTAATTCCTGGAATGATAACCTCTTGAGTAAGCAAATTACATTAATTTTCATATTGGAACTTATAGCGTATCCAATATCTTCGAAATCTCCCCGGTTAAGGCTTTGCGTGAATATTTTAAACGATTACCTGAATTGCTTTCAAGACTTTGTTCGCAGTATCTGATAAAATATTCATTTAAGATCAGGTGCATTTCCATTTCGTTTTCATAACCTGCTGTTCGCCCTGCTTTAGCATCTTTCAGGATAACAGCGGCTTCACCAACTTCTGGACCTATGCTCAGAATCGGCCTTCCCGATCCCAGGTATTCGAAAACTTTTCCGGTAAGGATTCCTTTGGCATTAGGCGTATTGTTAATAAGAAGTAACAGCACCTGCGATTTCTGGATTTCGAACATAGCATCCTGGTGAGGCATATATTCGATCCTCGAAAGATAGGGCGTCAATCCTTTTTCTTCTATACTTTTCAGAACACCAATGTCTACTTTGCCAACAAGTTTAATCTGTAATGCTTTAGCAAATTCAGAATTTGCTTTTACCATTTCCGAAAGCACTTTCCACATTGAAACCGGGTTGCGGGAGGAATTAATACTTCCGATATGTGAAATGGTGAATTTAGTATCAAGCTGATTTAGAGGTAGCGGACTGATGTCCTCTTCATCAAACCCATTAGTTACCAATTTATAATCCCGTTTTACAATCTCATTAAACTCATCTGCCATATCCTGGCTTACAACAGTAACCGCAGTGGCTGAAGAGAGTACTTTTTTCTCGAGTTTATGATGAATTCTGTCTGCAAACGAAGTAAGTTTAAGCTGGTGATAAAAATCAATTCCCGTCCATGGATCTCGGAAATCGGCTAGCCAGGGAATATTCAGCTTTTTATGAATTTGCAATGCAATCAGGTGCATGGAATGAGGCGGGCCGGTTGATACAATTGCATTTACTGGATTATCACGTAAATATTCCTTTAAAAATTTAACTGAGGGACGGATCCAGAACCGACGCGCATCAGGAATGAAAAAATTGCCTCTCAGCCAAACGGCTAATCCTTCGGCCAGGCCAGGTTTTTCTTTTTCCTGCAGGAATCCGGCGTTTACTTTCTCGCCTTGTTTCATGCCTACAAAGCGTTTGTAAACAAAGTAGGGTTCAATTATCGGCCTTTTTAGTATTGAAATTCCTTCTGGAATGTCTTTCTCCAGGGAATTATCAATTGCCGGAGCTTCCGGATTTTCGGGAGTATAGATAACCGGCTCCCATCCAAAATCCCGAAGGTATTTGCTGAATTTCAGCCATCTCTGTACTCCTGCGCCTCCGCTGGGAGGCCAGTAATATGTGATTATCAATACTTTTCGGGCGCCTGGAGTGCTCATGACTCAGACATTATGCCTTTGGGCTGGTTTCGCGTTTGTGCAGTACCAAAAATCCAAAACTTCCTACAGCTAATAAAACCAGGAGTATGGATGATGCACATGATATTTTTTCGCCTGTTTTATAAATCTGGGGTTCAAATTTATATTCGATAGTATGAGTTCCCGCCGGTACTAACATAGCACGAAGTACGTAATTAGCTCTGAAGTAAGGTGCCGGTTTCCCGTCAATAAAAGCATTCCAGCCCTTTTCGTAATATATTTACGAGAATACAGCAAGTTGTTCTTTGCTTGTTTGTGATTTGTAAGTCAAGTGGTTTGGTTTGTAATCAGTAAGAGTGATAGTAGCTAAAGTATCTTTGCTGATAATATGTCCTTTTACCTGGTCTTCATATCGTTTATCATA
>CAIWMA010000045.1 GCA_903913645.1 uncultured Bacteroidales bacterium | reverse complement strand
GTTGTTTTTCCATGGTGGTCAAAGTTATTTAGTTTTATTGATTTAACTTTGACACACTTTATTGAACAGACTCATTTTTTCTTGGTGAAAATCATTTTATTCTGTTATTGCTATCCATTGCTTGATGCAAGGTTCTAACAACCAATATCGTTTCATCTTGTTGCTGCTTATAAAAGACTACATGTGACTTTACTTTTGTTGATCTATATCCTTCTTTTATATAATCAATTGATCTTCCAAGGAGAGGATTTGAAGCGATAATCTCTATTTCATCTATGATCAAATTATAATATCTGTCCGCTTGTTCAAGCGACCATTTATGTTTTGTATAAGACCAAATTTCTTCGAGATCTTTTACAGCTTCATTTGTTAACCTGTATTTTACCATGGTTACAAATTCTTCGCGTGAATTGATTTTAAGTGATTCTTCGCATTAAAATCTTTTGCGATATCACTATTTTCACCTATTTCAAGGGCAGATCTTAGAGCTTCAATCTTTTTCTCCTCCTGTTCCATTAATCGCAAACCTTCCCGGATCACTTCACTAGCTGAATGGTACCTCCCAGTTCCAACTTTTTTTGAGATAAAGCTCTCAAAATGATCTCCTAATGATATTGATGTGTTTTTACTCATAATAGTTGTTTTTTACAAAAGTACCAAAAATTGGTACTAAAAGCAAGCTTTTTCAAAAAATAATCACACCTAACGCCCGATCGCTAAACGCAGCAAAGGCAGAACCTTTGAAAAGCAACAATATGTTAGTTTTGTTGCGGTTGCAGGCATGTTAGTGCCAGTGTTAATCAATTAATAGTTTCTTTGATGCTGTTATTTTATTTTCTTGAATTATGCGAAGAAAATATATTCCATTTGATAAATTTTCTCGATATAATATTATTTCCTTCCCAGTGAAATTTTTAATTTGCCTAATTTGCTCACCAAAAATGTTTATTATAGATATTGTCGCGTTTTCCAAATCTTGATCTACTTTTAATGTTGCTTCATTAGATGTTGGATTCGGAAAAACCTTGCAATTACTTTCCAAGGGCAGTTCGTCGGGTGTTGATAAAATCAAATCGCAACCGGTACCAGAATTGAAGTATATTATTGAACTATCCCTGACACATCTAAGGTATCTATATGACATATCTACATTGTTTGTAAAAATATAATCGATAAACCCGGCGCTTGTCCCAATTCCTTCAATGATATAGGGGAAATTACCTAATGGATCTGGCTCCTGAGTGAAATTCCACTTTTTATGAAATTGCCCGTTTATTGAAATTGAGTCGACTGATAATACAACAGGATGGTAATTGATAGCTGGATAAGTAATGAATCCTTTTAATGTGTCACCAACAGTTAAATTGTAATCATATAGAAGTGAGTCAGCAGATGAATTGGGAAAACGAAAAAATGTTTTATTTGCTGATGAATCATCCCGAAGTGCTCCCATATAACCTGGATTCGGAAGATAAATAGGCTCCCCTAAGCAGGTTTGGTGATCGTAAATTCCAATTAAAAATATTTTTCTGTAAACCTTGGAATTGATTAAAGTATCGCCACTTGAATAATATTGAAAATAATACCACTTCCTGCATGGATACTGAAATTCCAAATCATAATAATAATCTGCTCTCCAGATTACAGGATTAGGAAAAGGATGATAAACATTTGTTTGTCCTTTTGCAAATGAAACAATTAAGACAAATGCTACTAAAGCAAAATGACTCTTTTTCATTGTTTTGGTTTTTAACATTGGCACTAACGCCCGGCCGGCAAACGCAGCAAAGGCAGAGCCTTTGATAAGCAACTTTGCGTTAGCATTGTTGCGATTGACGGCATGTTAGGTGATGGCACAAAATGTTTCACAGAGGGTGAATTTTCGAAATTTTTCCTAAGCAATTTGTACTTCAAGAATGCTTCGAACT
>CAIWMA010000044.1 GCA_903913645.1 uncultured Bacteroidales bacterium | reverse complement strand
TCCCGCTTGCTCCCGGTTACCAGGTACCTTTTGCGGAACAGATAAAGAAGGAAACGGGCCTGCTGACTTCTGCCGTGGGTTTGATTACCGGGGTACAACAGGCCGGAGAGATCATTGCAAACGGGCAGGCAGATCTTGTGCTGATAGGCCGGGCTTCTCTCCGGGAACCCTATTTCGCCCTGCATTCGGCAAAGGATTCCGGGACTGATATTGCCTGGCCGTTGCAATATCTGAGGGCGAAGTTGTAATTCACGGAAGTTGAAATACCCGGTCTAACAGGAATGCAGCGTTCTATAGTTTGGCCGGCTATCACACTAAAAAGAGAAAATTTACCATTCATTCGGATTGGACTACGGCAGGGCTTCCTCTGCTTGTTTCCCGAAAGTAATGGAACAGGAGACTGTAAAATAAACTGTGTCAAGAAAGAAAATTCCTTAAACTTGACACCCATATGAAAGACAGAAAATTTGACTTAGAGGCATTCAAACAGGATGCCATGAACAAGCTAAAACGAGGGGAACCCGCCTCGGGCAAGGAAGGGGTTTTTCAGCCTCTTTTAAAGCAAATGCTTGAGGAAATACTCCAGGCAGAAATGGATGGCCATATGAACCAGCAGGAGCGCTCTTCAGGCAATCGACGCAATGGGAAAACCAGTAAAAAGGTGAAGAGTACTGCAGGGGAATTTGAGTTGGAAACACCCAGGGACCGAAGTGGTACATTTGAGCCCGAATTGGTTGGCAAGCGTCAAATAATAATAAGCGAAGAGCTGGAAGCCAAAGTATTACGTTTGTATAGCAAAGGAGTAAGCACACGAGATATATGTGAACTTATTGAAGACACATACGGGTTTACCCTTTCTGCAACTACCCTGAGCGGGATCACCGATCGGGTTATCCCATTGATCCGTGAGTGGCAACAACGTCCACTTGAAAGTGTGTATTGCTTTGTGTGGATGGATGCTATTCATTACAAAGTTCGGGAAGATGGAAAAGTAGTATCCAGGGCTGTATACAATATCTTAGGCGTAAATAACAAGGGGATTAAAGACTTGCTTGGAATGTACGTGTCAGAAAACGAAGGTGCCCGGTTTTGGCTCCAGGTACTTAATGACTTGAAAGTCCGTGGAATCGAAGATATTTTAATTTCAAGCATTGACAATTTAAAAGGATTTAAGGAAGCGATTGAAACAGTATTCCCAAAGACTGATGTTCAATCCTGTATTGTACATCAGATCAGAAACACTCTAAAATATATACCTTATAAAGACAGTCGTGCATTCTTAGTTGATTTGCGTACGGTTTATCAAGCATTAACCAAAGAGGAAGCAGAGTATAACCTTGATGCTTTAGAAGTTAAATGGGGTAAAAAGTACACACCTGTTTTTTCATCCTGGCGTAACAACTGGGAACATTTAAGTAACTTTTTTAAGTATCCCGAAGCTATCCGAAGAATCATGTACACAACCAATACCATTGAGGGTTTTCACAGGCAGGTTCGTAAAATAACTAAGACAAAAGGAGCTTTTACCGGCGATATGGCCTTGCTTAAACTTATATATCTTGCAACCCAAAACATGATTGAAAAATGGACTAACCCTATTAGTAACTGGGGATTAGTAGCTTCTCAACTGGATATCATATTTGGCGAGAGAGCACGTATTAACATCAACTCAATCTGATTCTATGTTAGGTTTTATAAGGCATAAAGCTCAGAGCTTAATATCCAATAAAAAAAGTGCTACTTTTGACAGCAGCACCTATTGGAGATTAATCCCTTCGATCGAAAGTATCCCTTCACAGGTTGCTCCTCAGCAGAGCCTATGTCCGTTTATCCCGACATGCAAATGTATTAAAAACTCAGCTGACACAGTTTAATTTACACTCCCTGGAACAGGCTCAGAAATTTGAAATTGCAACCCCAAAAGCTTGTTTTGCGCATCAAATCCCGGTTGCAAACCAATCATCATCAGCGAAAGAACCACGAAATCCGGTAAATCCGGTACTGTTCGGGTTGAATAAGCCCCGGAACATATTAAATGAGCATCAACATGGTATAAATGAGCATCAACATAGTCTAAATGAATAACAACACGGCCTAAATGAATATCCACAAGCGCTAAATGAACATCAACAAGGGCTAAATGAACATTCAAAATGGATTTACTATAATTGTATAGCATCAGATCATAATCGTATAGCGTCAGATCATAATCG
>CAIWMA010000043.1 GCA_903913645.1 uncultured Bacteroidales bacterium | reverse complement strand
TCTTTAATAGTATATTTTATTTACTATTATAGATCACTTTATTTCATTAAAACTTCAACTAATCAATTTGAGACAAAAGTTTTAAAACGGAAATCCTACCAATTTTTTCTATAATTTTAAAATACTTATAATCAACACTTAACAGATTTTGGCATGATAGTTGAATAAAGTATTTCGTCTATTTAAAATCATTCTAAACAACAATAATAAAGATCAATATTATGACAAAGCAAAAACCACTTCACTTATTTATCCTTTTGGCTGGTATGCTGGCATTTACAGGAATTTCCTGCCGTAAAACCGAAAGCGATTTAATTCCTGTGAATAATAGCATAAAAGATTTGGTAGTTAGTCCTGATTTTAAATTCAAGACTACTCAGGACGTCGGTATAAAAGTATATACTCTTGACAATACAGGCGTAGCAGTATCTAACATGAGGATTGATATTTACACCGATATTCCGGATAATGGTGGTTCGTTGATCCTGAGTGGAATGACTAATTCAAATGGCCTTTTCAGTTCTGATTATAAAATTGCTGCCGGTACTGATTCTTTAGCAGTTGGAACCACTTCAATAGGCTTCTGTAATATGCAGAAAGCTAAAGTCGTTAATGGATCTCTGAATTTAACTCTTGGAGGTAAAATTTCGAATCAAGGATTAAAAAGTCTTGGTCAGTCTTACTTTAAATCCACGACCGCCAATTTTTACCTGATGGGAACCTATAATAGCGACGGGGTCCCGAATTATCTGGAAAAACAAAATGATATTATAGATGCCTCTTTTTTAAAGGATCTTAATGCTACGCTTCCGGAATATCAACCGGCTCCAATCAGCCATCCTCAGTATTTTGCACCAGGAAATGAACAAAACCTGGTACTGAATGACGCTTGTAATGTTTGGGTAACCTTTGTAAGTGAAGGTGCTGGATATAGAAATGTATTGGGATATTATATTTACAAAACCGGAAATCCGCCTGCGACTCCGGCAGATATTGACTCGGTTCATATTATCTTCCCTAACGTTTCATTTAGTGGCAGCGGAGGTGGATTATCGTCAGGTAACAAGGTACACATTGGGACTTTCGCTCCTGGGACTGAAATTGGCTGGGTGCTTGTATCCGATGGCTACAATGGCACATCGGTTACCTCTGGAATTAATACATTATTTTCGGATCAGAACCTTAACCCGGAAGTTTCTGTAGACAAAAAGCAACATGCCCTTTTATTAAATGATATAGGGAGAGGAAAGTTTCTTTTGAGTTTTGAAGATATGAAACGCGAAAACACAGGCTGTGACAATGATTTTAATGATGCTATTTTTTATGTAACTGCAGACCCAATCAGTTCTGTTGATATCCAGAATATTCCAATGCCACGTTATGTTCAGGCTGACACAGATAAAGATGGTGTTCCTGATAATTTCGACGCTTACCCAAATGACCCATTGAAAGCATTTGATAATTTTTATCCTTCAAAAGGCAATTTTGGGTCACTTGCTTTTGAAGATATGTGGCCTTCTGTGGGTGATTATGATTTTAATGATCTGGTGATTGATTATAATTTTAATCAAATAACAAATGGCAAAAACGAAGTTGTTCAGATCGATTTAAAAGCAACGCTGACAGCCATCGGAGCTACCTATAAAAATGGTTTTGGGATTCAATTGCCAGTTTCTCCCGATCTGATATCCAGTGTTACAGGTACTAATATACAAGAATCTTATATAGTACTGAATGGCAATGGCACAGAAGCAAATCAGTCAAAAGCCACTATCATTGTTTTTGATAACGGATTTAACCTTTTATCCGACCAGGGATCTAAAGGAGTTGGTGTAAATACAACTCCGGGAAATGCATATGTCACACCAAAGGAACTGGATATTACAATCAACCTTAAAACTCCTGTCACATTGAACACCATGGGATTACCTCCATACAATCCTTTTATGATCATTAACCGTGTGAGGGAAAATGAAGTGCATCTTATTGACAATCCGCCGACTGACCTTGCTAACAAGAAGTTATTAGGTACTTCGAACGATGACAGCAACCCGTCGTCGGGTCGCTATTATGTAACAAAAAGCAACCTGCCTTTTGCCATTGATATCTCAAGTCATTTTGATTGTCCAATAGAACATCTTCCGGTTACAGATGCATATTTGAAATTTTATGAATGGGGCAAATCGGGAGGATCCCTTTATTACGATTGGTTCAAACAAAACTCGGGATATCGCAATACAAAGAATATTTTTTCACATTAAAAAAGGAAGCGAATTCATAAAAAAACTGCCGGGCTTATTGTCCGGCAGTTTTTTTGCTATAAGTGAGCTATCTTATTGATATGGAAATGCATGAATGGATTTTGCAAATTTTCCTGAAGCGCTCGTTCGGATGATTGCTAAATATGATTGAATTATTGTCTTTTTTAACTTTATTGATTTTACCTTCCTGACCAAATACCGGTATTCGTAAAAATCTGAAATAACCAGATAATAAGGATTTTGCTTTCATTTACTTCGGATAAATCCCGGAAATCGAACAAAAAAGCCAAACATTATATAACTGAATTATCTATCCTTGTACATTTTTTCGTAATAATTCAGATAATTGCCAGAAGTAACTTCATCGAGCCATTTTTCATTTTCGAGATACCAGGCAACTGTTTTTTCAAAACCATCGTCAAACTGAACTTCCGGTTCCCATCCCAGATGCTCATAAACCTTTGTCGCATCTATAGCATAACGAAGATCATGGCCTGCACGGTCTTTCACGTATGTGATCAACTTTTCGCTTTCACCTTCCAGGCGTCCAAGTTGGCTATCAATAATACGGCATAGTGTTTTCACAATATCAATATTCTGGCGTTCATTATTGCCACCAATGTTGTAGGTTTCTCCATCAACACCATTTTGATATATCAGGTCAATAGCTTTAGCATGATCCTCCACATACAACCAGTCGCGAATATTAGTTCCCTGTCCATATACAGGCAAAGGTCTATTATGTATTATGTTATTAATAATCAGAGGTATAAGCTTCTCTGGAAACTGGTTGGGGCCATAATTATTAGAGCAGTTTGAAATTACAACCGGTAAACCGTATGTATGGTGATATGCTCTGACAAGATGGTCGCTGCTGGCTTTTGAAGCTGAATAAGGGCTTCGTGGATCGTAAGGCGTAGTTTCAAGAAATTTGCCTTCATCTCCAAGTGAACCATAAACTTCATCCGTTGAAACATGGTAAAAGCGCTTCCCTTCAAATTTATCTTTCCATTGATTTCTGGCAGCATTGAGCAAGTTAACAGTACCAACAATATTGGTCATGATAAATTCTTTTGGACTGGCAATCGACCTGTCAACATGCGATTCCGCAGCCAGGTGAATAACCCCGTCGAACTGGTATGCATCGAAAGTTGCCAAGATAAAATCTTCATCTACAATATCCCCTTTTAAGAACTCGTAGTTTGGAAGTGAGTCAACATCTGTGAGGTTAGCCAGATTACCGGCATATGTAAGTTTATCAAGGTTTACAATCTGGGTGCCTGGATATTTCTTTAAAAGTAGCCGAACAAGATGCGATCCAATAAATCCGGCTCCTCCTGTAACAAGTATTTTTTTCATGTGATTCACGTTAATTTTGTACTTACAGAGTAAAATTAATTATAAAACTCATTCCCAGGTTAAATTCACTTCTTGCTTCCGACCATTAGTATTAGTATGATTGATCAATTAATTAGTATATAAACCAATTCTGAAAGAAAATAGTATACCACCTGGAAATTTGTTGATAACGCAGATTTCATCTTATTGTTCTTCACAAAAGTACTAAAATTAAGATTTAATCTGAGAATCATAAATTGCTAATACAATATGTTCAGACAAAGTAAAGGATTCCTGCATATCTTTCCCGAACCTGGCTTTTGGAGTTAATTCCGGGTACGTAAGAGAATAATACGGCAATAAGCCTGATTAATTGACTTTTATAAATTTACCAGAGTCTTTCTTCCCTGCAGAGCTCAGAATGTATAAATAGATTCCGGCATCAAGGTCATCCACATGAAGTTGTATTTTCTGTTCCTTTCCGGCAAAATAAGGCTGATATATACTCCTGACCAGATTTCCCTGAAGATTGTACACATCAAGTTTTGCTCCGGAAAGGTCTGTTGAATGAAAAAGCATGCAAAGTGTTGATCGTACCGGGTTTGGATAAAGTTCAACTGCTTTGAGAAAAGCTGAGTGACTCGAGCCAATTCCCACGAAATCCGGGTTAAATTCCACAGCCCCGATATCAGCCGTATTGCCATAAGGCCTGATATGATTGTAAAAATCGAAATTAATGCTATTGAATTCCGGGTAGGCAGCATTTATAAGTGGTGAACCTGGACAAGGCATAAAACCGGTGTCTGAAAGTTGAGCATCACTTAAAATACGGGTTAAAAAATTTTGCTTCACAACCGTATTTGCCGAACCTGCAGGAAACATGATATAGGCATCCTCACCGTGAAAAGAAGTATGACCGTTTTCATAATAATTATAGTTTCCAGGGTTAACAATTAGGTTTGAAGCAATAAGATTATTTTTCGTGATTGTACTTACAAACCGGATGCCATCCGATTTTGGATTAATAATAGTATTGTAAGCAATAGTAAAAGCCGAGTCCTTTTCAGCAGTAATATCTGTAACAAAAATTCCATAAACCATCCTTGTAGAATCGGTAGGAAAGAAATTCTTACCTGCATCAATTATTATATTGTTAAACAGCTTTTCGCCGGCAAGGCCGAAAACCTGTATACCTTGGCCATTTCCCTGGCTGATAAAATTATTGTAACAATCGCAATGAGAACCTCCTCCAATTATAATGCCCGACATCTGTCCATAATACTCTTTCCGGCTGTCGAATAATATCATATTGTCGTTAATCTCACAATCTTTTGAAGCTGAACTCACCTGTATGCCATCCCAACCCGAATACTCGATTATATTCTTATATACCTTTACACCTTCTAGTAATGACGGCATCAGAAGTGTATCAACTCCGCTACAATTGATCGTTTCTCCGAAATATTGTGTGCTTCCAATATACAACCCTTCTGTGCCAACATGTCCAATATAATTATCATGAATCAGGGTATTGAATTGGGTAAACTTATCACGTGTTGTAAGCAGGCTGCAATCAGGATCTGTTTTGGCAAAAATTCCTGCTGACAAGCAATTTTCAATGCTGACATGATCAATTTCATAATCGGAGCTCCCTCCTCCAATTCCTATTCCCGCACCATTGGCAACCCTGCTTATGCTGATACCGTAGAAATTGTTCACGTCACCTGTTCCGGTTAGCCTGAAATACCTGCAGTTTAATATTGACATGCCATAATAATGGTCCGTATTAATAATAACCTGCCCATTGAGATTCATGAATATTACAGGTTTATCCTTTTCACCTGAAAAATTCTGAATCCGGAGTAATTTACGCATGCCGGAACTAAGTACAACTGTATCCCCGGGCTGAATCAGGTTATAAGGTGAAGCATAGGCATCAATTAGTGTCACTGTAGTATCAACATTAAAAACATGTTGCTGACTCCATGCAGGATTTCCCGTGAAGAAGATGCAGACAAGCAATAAAACAATAGTGAATATGCGCAACATTATTATTGAAAATAAAATTTATACCCCTCTTTTGGCTCTTTCCCAGTTAACTGATTGTGATCCTTTCAGGTATCTTTTTAAACCAAGAAAAACAGAAAGATTCATGATAAAGAAATAATATGGAACGAATAACACTTTTATTCGGATTAACCGATTTTCGAGATACCATCCCAGTAGAGCAGAAAAATAGAATAGCATTTGCAACCAGAAAAGTAAACTGAACATTCCGAGCCCAAATATTCCTTCTTTCAAAGCCAGAAAAAGCCCGACCGGGATTAGAAATAATAGTGCAAGAGGTGCCAGCGTCCAACGCAAAACGCGATGCGAGATGTATTGGAACGACAAAGTTCCGTATTTGAAGAAATTCAAAAGAGATCTAAGCCTGACAACCGATTGAATACCTCCGGCTGATATCCGGATTTTACGTTTTAATTCCTCTTTCACATTAGCTGAAGCTGTTTCAATGGCGTAGGCTTCCGGATCGTATTGAATGGTGTACCCGTCTTGCGCTACCCGTAGTGAAATAATGAAATCATCGAGTAAGGTATCACGTTCCACTTCCCGGTATAGTTCGGTACGGATGGCAAAAAGTTCACCGGCGGCGCCTACAACTGAATATAACTCAGCATCCCATTTTTTAAGTGTGGATTCATATTTCCAATACAATCCTTCACCGGCACCGGCAGCAGCGTCTTTGTCATTGCTGAAAATCCGTTTCTCACCCGAAACACATCCTACTTTCGGATTGCTGAATAAGCTGACAATCCGCCTGATTGATTCCCTTCCCAGTAATGTATTGGCATCACAAAATACAACAACAGGTGTTTTCACAAAACTCATTCCACGGTTCATAGCACCAATTTTGCCTGAGCGTTCAGGCAGATGATATACTTCAACATCCGGGTATTTTTTTAATTCCTCGGGGGTTCCATCGTCCGAGCCATCGGTAACCCAGACCATATGAAGTTTTTCGGCAGGGTAATCCAGTTCATGCGAATTTTTAATTTTTTCAGCAATAAAATCCTTTTCGTTGTACGCTGCAATAAACAAAGTGACTTCGGGTTCGTAGTAGGGATCAGGCGGAGTTTTTTTTGAAAGGCCTGCTAACCTCTTGATTTTAATGATTATGTAAAGCAGAATTCCGTATCCGATATAGGCATAAAATACCACGAAAAGCAGAATCCAGAATATGATTTTTAATGCTGTCATACCAATTTAGATTAATTTATATTCCTGATCTTTCGGGCATAGATATTGTATTGATCTACAATTCCTATTTCAAAGTCAGCTAAAGTATTTAGTACCGCTTTAACGTGGTCTATGCCTGAGTGTTTATACTCAATGATAAAAGTTATGTTCGGATATTTTATGATAAAATCAGCAGCACCTAGCAATGCTTCTGTTTCCATTCCTTCAACATCAAGTTTAAAAAGTATTTTTTCCTTCTTTTCTATTTTTAAATCCAAAATCATCGAATCGAATGTGCGAATTTCGCAGAGTTGATCTGAAGAATTATCTTCCCTGTCGATTGATGAAGCTCCTGTATTGACAGCATTAAATTTAAACCTTGCTTGTATATTTTCATTTCCCAGGCCTATCTGATATGCTACAACTTTATCAGAAAGTTTATTTAATTCAAGGTTTTTCAAAAGAGCGTCATAGTTATCAGCTATTGGTTCAAAAGCAATACACCTAAAATCACATTTCGATAGAAGTATGCTGTAAGCACCTATACATGAACCGCCATCAATAAAAACATTGTATTCCTTTATATGTTTCAGAATAAACTTCTTGACACCCCACTCGTAATAATAGTTAGCGAATTGAAAATCGTTAGTGTTTTTACGGCAATAAAAAGTACCGACCGATGTTTTAATAATCCTGTCACTGCTATGTGATGTTCTGCTTTTCACATATATAAATGGCTGTAAAAAAGAAGACTAAAAAAACTCAAAAAGGAAAAGGTATAATTGATGGTATTGCTAATGCTGTATTATCTGATAAGCATAATAGATTGCTACCAGGTGCAAAGCACCAAATAATATATCTACCCGATGGAACTTATAACCCAGCTAGATACTCAGGACCAGGAACAAATTTAAAAGTGAGAATCAGTAGAAAC
>CAIWMA010000042.1 GCA_903913645.1 uncultured Bacteroidales bacterium | reverse complement strand
CGGTACGGTATACCCTCCTCTTTGACCTGCGGTGAATAGATGTCGTATTCGACGCAATAAATGCGGAGATTATTCTTGTTTTTTGCGGTGAATACAAAGCATAATATCCCCAAGGATTTTCGGATAATTATGAACTTTATCCACGTAGAAAAGATTGGCCAAAACTGACTTGGAGCCAGTATTTTTGTTTTACTATTTCTCTTATATAATTTAAGTAGTGACAAGTAGTGGTTCTTTCGCTTCCAGCACAAATACTGGACAAGCTATGATACCGCTTTGTGATGTTGTAAATCCAACCCGACGCGGGTATTTTATATTCCATTTTCAATCCTATCATTCAACTCTGTCTCGAAACAGGAAACACTTTTAGTTGTATTCACTTTCTTGAGCTTATTTACCAATTCCTGGCATTTTAGTTTAAGTTCGTCCCCTGAATAAGCAAAATACATTTCTTCAAAAGTAAAGTCAGCCCATCTCATAATTTGTTCATTATCCAAGGTTTCAATATGATTAATGAACTCAGCGGGTCTTTTTTCGATAAAATCCCAGGTATATGAACCCACAACCTCGGCAAGCGCTCCATCGGCGTAATTAAGTATTTTTTCGAATACTTTTAAATAGAAGTTAAGGTCGTTTTTTTTACAACCGGAGATAGTATCCATCAATAAGAATGTTATATGATTGTCAGATGGATGAATGCTGTCATTTAAAATTAATTCTCCGGCTTTTTTGAGTGGTAAGTCTGCCAGGTAATAATAATGATTTGGATTTCTCAGAGAGTCAGTTTCTGTTTGTTTTACAAATGGGATTTGAGTCACCCTCTTCTCTTTCGCATGGGCTGCTGCAGAGAAGAAAAATATGATTATTATTTGTATGTAAAGTATTCGCTTCATTCTGCATTATACTATTAGTACCAAGGTGTTCCTTTAATATGCAAATCCGACTTTACAAAGCACTTTGCTAAGTTTCGAATCCACCCTACAAGTGTTATGCTCCAATTTATTCTTTTATTTGTATCGGCACGGATTATTCGCTTTGCTTATAAGATCGCTTTGCTAAATTACAAATCCGGGCCAGTCGTTGGTTTCAAAGATTGTTTTGTTTCAGAGTTCAAGAAAGCACAAAATATAAAATTTAATCAACATGATCAGGAATGAAATCCCTAATACATATAGTTTTCGGAATTTGAGACAAAGAATCTGCTTTATTAATTCAATTCTTAACATTAGCACTAATATATCGTAGAATAAGACGAATGGATTCGGAGCTCCAGCGACACCTATTGCATAGCCTCCTTTTATTAAAAACAACTTATAAAGCCAAAATATTAATTCAATAATCAGAAAAGTCGCTGCTATTTTTTTTGATCGAACTAGTATCCCTATTGTTAAAAGGGTTAATGCAATTGTAAAAAAGAATATATTTTCTGACGAAAAAACTGATTCATGCCTTACAAAGCAACCTTGTTGTAAGCTATAATCAAGTTTAAAGAAGAAACCCGTGAGTAGAAACCCTATCAGATAAAAGTAAGTTATCTTTGGTTGGTTAAGTGCTGGAAACCATTTTCTTTCAGTTAGCTTATTTCTTAATATTAGCCATAATAATGCAACTAAAGCATATGGGGGTATAAGGATTAAAAATGGATAAAAGTAAAAAAGCACGATTGTAATTTAAAGTTAGTTAAAAAATAATCTAAATATTAATTTGTGTTTTTGAACTTTCATATATGTGGTCGTTGATTTTTTATAAATTGGTATTAGCTTATCCGTGTTA
The DNA here is from genome assembly GCA_903913645.1 of uncultured Bacteroidales bacterium. Taxonomy (GTDB): domain Bacteria; phylum Bacteroidota; class Bacteroidia; order Bacteroidales; family UBA4417; genus UBA4417. Next base: position 5,073 of record CAIWMA010000042.1, on the reverse strand, counting down.
ATAATTCTCTAGTAGTATTCACCCTGTAAATATCCCTTTCTCAATACATCCACTTTTATTTACCTTCCACTATAAAAATCGCAATCTGTTTTACCAAGGCGTTCGAAATCAGCGTTGCCAGAGGCATTGCAGATCTGTGCGTTACTATATATCTTTATTAGAATTCCAATAACATGAATTTAGTATAAACAAGATTCAGCAGCTGTTTTTAGAATTTATATAAGGCATTAAGTTTTGTAATAGCGTAAGTTAATTTGTTTTTCAGGATATTCATTTCAAACAAGTTACAATGCACTAAATTTGTAAATTCATCCTCATATCATGTAACCTTTATTATCCTTTATTAAATATTTGCAAACTGATTGATGATGTAAATGTATAAATTAAATATTCAAAGAAGATCGATAAAAGAAAATTATTTTAAAAAAATAAGCCTTGCCTAAACGTATCCAATATGAAATATGAATTATAGGAGAGGAAATTTTACAGGGAGTTTCCAAAAAATGCGAATTATTTTCATTAAAATTCAAACCAACCCGAATTCGGCTTAATGATTTATATACCAGGCAATACAGAATACAATTACAACAAAAGCAATGTGGGTTACAGTATGCATCTGTAACTATTTTTTTTGCAAACTTACTTATTAGTAAGTATATTTGCCGCCGGAAAAATAATTACTAGTGACTAGTTACTTGTTACTAGGAAATAGTGAGTAACATGGCATTAACTATCCAACAACCCACGACAAATCACAAATCACCAGTCACCAATCACACGAAAAAACCAAATTATGTCAATCACCCGTGAAAAAATCATAGAACTCGGTGAAGACCTTATCCGCACCAAAGGCTACAATGCTTTCAGCTACCAGGATATTTCGTCGGAACTTGGCATTAAGAATGCGGCTATACATTACTATTTCCCGTCGAAGGAGAACCTGGGGACGAGTATTGTTAAAACCAATATTCAACGTTTCGAGGAAATGGCCGAAAATATGAAAAGCCGTGGTTTCGACGAATGGCACCAGCTCGAAACATTTATAAAAATCTATACCAAAAGCCACCGCGAGCAGAAGCGCTGCATTGTCGGGTCGCTGGGTCCTGATATTAATTCCCTCAGCGAAAATACCGTGGCCGAACTCAGGCGCATCTCCGAACTCATACTGAAATGGCTGACCGCTACACTTACATCTGGCCGTGAAAAAGGCTTGTTTGCGTTTAACGAAGAGCCACAGATAAAAGCCCTGCTTATCCTTTCGAGCCTTGTAGCAAGCCTGCAGCTTGCCCGGCTTATCGATAAAATTGAGTATAAAAGCTTTTGCAATGCGATATTGGAGGATTTGAGGATGTGAAAATTTGGGGATGTGGGAAATTGAAAATGAGACAATTTGAAAATGTGGTAATGCGGTAATGTGGTAATGCGGTAATGCGGTAATGTGATAAAGTGATAAGAAGAAAATTGGTGCATAATTTATTGCTCTTTCTAATTGACCACCGAATGACCACCGAATGACCACCGAATGACAACCGAATAACAACTGAATGACCAACGAATAACCATTATACCCCGATTTAAAATTTAAAGATATTTACATGAAACGAGCAGTAATTACAGGAATAGGAGCAGTTACGCCCATAGGGAATAACGTGGTTGATTTCTGGAAGGCACTTACCAAAGGCACGAGCGGGGCAGCAGCCATAACGCGTTTCGATACCACCAACCACAAAACCAGGTTTGCCTGCGAGGTAAAAGGATTCGATCCCCTGCAATACATGGAAAAGCAGGAAGTTCGCAAAATTGACCTTTACACCCAGTTTGCCCTTGCAGCTACCGATGAATGCATGAAGGACTCGGGAATAAACCTCGATGCCTGCGACCGAAACCGAATAGGTGTGGTTATTGCTACCGGCATTGGAGGAATGATCACATTCGAGGAGGAAGTATTAGGCTTTGCCACCAATGGAAAGATTCCGCGTTTCAGCCCGTTTTTTGTAACCAAAATGATCCCGAATATTTCAGCCGGGCAGATATCGATCCGCTACGGGCTGCATGGCATCAGTTATTCGATTGCTTCGGCCTGTGCCTCGTCGAACAATGCGCTAGCGAATGCCCTCGACCTGATACGGCTTGGAAGAGCCGATATAATAATTTCGGGCGGTGCAGAATCACCGATTACAGATGCATCAGTGGGAGGATTTAATTCCATAAAAGCTTTATCAACATTAAACGATACACCCGAAACGGCGTCGCGTCCGTTCGATGTAAGCAGGGATGGTTTTGTGATTGGCGAAGGCTCAGGAATACTGATGGTTGAAGAACTCGAACATGCGCTGAAACGGGGAGCAAAGATATACTGTGAGCTAGCCGGATATGGGGCAGCCTCGGATGCATACAATGTGGTAGCCACCCATCCAGACGGACTTGGCGCAGTGCTTGCCATGGAAGGCGCTATAGCCGATGCCGGGGTCACGAAGAATGACATTAGTTATATTAACGCACATGCTACCTCTACCCCTATCGGCGATATCAGTGAATGCAAAGCAATCGACAAGGTTTTCGGCGAGAGAACGCATGCTATCAGCATTAGTGCCACCAAATCGCAGACCGGCCATATGCTCGGCGCTGCAGGTGCTGCCGAAGCCATTGCCTGTGTAAAATCGATAGAAACGGGTATAGTGCATCCAAGCATTAATATCACTGAGGTGGATCCCCAGTTTAACTCACATTTTGATTTTACCCAGAATAAAGCACGCAAACGAGAAGTGCTCGTAGTTTTAAACAATACTTTTGGTTTTGGCGGACATGCGGTAACTACAGCGTTTAAGAAATACGAATAACCGACTGATTTCAGCTTGCTTTAGGTAAGAAAAGGGAGTAGCTAGCATTTAAAAATAAGCTGATGCAACCTCATTTTATCCTACGCGTTAATTCTTTTACAAAAAATCAATGACGGGCATTTCAAAAGCCGTTATTATTAGAGCATGGATTATAGAGAATAGAATTCCAGGGAAGAGAAAAGTAAACACAATTTTGTGCCAATTTGTTGATTAAATATCGAAGAAAGCGCATCGCTTTGCTACACAATCGATAAAACGAAGGTTTATCTCTTCTGGCTTTTTAGCCGGTAGCCAAATTTGGTCCCAATGCCTATGCTAAATTCATTAAAAGAGTTTAGTTTGTAGAACTTCATTAACAAAAGGAATCTTTTATATCCCCCCTGGATGTTTGCCTGGTATTCAATATTGTTTCTGTAAAATGCAACTTTCCCTATTACTGTCGGGTAAAGAGGCAATCTGAAAGATTTTCCTAAACCAATCAGTATTCCTGAAGAAGTTTCACCGGCAAGTAACTCATTTTTGTTAAAGTCCAAATGGCTGTATCCTGCAATAAGTTTAATGTTTCTTAGGTTCAAATCATTTTCAATAGAAAATGCACTGGATTCTAAATTATTATTAATGGAAAATTGCCGGTAATGCCATCTTACATCCATATCAAAAGCACAATTTGAAAAGTAATGACTTAATTCAATCTGCCCGTTTTGAAAATAATTTTCAGCCAGATTGGTCTGATAGCTGTAAGTGCCTTTGATAACTCCTATCCTAATAAAGGGTGAAGCCATTACCAGTTGTGCGCCAAATGGATTATTTAACAGCCCGCCAATGGCATATATGGAAATTACCTGGGCGTCAAAAAAGTCTTTAAAACATTCCATCATAAGTGTGACGATTATCTGTCGCTTACCCTTTAAAGCAAATTCTTGTTTTTTCATTCCTACAAAGGTGAAAATCAATATTGAATTGGTATCAGCTACTTCAATTAAAAAAGTGCCATTAATTTGGGTCATCGTTCCTTTAGTTGTTCCCTTCTCAATCACATTAACTCCGGGAATAGGCGAGTGATCTTCTGCGGCGTACACAGTCCCTGAAATAGTGACCTGGCACCAAACGGCCGTTGAGATTGTCAGAAATGCTACAAATAATACCAGATTTTTTAACATAGAGAATACTTTTCAAGTTAATATCATAGTAGTATAGAATAAGTCTGTCGTGAAAATGGAATATTCGATTCGATCATGACCAATCTTCGCTATGTTTCAGACCATCCTGACAAAGGGCTATCCAGGATAAATATATTCAGGGTTATAATCGATTTTCCAATCTCCAAATCTACCATTTTTCCCATCTCACCTGCACTCCATCACTACCTCCCCAAATCTACCACTCCGGCTTCACCATATAATTCATATGCGCCACTATCCAGGCTTTTTTCCTGGCAATATAAGCAGTTGGTTTATCGGGATGCCATTTACGTGGATTTGGCAGTACAGCAGCAATGGCTGCGGCTTCGTCGCGGGTAAGGTTTTTCGCAGATTTATGAAAATATTCCTGCGAAGCAGCCTCGGCTCCGTAGATGCCATCACCCATTTCTATTTCGTTAAGGTACATTTCCATGATACGCTTTTTCCCCCACACCAGTTCGATAAGTCCTGAGAAATAGAGCTCAAGTCCCTTTCTCACATAGGTCCGGGCTTGCCAGAGAAATACATTCTTTGCAGTTTGCTGAGTAATAGTGCTGGCCCCACGTATTTTCTTTCCTTTCGCATTTAGCTTTTGCGCTTTTTCTATCGCTTTAAAATCAATGCCATAATGAGATTCAAAATTATTATCCTCCGATGTAATAACAGCCAGCACCAGGTTAGGTGAAATATTATCGATCGAAACCCAGTTCTTGTTAATGGCCGGAGTTTTACCGTCGGCAATATTTTCGATTACGCGGATAAGCATGAGCGGAGTTGCAGGAGGAGGGATAAACCTGTACAGTATTGTGCACACAATACTACTTGCAAAAAAGAAGATCAGGCAAAACCGGGTTATCCTGAAAAAATTTTTTTTAACTATTTGAAAACGTGAAGGTTCGCCCGTTTCGCCCATGCGTATTATACTTTGAAAAACTATTTTATTCTTATAGTGCAAATGTATAAATTTTTTGATATGTTTGCCATGCCTGTAAGTGAAACTCTTAGTTTATCTAAGTACTTGATATTTAAGGTGAAAGAATAAATATATTGAT
>CAIWMA010000041.1 GCA_903913645.1 uncultured Bacteroidales bacterium | reverse complement strand
GGTTTCTTCGTTATTTAAAATGCATACTTTAGTCAATTCTAGCGAACCCGCAGCACAGCATATTTTTATATTAGATGACGATATAGCTACGACTAAACTTATAAATATTGTGCTTACTCAAATGGGTTATATAACCTATGCATATAACAATGCTATTGATTTTTTAAAGGCTATACCTGAAGTAAGCCCTTCAATTCTTATCACTGATATGAATATGCCCGAAATGATGGGTGTTGAAGTACAAGCTGAATTAGTTCGTTTAAAGCGGGCTATGCCGGTCATTTTTCTCAGTGGAGAATCTACCGTCCCCCAATCAATTACCGCCTTACAACAAGGCGCTATAGATTTTTTACTTAAACCGGTTAGCCAACAGCATTTAAAAGTGGTCGTGGAATCTGCTTTTAAAAGAGAGGTGCAAAAGACCGCAATGTAAATTACAACCCGAAGCGCTATCCCGAACGCTGGCAGCAGTACAAAGATTTCACTTACAACCAGATAGAAGAAATCCTGTCGGATTATGGCAAAGTTGATATCCTCTGGCTCGATGGCGGCTGGGTGCGGCCGAAACAAAGCATTGATCCAAACATCGACTGGCAGAAAACTATTCCGTATGATCAGGACATTGATATGGCGAAAATTGCTGCCATGGGCCGCAGACATCAGCCAGGGCTGATCGTAGTCGACCGTTCTGTGACAGGCGAATTCGAAAACTACCGTACTCCTGAGCAGCAGATTCCTGAAGTCCCGCTCAATTATCCATGGGAAACCTGTATGACCATGGCTACGTCATGGTCGTACGTACCGGGCGATATTTATAAACCTGCAGGAACTATTATTCATTACCTCGTTGATATTGTAGCTAAAGGCGGAAACTACCTTTTAAATGTCGGGCCAAGCCCGTTAGGTGATTACGATACCGTTGCCTATTCACGAATGAAAGAAATCGGTGCCTGGATGAAAGTGAATGGCGAAGCCATATATGGTTCCAGGCCAATTGCACCTTACAAAGAAAAGAATATCTGTTTCACACAAAATAAAGATAAAAGTGTAAATGCAATTTACCTTGCCGGAAAAACAGAAACCAGCCTGCCACCGGTTATTATGATAAGCGGGATTAAACCATCGAAAAAGGCTATAATACAATTGCTTGGAACTAAAAATAGTTTGAAATGGAAAATGGAAAATGGTGAAATAGCAATCAATATTCCTGCCTCGTTGCAAAAAGCTCCGCCTTGTAATTATGCATGGACGTTTAAGATAAACCAGGTGGAATAAGCGTAGAGTAGTTTGCAATAAAATTAAAATTCCGGAGCCGTTCCATTGAACAACTCCGGAATTTTAATTATCCTCTGTGAACTTCTTGAAATTCAAGGAAGTTATTTGGTTTCTGCTTCTTTCTTAACGAAAGATAATAATTCCACGTCAAAAACAAGAGTTGAACCTTCAGGAATAGGACCGGTTTTTTTATCGCCATAAGCCAGGTTGGCCGGGATATAAAGCATATACTGAGCGCCTGGTTTCATCAGTTTCAGCGCTTCTGTCCATCCTGCAATAACTCCGTTTACAGGAAATTCAATAGGTTCACCTCTTTCGCGTGATGAATCGAATACGGTTCCGTCAATCAATGTGCCGGTATAGTGAACTTTCACCACGTCAGTATCAACAGGTGATTCGCCTTCGCCAGCTTTTAAAACTTTGTATTGTAAACCACTGGGAAGCACAACAACACCTTCTTTTGCTTTGTTAGCAGCAAGATAATCTTCGCCTGCTTTTACATTCTTGGCCATTTCCTTTTCAGTAACGGCGGCTTTTTTAGCACTCATTTCCTGCTGCCAGGCCATCATAATTGCACCAATTTGCTCCTGCGAGAAAATAGTATCTTTCTTGTCCTGACCATCAGAAAACCCTTTAAAAACAAGTTCTTTGTTAAGTGAAAGGTCATTTTTAGCAAAACTATGAGCTATATC
>CAIWMA010000040.1 GCA_903913645.1 uncultured Bacteroidales bacterium | reverse complement strand
CGAAAGGTCCTGTAAATGACATTCACCAGCCTGGTCACAAACAGGGCAATCCAGCGGATGGTTGATAAGCAGAAATTCCGTAATTGCACGACGGTTATCCATTACTTCAGGTGAAGTTCTGTTTTGCACAACCATTCCATCCTGAACCGGTGTGCGACACGAAGCAACAAGTTTTGGCATAGGACGATTGTCCTTAAAAGAACCCTGCGATACTTTTACAAGGCATGTCCGGCAATAACCGCCGCTGCCTTCCAGTTTTGAATAATAGCACATGGCAGGCGGAACCACGCTGCCACCAATCTTTCGGGCAGCATTCATGATGGTTGTTCCGGCCTCAACCTCAACCTCAATATTATCAATGGTTACCTTTAAAAGGGGCATTTCTGGAGTTTTACGTGATCTTCAAATTCTTCGCGGAAATGACGTATTGCGCTTGCAACAGGCCATGCTGCAGCATCGCCGAGCGGGCAAATCGTATTTCCTTCAATATGTTTTGAGATATTAACCAGCAGATCAATATCTTTCATTGTTCCGTGACCGGATTCGATACGGTGCAGTATTTTTTCCATCCATCCCGTTCCTTCGCGGCAAGGGCTGCATTGCCCGCAGGATTCGTGATGGTAGAATTTAGCAAAAGTGAGCAGGTTTTTGACAATACAGGTGGTTTCGTCCATTACGATAAACCCGCCGGATCCAAGCATAGTACCTGACACAAAACCTCCTTCCGACAAGGATTCATAACTCATCAGCCTTGGTTCACCTGTTGCGGTTTTCAATATGAGACTGGCTGGAAGAATCGGAACCGATGATCCTCCGGCAACAACAGCTTTTAACTCGTGGCCATATCGGATACCGCCGCAATATTTATCGCTGTAAATAAATTCTTCAACAGGCAATCCAAGTTCAATTTCGTAGATACCTGGCTTATTGATATGGCCACAGGCCGAAATGAGTTTCGTTCCTTTGCTGTTGCCGATTCCGATGGCTGAGTAAGCTTCTCCACCGTTATTGATTATCCAGGGAAGTGCAGCAATGGTTTCAACATTATTAACAACTGTAGGACAGCCGTATAAGCCGACAACCGCTGGAAACGGAGGTTTGATCCTTGGATTGCCGCGTTTGCCTTCGAGAGATTCAAGCAGGGCAGTTTCTTCACCACAAATATAAGCTCCGGCACCGGGCTGGCAATATAAATCGAGGGAATAGCCACTTCCTTTAATGTTTTCACCCAGGAAACCGTTTTTATAGGCTTCCTCAATTGCTTTTTCAACGATCCGCAGAACGTAAAACAATTCTCCACGAATGTAGATATAGGAATTCCTTGCTCCAAGTGCGTAAGAACCAAGTATCATTCCTTCGATAAGCTGATGAGGATTGAGCTGGCCAATATGCCGGTCCTTAAATGTTCCGGGTTCGCTTTCATCAAAATTGCAGACGAAATATCTCGGGTTATTCGTTTTTTTATCAATAAATCCCCATTTCATGCCAGCAGGGAAACCGGCGCCGCCGCGACCACGCAAACCGGATTTGGTTACTTCGCTTGTTACCTGGTCAGGCGTGAAGTCTTTCAGTACTTTTTCAACAGAAGAATATCCTCCCAACTTCCTGTAAACCTCGAAACTGGCCAGACCGGGAACATCAATATTTTTTAAAAGTATTTGTTCGGCCATGGTTTACAGGTAAGGATTTGTATGCGAGTTTTTATTTTCTGCCTGCCATTTTTCCAGCAAATCGTCCGCTTTCTGAGTGGTAAGATTTTCGTGGTATTCAGTTCCAACCTGGATTACAGGAGCATTTCCGCAAGCGGCGAGGCATTCAACAGTTTTGATTGTAAATTTTCCATCGGCCGAAGTTTCGCCGGATTTGATTCCAAGACGATTTTCGAAATGAACCAGAATTTCTTCGGAACCTTTTAGCATACACGGACCAGTCTGGCAGACTTCGATAACACAGTTTCCAACCGGTTGAAGGTTGAACATGCTGTAAAATGAAGCAACTTCAAAAACTTCAATAGGTTGAATATCAAGTAAGTATGCAACATATTCCATGGTTTCGGAACTAAGCCATCCCTGGTTTTCGGCCTGGGCAATATGTAATACGGGAAGCAAGGCTGATTTTTGCCTGCCTTCAGGGTAGCGTTTGATGATCTTGTTTACGAGATCAAGCGTTTCGCGGTTAAATTCTATGTTGAGATTTTCTGGCATTTAATGGTTTCAGGTTTCTAGTTTCTGATTTCAAGTTTCACTGGCACTGAGTCGAAGTGTGAGTTTCTGGTTTACCCTTCCTAAATCCTTCACCTCATCCGCCCTTTGGGCACCTTCTCCTCAAGGAGAAGGGAAGTGTTATTTTTTATTTTTTGGGAGGACTTGAGAAGGATGAGTTATTTGGGTTTATGGGCCTATTTTCTATTTTTCTATTTTCTATAGGTTTTCTATAATCCGACATCTGAAATCGCACATCCGAAATTCTTAAGCATCCAACTCCCCCGCAATTACATTCATTGAACTCATCGTAAGAATGGCATCGGAGAGCATATTTCCTTTTACCATTTCAGGATAAGCCTGGTAATAAATAAAGCATGGACGGCGGAAATGTAGTCGTGAAGCAGTACGTCCGCCATCACTGACAAGGTAAAAACCAAGTTCGCCGTTTGCAGCTTCAATACAATGATATACTTCACCGACAGGAATATCGGTTTCTCCCATCACAATTTTGAAATGCCAGATAAGGGCTTCCATATTATTATACACTTTCTCTTTGGGAGGCAATACAAATCTTGGGTCAGGCGCAAAATAAGTTTCCTTATCTTCCATTTTATCGAGTTTGGCGATTGCCTGTTCAATAATTGAGAGACTCTGCCTCATCTCCTCCTGCCGAACCATAAAGCGGTCATACGTATCGCCGTTTTGTCCGACAGGTATTATAAAATCAAAATCTTCGTATGAGCAATATGGATTCATAACGCGGACATCGTAATCAACACCGCATGCACGTAAATTCGGACCTGTGAAACCATAGGCAAGAGCACGTTCGGCTGAGAAAGAACCTACATCGATAGTGCGATCCATAAAAATACGGTTTCGTGCAAGTAATCTTTCAAATTCGTTTAGTTTGGCAGGATAGTCCTTCAGGAAAAACCTGATTTTCTCCCAGGCTTTCGCACTGAAATTCCGTTCGAAACCGCCGATCCTGCCCATATTGGTTGTTAGACGCGATCCGCAAATTTCCTCGTAGATCTCGTAAATGAATTCCCTGTTCTGAAAAATATATGTGAATCCGGTTAGCGCTCCGCTGTCGACACCAATTACACTGTTGCATATCAGGTGGTCGGCAATGCGGGCAAGTTCCATAACTATGATTCGCAGGTAATCGACACGCTTTGGAGTTTGAATCCCAAGCAGTTTTTCAACCGTCATGTGCCAACCCATATTATTGAGAGGAGCTGAACAATAATTCAACCTGTCGGTAAGAGGTGTAACCTGGTAAAAAGGCCTGCGTTCGGCAATTTTCTCGAATGCACGGTGTATATAACCAATTGTTTGTTCGGTACTTACAATAAATTCACCATCCATCAGCATAACGTTCTGGAAAACACCATGCGTAGCCGGGTGAGTAGGGCCAACATTCAGCGTGTTGTACT
>CAIWMA010000039.1 GCA_903913645.1 uncultured Bacteroidales bacterium | reverse complement strand
CTATTTCGGAATCATCCCAAAAAATTCTTAATTGCCCGCCTGCAGGCCGAATTTGTTTTACAATAAAACCATAATCATTATTCTCTATATCGTAGATTGGCAAATGCGTCAGTCCGCTCAGATTTGTAACTGTGAAAGAAAGCGATGTGCCGTTTGCGACCGGTTTGCCTTGATTATCGTTGCCGTTCCAGGTAATGTAATTATATCCATCGCCGCCGGGATTGGCTTTTACATCGGCAATAATCTGAACATCTTCAGGATCCTGGCCGGGATTGGGATTTATCTGAATAAGAAGTTTAACGGTACCGTCTTTTTCTGCTTTAATGCCAAAATCACCGCCCCCTGTAATGCAATTTCCTGTGAAAGTAAGTGGCAGAAGGATACCTGATTTTGTCTTTTGTGTCGGATAAATATTACTGTCAGGATCATTCAGAAAGATTTTGAATTGAAGATAATTTAACGGTCCGCTCCTCGACATACGGTCACTTACCAGATTGCCGGTATTATCGCAGCCGCTCATGTTACTTGCGATCGAAAATGTCCCGCCCCTGAAACCGTTACAGTCGATCTGGGTTACAATACTGTCGTCAGAAAGCACCATCATTTTCCCATAAAACCTTTCAACTGTGGAGTAACTATCCGATCCGCTCCAGAATTGCCATGCCTTCGACCAAAGGCGCCCATTTACAGCTTTTTGAGCTGCATTTACAACAGTAACATCGAAAAACTCAAACAAATGCCGCGTGTCATCGGTATAAGGCGATGGATAACTGAATTCAAGGAAATAATCTCCTTTGGTCAGTAGAGCAGGCAACTCAATATAATTATATCCTCCGGTAGCCGGAAATGGTCCTGAAGAGGCTTCGGTGTATGTGGAAATAAAACCAGGACCTGATGTTGGAACGGGAAATGGGCCATAAACAACACTGCCGGAAGGATCTTTTATCCTGTAAACGAGGCCGGGAGTATAATTACCCAAATCCTTTCCAAAGCCAAACCTTATTTTTTCGGAAGTGCTGGCAATTGAAATGTTAAGCCTCAATGCAGGTAGAGCATCATAAAAAGCAAAGTTGCTCCTGTTTTTATTGATGCACAACTGCCCTTTTGAGCTGGTGTTTGGCATTACCTCACGGGTGCCTTCAGCATAAAGAAGCACAGTTGAGAAAACGACAATACAAAAAACGGCGACTAAGCTTTTAAAAACCTTTTTCATGATAAACGAATGGGCAAAGATACCGTAGTTATAATGATATCATTACCCAAACTGCAAATGGATTTGTTAAAAAACATGAAAATGGTTATATTCAAATCGGAAACAAGAAATTATGTCTCGAAATAAAAGCATCAAGTCCCAAAAACCATGGAGAAGATAATCTTAAACATGGAATTTGGGACTTGGAATTTGGGACTTGGAATTTGAAACCTGGAATTTAATTCTATTTGTATCCTTCGTTGTGTATGCTTTTCACAGCCCGTCCCGAAGGATCGTTCTGGTTGCGGAACGATGCATCCCAGGCTAGGGCCTCAGGTGTGCTGCAAGCTACCGACGGTACCGACGGAACACATTGTGCTGCGGCATCCGAAGGAAAATGATCAGCAAAAATGGAGCGGTAGTAATACTCTTCTTTTACCCGTGGCGGGTTAATCGGGAAGCGGTATTTCGCATTTGCCAGTTGTTCGTCAGTTACCTGTGAAGCGGTAAGTTCTTTCAACGTATCGATCCAACTGTAGCCAACGCCATCCGAAAACTGTTCTTTCTGTCTCCAGGCAATGCTTGCTGGTAAGTAATCTTCGAAAGCTTTGCGGAGGATCCATTTCTCCATTTTACCGTCTTTTGCCATTTTATCTTCAGGATTCAGGCGCATGGCTACATCCATAAATTCTTTGTCAAGGAAAGGAACACGACCTTCAACACCCCATGCTGCCAGCGATTTATTGGCACGAAGGCAACTGTAGAAGAAAAGTTAGAGCATATCCGTAAATAAAAAACTTTGGTGCTCGCATCCGGCTTTTGGCTGCCTTTGACCGCTCCTCAATCGCAAAATCCTCAACGTAGCGCTGCTACGCTTGCGGTGTACCGGTTCATTTTTCCTGGATTCGCCGCAGGTGATAGGTCACCGTGTGGTCATTGCTGATTGTCCCTTTGGGCTCAACTTTGGGGTCTGGTTCGGTAGTG
>CAIWMA010000038.1 GCA_903913645.1 uncultured Bacteroidales bacterium | reverse complement strand
CCACCTCTTCCCATTCCGAACAGAGTAGTTAAGCCCGCCTGCGCAGATGGTACTGAATCAAATCGGGAGAGTATGTCGCCGCCGAATTTTATTAAAACCCTGCTCCGAAAGGTAGCAGGGTTTTTTTTTGACCCGATTTCTTGTAAATCCCCCTACTCTATCCTCTGTCAACATCTGATCATGCACTCACGCATAAATTTGAGAATTTGTAATTTTCAAAAACCATCTTCCATATAATTTAAAGTTGAATTTCCTGGCGCAAATCTGCAATTTAATATTTATTCCTGTTATTATTTTCATCATTCCCTTTTCATATATTTGCGGAGATTACCTCTTAAATTATGAAAGACAATAATAACAACAGCCGCCGAAAATTCATCAAAATAGCTGCAGCAGGAAGTGCTGCCATAGGCCTGGTACAAGTCAGCAATGTTTTTGGTTCCCAAATCAGTGCTGAGGAGCAAATATCTTATAAAGAAAAAAAAGCACCTGCTTCGAGAGGTAAATCTGTTATGGGACTGAGATGCGAACCGTTAAAAACTGTTCGTATAGGGCTGATAGGATTAGGAATGCGAGGTAGCGGTTCATTAGGAAGGCTTCTTCAGGTAGATGGTACTGAAATAATTGCAATTGCAGATGTAGTGCCTAAAGCTGTAAAAGATGCTAACAAACAAATTACAGATGCAGGTTTAAAACCAGCAATTGAATACACCGGCGACGAAGATTGGAAGAAAATTTGCGAGCGAGACGATATTGACCTGATTTACCAATGCACTCCCTGGTTACTTCATACAACAATCGCTGTCTATGCCATGAAACACGGTAAACATGCTGCCTGTGAAGTTCCCAGTGCTGTGACTCTCGATGAATGCTGGGACCTTGTAAATACTGCAGAAGAAACTCAGCGGCATTTTATGATGCTCGAAAACTGCTGTTACGATTTCTTTGAACTCAATACTCTAAATATGGCACGTAATGGGGTATTTGGTGATATTCATTATGCCGAAGGTGCTTATATACATGATTTGCGCTGGCTTAAGTTTTTAAAAGAAGGTGGATATCATGATATGTGGCGCCTGGAATTCAGCAAAAAACATACCGGAGACCCATACCCTACCCACGGACTAGGTCCTGTAGCCCAAATTATGGGAATTAACCGTGGCGACAGGTTCGATTACCTTTCATCGATTTCGACTAACCAGTTCAGTATGTCGCTATATGCACAGGAAAAATTCGGCGTCAACTCACCAGAAGCTATACAAGCATATAAGTTAGGTGACATGAATACCACAATAATTCATTCATTAAAAGGCAAGACCATAATGATTCAGCATGATACTAGCAGTCCACGCCCATATAGCCGGATCCATCGGATAAGTGGTACAAAAGGAATGGCAGTGAAATATCCGGAAGAACAGATAGCTCTTGAACCTAATGCCCATGAATTTTTAAAGAAAGAAGATTTTGAAGCTCTCATGAAGAAATATGAGCACCCTTTGGCAACCCAAATGGGTGAAAAAGCAAAAAAAGTTGGAGGCCATGGTGGAATGGACTTTATTATGGATTACCGCCTGATTTATTGTTTACGTAAAGGGTTACCTCTTGACCAGGATGTATATGATGCAGCTGCGTGGTGCAGTATTGGTCCATTGAGCGAGAAAAGTGTTCTTAGCAGGGGAAATTCAGTTGATGTGCCAGATTTCACTCGAGGTGCATGGGAAAATGCTGCTCCCTGGCCTATTGTCACGATAGAATAGGATGTGGTTAGCAAAGTATAAAAAGCAATAGTCTTGTCTGCTTTTTTACCAATATTTACCATGAAACCTCTTAACATTATACATAATTCCAACTTTCAGACCAACATAAAAGTTGTGGGATTTCCCATAGTAATCATGTGTATTAGGAATCTGCCAGTTAGATTTATTAATATCCGTTAATCCAACTGCTGAATTTAAAGAGAAAAGCAGCATCATCTTCCTGGAATAACTCATTGTGTACATGCGGTTCAAAGATAAATTCACTGCAATATCAGCTTTACGGAATCTCTCTTTTGTGTCTTTTACAACCATACCATCAGGATTTGGCAAAGGAGAACCGCCATCACGTGTGTAATCCTGCTTAGCATTCAATAGCAACAAAATATCCGGACCAAAAGATATCCAGGTAGGATACTGCATACCACGTATACCCTTCATTATAGTGAGCGGCACTTCGAGGTAATTTAATTTTACTTTCCTGTCGGCAACACCGCCGGCCTGATATCCAGAATAGTTTTGTCCTAACCGGCTTATCAGCACTGATCCGTTAAAGCCCAGATCTCGGTTATGAAAATAGCTAACACCGGCTCCTCCAGTGAAGCCGAATGAAGCACTATATTCAATTTCCGGATTCCCATAGGCATTCTGGTTCAATATCCATGTACTGTTCATTCCAGTTAATACGTTAACCCATAAAGAACCTTTTTGCTGCGCATTTACTTTTACGGTAACTATAATAAGTAAAATTATTGCCAATCTGAGTTCGTTCTTTTTCATATTTTTAGTTTTACTTTCAATTATTTTATTTGCCGGAATGTATTGATAAGCTGTGAAACATAAAGCTTTTTATTAAATCAATATCTGTATTATACTAATGGAAATCATTCAGATGCATTTTTCATTTTGCAAGTTAAACTACTACAGAAACCCGATTGCAGAACTTTTAAAATTGGTCTGCCAATTTAAATATGAGCAGCAGTATTTTTGAATTGGCCAAAACAAATTCACAAACTTAATTAAAGTGGAATTGCTTATTGAAATTATACCGCCTACACTGTTCCGAAACAAGCTCCATTCAATCCCAGATAATTAAAATGATCCTTCATTTGTTTTTGCAAAATTTTCGAGAATCGTTTCAAGCGGGGATGTTAGTTGCTAACTCATCGAATGCTTTATGTTTATGAACTATACATCGTTTATTAATACCCTACAGCAAAAAAAGTAATACAACATAACGAATAAAATATCAATCATAAATATCCATACATGCGATGCAAATGAACCGGGCAGAAAAAAGTAATTTCTAATTTGAATGCAGTAGAAAAAACCTGCTCTTATGAATGGGAATCCCCCCTTCAGAGGTAGTATACTCTAATAATAATATAATTCTTATTTATTTACACCGATATGGCTTACCATCTTGAACCGCCCAACCTAGCTACCTTGAACATCATCCCAACTTTGAACCCAATATAAAAATTATGGGATCCGGCATAAACATCATGCGTATTTGGGATCTGCCAATCCTTAGCATTAATATCAGTTAATCCTATAGATGTATTTAATGAAAACAGGAGCATCATCTTTCGGAAATAATCGAGGTTGTACATTCGATTAACCGAAAACGTCAGCGCAACATCTGCCATCTTATATCTGTCTTTGACATTACCCGATTCCATTCTGTCCTGATAAGTCATGTCCCTGCCTCCTACACGAGTATATTCCTGAGTGGCATTCAGCAATATCATAACTTCGGGCCCAAACGAAATCCAGGTTGGATAAAGCATTCCTCGCAAGTCTTTCATCATCATGAGTGGGATTTCCATGTAAGTTAAACTTATTTTACGATCGGCATCGCCTCCGGCTTGCACTCCACTGTAACTCTGTCCTAATTTACTCAGCAATAAAGATCCATTGAATCCCCAGTGCCTTTGATAAAAATATGTTGCCCCAAGTCCGCCGGTTAATCCAAATGAAGTAGAATATTCAAATTCCGGATTCCCATACGCATTTTGATTAATCATCCAGGTACTGTTGATCCCGGTAACCGCATTAAGCCACAATGAATGAACTTGTTGGGATTTCACCTCGACAGAGAACAGAATTATGAAAATTATTGCACAAACAGAACCTGATTTTTTCATTTGCTAACTTCCCTTTTACCGGTTGACCTTAATGTTAAACTCGGATTTTATAAATACATCAAATAAAACTATGGTTGAAAAGCAAAACTAATTTGTTC
The DNA here is from genome assembly GCA_903913645.1 of uncultured Bacteroidales bacterium. Classification (GTDB taxonomy): domain Bacteria; phylum Bacteroidota; class Bacteroidia; order Bacteroidales; family UBA4417; genus UBA4417. Next base: position 17,599 of record CAIWMA010000038.1, on the reverse strand, counting down.
ATGATCAAGAACACTACTTATAACCACAGCAAAATGAATTTGTTTAGTTTAGAATCAGATAGCAGACAAAGTAAAATTGAGAATATTGTATTAATAATTATTCGTTCCAGGCAAATTTACAATTCTTAAAACTAAGATCGCTAGTAAATTTATTAATTTCTTTCAAATCATTACCAAAATAAAATACTTTATCAGCCTTGTCAATGTATGTTGTCGTGTCTTTAACTTTAACTAACTCAGGTAATTTCATCATGATAAGGAACAAACCGGGTGTGATTACACTTCGCAAACTCCTACTCTCACAAACAATTACCTGTTTGTTAATGTACCTTGACAGAAAATGTAATAGCGCTTTTTCGGCAAAATTCTCTTCAACACGAATATAATATACATGGGTTGCTCCAGCTTTCAGCATTTTTGCAGTATCCTTATGAGATTCTGGATCTACTTCCTCGAAAATTGTGAATTTATCACCAATATTTTCATTATGATTTCCATGAAATTCATCTTCTCCGGGACGAATGCTGGTAACTTTTAACCCGATAACTTCATGTTTGGCAGACAAATGGGTAATGCAATTACAGGCCATGGTAGTTTTGCCTGAATTACGTGAATTTCCTCCAACCATAATCATTCCAGGAACTGAGATCATATAAAAATAAAATAAGGACTGCGATATTAAGAATTAAGTTCTTCGAGCAACCGTACAAATTCTTTTTGCATTATTTTATCCATGCGCTGATGAAAAACGTCAAAGCATTTTACCAGGCGACTTCCTTCGGGTGACAAACGTGTACTTCCACCTTCTTGACCACCACGTATGGTTTCGAGAAGATGAAAACCCAACATTTTCTCAATTTCCCGTAAATCGTTCCAGGTCCGGCGATAAGTAATCCCCATCTGCTCACAAGCGCCAACAAGAGAACCACATTCATCAATCTGCTTTAGTATTTTCCATTTCCCATCACCTAATATACCATCGCCCTGAAGCGATGAAAACCAGATTTTGTATTCAGGTTTCAGGTTTTCGAATTTATTCATATAGAATTTATTTCTGCAAAAATAATGATATCGTTCTCCTAAAAAACCAATGGCAAGCAGATTATACTAGCAAATTCAAGTTTTATATAATTATTAATTGTTGCCCAGTTATCAAGCATTCAACTGTGCCCAAAGCATGTCTTTTAAAGCAGTTAAACCAAGCTTGTTATGCGACGAAATAAAAACCGACGGGATTGTGCGTGGTAATTCTTTTTTCATTAGTTTCATCATTTCATCATCAAGCATATCACATTTGGTAATGGCAAGCAAACGTCCTTTATTCAACAATTCAGGATTGAATTGTTTTAACTCATTAAGAAGTATTTTGTATTCCTTTTTAATATCCTTGCTATCAGCAGGTATCATGAATAAGAGAACAGAGTTCCTTTCGATATGCTTTAAAAAACGTACACCAAGACCTTTGCCCTCATGCGCACCTTCAATAATCCCAGGTATATCAGCCATAACAAAGGATTTGTCGCCATAGTAAGAAACAATACCCAGGTTTGGCCTGAGTGTGGTGAACGGATAATCAGCTATTTCGGGTTTGGCTGCTGAAAGTACTGAGAGAAGTGTTGATTTACCAGCATTAGGAAAACCTACCAATCCAACATCAGCTAGTATTTTAAGCTCAAATATTTTCCAGCATTCAATGAAAGGCTCTCCTGGCTGTGCAAACCTTGGTGCCTGGTTTGTAGAAGTTTTAAAATGGTCGTTGCCTAATCCTCCGCGTCCGCCGGGCACAATAATATGTGTTTCGTCATGCTCAGTTACTTCATATTCAATTTCACCGGTTTCAGGATCGCGAACAACAGTACCTAAAGGCACTTTAATAATCCTGTCTTCACCATTCGCCCCGGTTGACAAAGCCTTTGATCCGCCTTCGCCATCGGTACCAATAATATGCTTGGTGTACCGAAGATGAAGCATTGTCCATAATTGCTTATCACCTTTTATGATAATATGACCTCCACGCCCTCCATCACCTCCGTCAGGGCCACCTTTGGGGTTGCCCTTGGTACGCAGATAATGGTGTGAACCAGCGCCTCCAGCACCCGATCGTAAATAGATCTTTACATAATCAACAAAACTGGAACTGGCCATTATCGTTTTTAAATTATTGTAGTAAAAGTAGTTATATTTCTGCGTAGTTTAGAATTGTTAATCTAATTGAAAGACAATTAATTAAAAATCTACTTAATACAGAACAAATATCAGGTACTTAAGTTTTAGGTACGAGGGCTTATCTGGATTTTTTCATTGCAGATTGCACAGTATCCAATAAGTGTTCAAATATTTCCTCCTGGGGACCCATTGCATTAACTACCACATGCTTATTTTGTTTTTTGTACAATTCCATTACAGGAGCAGTTTTCGAATTGTACTCCTCGAGCCGGTGAACAATAAGTTCGGTAGATACATCATAGATACGTGCCTTTTCCGACCGCCCACGTTTATCAAGGCGTTTGATGAGTTCGATAGTTGGCGCATTGAGTTCAACCACATAAGATACACCCATATTCATTCGGCGTAGCAAGCCATCCAGAATATACGACTGGAGAATGGTGCGGGGGAATCCTTTAAAAACAAATCCATTAACACTGTTATGCACGTTGATTTCACGTTCAATCAGCCGGATTACAATTTCATCCGAAACAAGGTCACCTCGTTCGTAGGTTTCTTTTACCTTGGCTCCCAGATCAGTTCCAGCTTTAATTTCTTTACGTAATAACGAACCTGTGGAGATGTAATAGAAATTAAGTTTCTCAGCCAACATTCTTCCCTGGGTTCCCTTGCCTACACCGGGAGGGCCTGACACAACCAGGTTGAACCATTCTTTTTCAAGCATTGATTCAATGGCATTACAGAGTTTATCAAAAATATCAGGAATTGGTCCAACACCTTGTATTGGAACATACAGGTGACGCTCCTGGTAGTAACCGATTACAGGTGAAGTTTTATCTTTATACTCCTGGAGTCTGAATTTTATAACTTCTTCAGTATCATCAGCACGGCCGGATACTTTTCCACGCTCAATAAGCCTTCGCGTGAGCTCTTCGTCAGGGACTTCGAGACTCAGCATACATGAAAGTGATGTATTGAGTTTTAGCAGCAAGCCATCAAGGATATATGACTGAACGAGTGTACGGGGAAACCCATCAAACAGGATTCCTTTTTTATCGGAACTGGTAATAATTTTTTTTTCGATAAGATCCACCATCATTTCATCGGAAACCAATCCTCCGCGACTTATTAGATCCTTAACCTGTAAACCAAGTTCGGTTCCTTCAGCGATTTCCTGCCTCAGCAAATCGCCAGTTGAAATATAAGCAAGATTATATTTTTCAATCAGCATTTGCGACTGCGTACCTTTACCGGCGCCAGGAGGGCCGAAGAGAGCTATATTAAGCATACTAAAATTATTTATCTACAGGTATCAGAATGAACTGATTCCTATATTTAGTTTAAGTAAGTTATATTATCCGTTGAAATTAGATTTAAACAAAGGCTATTGGGCAATAATTTTGTAGATATCACTGGAATTACGTCCTAATCCATCATAATCCAGGCCGTATCCAACCACAAATTCATTGGGAATACTAAAGCAATGATAGTCTATAGGGAATTTGTCGCCAAACGCATCAGGTTTAAGCAGGCAGGTAGCAATCATAACATTGGCAGGTTCCATCTCACTCAAAATTTCCCGGAAACGCACCAGAGTAAGTCCTGTATCAACAATATCTTCTATAATCACTATGGTCCGGCCTTTGACGTCCCTATCGAGCCCGATGATCTGCTGCACAACACCTGTACTGTCTGTACCTTTATATGAGGAAAGTTTTACGAAAGCTATTTCGCAATCAATAGTTACTTTCTTCAGCAAGTCAGAGGCAAATATAAAAGCACCGTTAAGCACTACTATAAAAAGAGGCGTTTTGCCATCAAGGTCAGTGTTTATGCGGACAGCAAGTTCTTGAACTTTTTCTTGAATATCGTTATTAACGATAAATTTATTGAAGCTTTTGTCCTTCAATTTCCAGATATCTGGCATAACAGGAATTTTTATGATTTGGTTGTGGCAAAATTACGGTTTACACTCGATATATCTATTAAAAAGATGATACGCATGAGTTTTTTAATTAACATTTTCTTCTGGCAGATTCATTGAAGAATTGGCAAACCAAAAATCTGAGAATTTTAATTAATTTTGCAAAAAAAAACAGCACATGACTCCACTCGTAAGTATAATAATGGGAAGCACCAGCGATCTTCCAATAATGGAAGAAGCTGCAAAAGTGCTCAACGAATTACACATTCCTTTTGAAATGAATGCATTATCAGCACACCGTACACCTGAAAAAGTGGAGGAATTTGCCCGCAATGCGCATAGTAAAGGAATAAAAGTAATTATTGCCGGAGCCGGTATGGCTGCTCATCTGCCGGGTGTAATCGCTGCTTTTACAGCATTACCAGTAATTGGTGTTCCCGTAAAATCATCATTCGACGGAATGGATTCATTACTTGCCATTGTTCAAATGCCTCCTGGAATCCCAGTTGCAACAGTTGCAGTGAACGGAGCTCGAAATGCAGGAATTCTTGCTGCGCAGATGATTTCGATTGGCGATGCCGAGCTTTTCACAAGGCTGGTTGCTTTTAAAGAAGATCTTAAGAAGAAGATAATACAAGCAAATGAGGAATTGTCCAAAGTGAAATATGAATTTAAGGTTTGAGAAAATTGATGTTGATTATAAGAAAACAGTAAATAGTGAAATTTATCACATCGAACCATATAGGTATTTCATTAAATAATTATCTGATAAATTTAAAGAGAAAATCCTTATTTATGAGACAAAAATCACTCTTACTGTCTTTGGTTATCAGCTTTTTTACAATAAATACTTTCGCACAAAAAACAGGAATTCTTACCGTTAATGCAATCTATAAAGGCGTTCTGGAAGGATATGACCACCTCTGTAAAACAATGGTTTATGTTGATGGAAAGCTTGCTGGAGAAACGTCAGAGCAACTTCAATCGGAGCCTAATGCGTGCGCTATTAAAGTTACAAAAGGCAATCATAATGTCCGTGTTGTTAATATGACAAATTACGAGGGGAACTGGGAAGAACATACAATTACAAACGATTACTCAATCGATGCATTGTATGAAAGTGAAATTAATTTTAAGAAGGAATTAACAATCAATCTTGTTTTTGATATTACTGAAGAAAAAACTTTCGCTAATTTGAAATAATAGCTTCTCAGTAGCTCAATACTGTCATTTTTTAAAGGCATCCATTGGTTTACGCACTTCGTGCGACAGACCTCCAGCCAGTTCGTCGTTAAAAGTAGTTGGAACATTATTAGAATCGGTTCGTTGTTTCCATGTAAGATGTTGTTTCCCATCGTCTTTCCGGACCATTGTTATGCAATTTTCAACCGGGCAGATCAACGAACATAAATTACAACCAACACAGTTATCTTCATTAATACGGGGAGTTCTGTTATTTTTATCCTCATTCAGGTCGATAGCCTGATGCGCTCCGTCTTCGCAGGCAATGTAACATAACTGGCAACCTATACATTTTTCTTCGTCAATACTGGCTTTAACGCTGTATTTGAGATTCAATTCCTCCCAGGGTTTCACATTTGGCAGCGCTTTACCTACAAACTGATCAATTGTAGCAAATCCATGAGAATCCATATACTGTTCAAGACCGGAAGTCATATCGCGAATAATTCCAAAACCATAATGCATGACGGCTGTGCAGACCTGCAATGATGAAGCTCCCAGCAGAATGAATTCAACTGCATCTCGCCAGTTTTCAATTCCTCCAATCCCTGAAATCGGTAACTGGACCAGCGGATGCTGGGAACAATTTTTCACCATATTGAGAGCAATTGGCTTCACAGCAGGGCCGCAATATCCACCATTTGAACTGTGGTTTTCAACAATCGGGTACGTTACAAATTTGTCAATGTCAACACCCACCAAACTTTGGATAGTATTGATTAATGAGATTGCATTTGCTCCAGCGCGACGGGCCGCCTGTGCTGGTTCAGTGATATCAGAAATATTTGGCGTGAGCTTTACTATTACCGGAATTGTTGCAACCTCCATTACCCAACGCGCAATAGTTTCGAGCACTTCGGGTTCCTGCCCGACAGCTGATCCCATACCTCTCTCACACATGCCATGAGGACAGCCAAAATTTAATTCAATTCCGTCGGCTCCGGCATTTTGAGCATCTCTTACAATTTGTTGCCATTCCTTTTTGGTTTGCACCATCAGGGAAGCGATTACGGCATGTTTTGGAAAATATTTTTTAACTTCTTCCATTTCGCGCAGGTTATCGCACAAACGACGGTCGGTAATGAGTTCAATATTATTGAAACCAACTACCTTGTTTCCCCGATGATTGATAGCACCATAGCGGCTCGATACATTTACAACCGGAACTCCAAGTGTTTTCCATACAGCTCCGCCCCATCCCTGTTCGAATGCTTTCATAATCTGGTATCCCGAATTTGTGGGAGGTCCGGAAGCAAGCCAAAATGGATTTGGCGATTTTATACCTGCGAAATTTATTTCAAGATTAGCCATAGATACTTCTGTTATATATTTTATTGACCCGATTTGGATAAAAACTCTTGAATTCCTTTGCCTGCAAGTTTACCTGCGGCAGTAGCATTTACAACTTCTGCCCCGCCATTTACAGCATCACCTCCGGCAAAATATTTTGGATTTCCTGTCTGACCGGTTTCGAGGTTTACAGAAATCCTTCCTATTTCGTCCATGTCTATTCCTTTAACTTTGGCAATCACTGAAGTTTGTTTCAACTGCCCGGTAGCTTTTATAACCAACCCACACTCTAGTACAAATTCACTTCCCGGAATATTCCTGAGTTTGCCATCTACCGTTTCGGTCCTGATAAATTTCACCCCCGCTACTTCATTTTTACCCATAATTTCTATTGGAGCAACATTAAACAGGCCTTCAACCCCAGTAACCTGGGCCAGATCATATTCGAAATAATACGCTTTCATTTCGCTTTTTGCCCTACGGTAAGCTACTATAACCTTTTCGGCGCCTAACCTGGCAGATTCTGATGCAGCATCCATTGCCGTATTGCCTCCACCAAGAACTATTACTTTTTTTGCCATTGGTTTTTCAACAGGGCACGTCTTGATTTGCTCGATAAATTCGGTAGCGCCAACACAATTCAACTTCTCTTCTCCTTTGATCTTTATTTCCGCAGAATTCCCCAAACCAATACCAAGAAAAACTGCGTCGTACCTGGCATCCAAAGCATCTAACTCCTCCTTTGTCACAATTCGTTTGTTATAAAAAATATTGAAGCCAAACTGTTCACGCAGAAATTCCACTTCCATCAACGCCTCCCTGTTGGTTATTTTATAAGGTGCGACACCGTGCAAGGCCAGGCCGGAAGGATTATTTTTTGCCTCATAAATATCTACAGTGTATCCGGCGGATCTCAATTCGCAGGCACACGAAATTCCGGCTGGACCGGCTCCGATAACCGCGACTGATTTTCCGTTAGATTCAGGAGTTTCAAAAAACTTTTGATGTGTAGTGATGGCATTATCTGTTGCAAAATTTTGCAACCGGCCGATTTCCAATGCTTTGATATTTACTTTAGTAAAAACACAAGCCCCTTCACAAAGAACTTCGGTAGGACAAACTTTGCCACAGGTATTTCCCAAGTAATTAGACTGGTAAATTGTTTTGGCGGCCCCCGTGAGATTCCCGTTATTTATCTGCCTGATAAACAAAGGAATGTCAATGGATGTCGGACACGCCAGCATACAAGGCGCATTGTAGCAAAACAAGCATCTCGAACTTTCGTAATATGCCTCTGAATTGTTCATCAAAGGTTTTATCTGTGGAAATCTTCTTTCAATATCCTGCATAGGGTTAGGATTTTTTGATTCAGCCATTAGAGTGATTTATTAATAAAATAGGTGAAACTATGCTGAAAATGGTTTTATGGTTGATAGGTTTTATGGTTGATAAGATGATAGGTCGATAAGATGATAGGTCGATGGTTGAGAGATTGATGGGGTTTTAGTTGAAAGGTTTTTGATTGATTGGTTGATGGACGTTTATAGTTTTTTGGCAGATGGGGTGATAAGTTTTTTAGTGGATTGATGCAATGAGTTCAACATTCGGTCAATAGAATCGATGTCAGTCCTGATGTTTTTCATTGAATCGCCAGGTAAAAAATTCAGATCGTCAGATAATATTAGCTGGTTCAGAACTTCAATTAAACTACCAAAAGCAATTTCATAAAATCTTGCCTGATCCTTATGGCTCCATCGGGTACTTCCTTCAGCAATGTTACTGCTTACTGAAATACTTGCTCGCCTAAGTTGGCTGGTTAATTCATATTTTCCATCATTCGGGAAAGTATTTGTTAACTGATAAACACTTTTAACAAGTATTCTCGACTTTTGCCAAACTTCCAGATTTTCAAATGCGTATTTCATGAAAATAAATTTTATAGTATTTCTAAGCCATTAACTCAAAACCTATCGACTCATCAACTTGAAACTTATCAATCAAAAACCAACCAACTCTTCAACGTGAAACCCATCAACTCTTCAACCCAACACATGGAACTATCTTAAAATTCTGTAATCCTCTTATACGTTTCCGGTCGCCTGTCGCGGTAAAACTGCCAAACAGAGCGCACTTCATCAATCAGTTCCAGGTCAAAATCAGCAACCAGAAGTTCATCATTCTCTTCGGAAGCCTGTGAAAATATTAGTCCGCGCGGATCCACAAAATACGATGAGCCATAGAACTTACCTATATTCCATGGTTTCTCAACCCCTACCCTATTGATACAGCCCATAAAATAACCATTGGCTGCTGCGTGTGCCGGCTGTTCCAGCTTCCACAAATATTGTGAAAGCCCTGCAACGGTAGCTGACGGATTGTAAACAATTTCGGCACCGTTCAATCCCAGTTCCCTTGCTCCTTCAGGGAAATGACGATCGTAGCAAATGTAAACGCCTACTTTTGCATATTTTGTCTGAAATACAGGGTATCCCAGGTTTCCGGGTTTAAAAAAGTATTTTTCATAAAAACCGGGAGCTACATGTGGAATATGATTTTTCCTGTATTTCCCCAGAATTGTCCCATCAGCATCAATCACTACTGCCGTGTTATAAAATACGCCTGGCATTTCCTGCTCATATAATGGAACAATTATGACCATAGCGTATTTTTTTGCCAATCCCTGCATAATTTCCGTCGTTTTTCCGGGAATAGGTTCGGCGGCTTTATACCACTCATTACTCTGACCAGGGCAGAAATAAGGCCCATTAAAAATTTCCTGCAAACAGAGAATCTGTACGCCTTGTTTGCCGGCACTTTCGATAAAAGGAATATGTTTATTAATCATTGCCTCTTTTATTTCGGCAATGCTGCCTTCGCCTTCCGATATCGGAACCGACATTTGAATCAAACCTGATTTAATTTTTCGTGCCATAGTTTTGGACTTATTTATATTGTTTAATATGATTGTTGTTCTTTTGGCTGATTATTGATTAATGCGATACCTGCAATCGTTGTTCAATTTTAAGGACTTCTTAGTGTTTCTTAGTGTTTCTTAGTGTTCTTAGTGGTTTCTTTAGTTGAAGAGTTGATGGGTTGAGGAGTTGATAGGTTTCTTAAAGCTGGTTTCAGATTAAATCGCAACTGGATTTACAAAACTTCAGTCGATTTTGACCTTTTAACATATTTACCATAGCCTTTTTTGATTTTCACATTTCCATGGTCAATCGCAACCTTTCCACGCAGGATAACAGTTTCTGCCTTCCCGGTTACTTCGTGACCTTCGTAAGCTGAATAATCGCAATGGTGATGGTGTGTGGATGCTGAGAGTATATGTTTTTTCTGTGTATCGAAAATTACAATATCGGCATCGGTACCAACAGCAATTGTTCCTTTCGCAGGGAACATTCCAAATATTTTAGCCGAAGAAGTTGAAGTAATATCCACCATTTTATTCAGGCTGATTTTACCTGTTCTTACACCTTCCGAAAAAACCAATTCTATTCTGTGTTCTATTCCCGGCGCTCCATTCGGGATTTTAGTAAAATCGTGTTCTCCTTTACATTTATCGTCCCACATGAAGGGGCAATGATCGGTAGCTAAAGTTTGTACAACTCCCTGGTTGATAGCAGCCCATAGTGCTGCCTGGTCTTTTTTCTCGCGGATAGGCGGACTCATCACCCATTTTGCACTTTCAAAACCACGATCGTAAACCGAACAATCAAGTACCAGGTACTGAATGCAAGTTTCTACAAATACTTTCTGGTTCCTTTTTTGCGCATCTCTTACCTTATTAAGTCCTCCTTCGCTGGTCATGTGAACAATGTAGGAATTTACCTCGGTTTGATAGGCCATATCTATGAACCTTCCGGTGGCTTCTGATTCCGTTATTTCTGGCTGCGACAAATAATGGTATAAGGGCGAAAGGTTACCCGCCTCTTTGTTCTTAGACACAAGATAATCAATAATATCGCCGTTTGTAGCGTGTGTAGTTACGATTCCGCCATGTTTTTTAACTTCATTCATTAAACCAACCATTTGCCGATCGTCGATCATTAATGACCCCTTGTATGCCATAAATGTTTTAAACGAAGTAATCCCATCTTTTTCAATCAGATCTTTGATTTCAAGTTGTGTTTCGGGATTAAAATCTGTAACAGCCATGTGAAAAGCATAATCTCCATAAGTATTTCCGGTTGCCCGACTTTGCCAATCGTGCAGGGCTTCGTAAAATGATTTCCCTTGCGACTGGATGACAAAATCGATAACGGTTGTTGTTCCGCCATGAAGCGCTGCCAAGGTTCCTGTCTCATAATTGTCGCTCGAAAAAGCACCCATAAAAGGCATCTCCAGATGAACATGCGGGTCAATTCCACCGGGGATTACAAGCTTTCCCGAAGCATCGATAACAGTATCAGCAGCAAGGCTTAAATTCTTGCCAATCATCGAAATTGTTTCTCCATCGATGAAAATATCGGCTGTATAATCATCGGTTGCAGTTACTATTCTGCCGTTTTTTATAAGTATCGACATACAATCAGTTTTTAAATGATGATACTATTAACTTATTCAAATAATTAGAATCAACTTGTTTGCATTAATTTATTTGTAGTATTCATCAGCAATTTCAATTGCCTTCTCAATAATATCAAGCCCTTCGTCAATCTGACTTTTATTAATAATCAAAGGAGGAGCTACAAAAATCCAATTCCAGCGTACAAAAGTGAACAGTCCTAATTCCCTGAGTTTTGCAGCCATCCTGTTTGTTGGCTCCATATCTTTCGCTGCAGCATTAAATGGTGTTAAAGGTTCCTTGGTTTCACGGTTTTTTACCAGCTCAATAGCACCCAGTAAGCCGGTATTCCTGAAATCGCCAATCGAAGGATGTTTTTCTGCCATCAGTTTTACTTTCCATTCTATGTATTTACCCATGGCAGTAGCATTTTCGATTAAATTCTCTTCCTCATAAACTTTGATACATGCCAAAGCAGTAGCACAACCAAGAGCATGCGCTGAATAAGTCAAACCTAAAGGAAGGGGAATATCATTGAAATAAGCCGCAATTTCTTCTTTTACAATGATGCCGCCAAGCGGGGCGTAACCGGATGTCAATCCCTTTGCAACACACATAATATCTGGTGTAACATCGTGATGATCAATCCCAAACCATTTACCGGTACGGCCAAAACCACTCATTACTTCGTCATCAATCAATAAAATTCCGTGACGATCGGCAATTTCCTTAACCTTTTTCCAGTAAAATGGCGGGTATTTTATACAGCCCGAAGTACCTGATTCGCCTTCGATTAGTATTGCTGCAATGCTTCCGGGATTTTCGAACTGTATAATGCGTTCGAGATTTGCGGCCGCTCTTTCTCCACATTCCTCAATAGTTCCGCTGTTCCATGGGCAACGGTAGAAATATGGATTTTCGACATGAACGATATTAGGAACACCTTCGTTGTCGAATTGAAATTTACGCGGGTCACCACCTACCGAAACTGCGCCATACGTTGCGCCGTGATACGAACGGTAATGCGAAATAATTTTGTGTCGTCCGGTATATAAACGTGCCAGTTTTACAGCATTTTCAATGGCTTCGGAGCCACCAAGTGTAAACAGGGTTTTCTTGAGACTTCCGGGTGTAATTTCGGCAAGTTTTTTCCCTAACTCTCCACGAACATTAGTTGCCATGGAGCATGTTATAAAAGTGAGCTCTTCAGCTTGTTTTTTAAGTGCTTCAATAACTTTCGGATGCTGATGGCCGATATTTGCATTCATTAACTGCGATGAAAAATCAATGTATTTTTTACCATCATAATCATGGAAATAAACACCTTTTGCCGATTTAACTGCAATCGGACTTAATCCTGCCTGTTTCGACCAGGAAAAAAAAGTATAATCCAGGTTGTTTTTTACAATTTGTTCTCTTTCAGTCATTTTAATAAATTTTAATTCCTGATCCTAAAATATTTTATTCCAAACCAGACGAAAAGTATCGCGTCTGAAAAAATCATTATCCAATTTACTAACTCATCCAATCTGTAATTTCCTGTTTTGCCCATTTGGAGGTTACTTTTTTAAACTGCGACCAAAATCCCAAAGAACTTTTCCCAGTAATATCGCCTGCACCAAATTTTGATGCATTCCATCCGCCAAAGGAAAATGGTTCGCGTGGGACAGGAACACCAATATTAATCCCGATCATACCGGCGCTTGCATTCTGAGCAACCATTTTTGCAATAGCCCCATTTTGCGTAAACGCTGAAGTTGCGTTTCCAAAAGGACTTTCGTGTTGGATAGAAATGGCGTCTTCAACACTCTTTGCAGAAATAATTTCAAAAACAGGACCAAAAACTTCACTCTCCGGCATCTTTGCATTGGAACCACGCCAGTCAATAATCGTCGGGCCTAAATAATATCCGTTTGCATCGGCTGTTGAATCGTTTGTGAATTTTCGCCCATCAACCAATAACTTAGCTCCTTTCTTTTCGGCTTCGTTGATGTAATTAATCAGGTTTTCCCTGGATTGACGCGAAATAATCGGAGGCATTTTAGTGCCGGGAATAAATTTCGACACTTCCGCGCAGAGTTTTTCAATTACCGGGTTTACATTCCCAACCGCAATCATTACCGAAGCGGCCATGCAACGCTGTCCGGCAGAGCCACACATGGATGCTGCAATATCCGATGCGGAAAGGTCCAGATTAGCATCAGGAAGAACGATCAAGTGATTTTTTGCACCACCCAAAGCAAGGCAACGTTTCAAATTTGATGTAGCGCGACGATAAACAATCTGAGCAACAGGCGTAGAACCTACAAATGAAACAGCTTTTATTTCCGGATGATCACAAATAGCTTCTACCACATCCTTTGCGCCGTTAACTATATTAAAAACCCCGTCGGGTAAACCTGCCAGTTTTAACATTTCTGCCATTTTCATAGCAGTTAACGGCGTTAATTCCGAAGGTTTCAATACCACGCAATTTCCCAGTGCAAGCGCATTTGGCACCGTCCAATGTGGTACCATATGTGGGAAATTAAATGGATTGATACAGGCCACAACTCCAAGAGGAGCATATTCGGAACGACATTCTACACCCACACTTACTTCAAGTACTTCGCCGACTGCAATTTGCGGAATAGAGCAGGCAAACTCTGTAAGTTCAATACTTTTCCGGACTTCAGCAATGGCTTCGTCCATCGTTTTACCATTTTCTACATGTATAATGGCAGCCAGGTTTTCTACATTTTCTTCAACGATTTGCCGATACGTATATAAAATCTGCGAACGCATTTTTAAAGTCATACCCGACCATGCCAGAAAGGCATTTTTAGCAGCTTTTACAGCATCATCCACATCGTTGTATGTGGATAAAGGCACAGTGGAAATAACTTCGCCAGTTAAAGGGCTCTCAACATCAATCCTTTTATTGTTGCATGAAACAAACTGACCATTGATATAATTTCTTGCCTCCTGATATTTCATAGTATTAAATATTTTGTATAATGTTAGCTTCTGTGATGCTCTAAAATGATTTTCTGATAATAGCCGAAAACTTTATCACGGCTTATTTCACTTGCTTTGGCTTAAATAAATCATAAACTTTTTATTGATTCCTGAGACCTTTTTTGAACAGTGCTTCAACATTCATTTGCGAACTACAATTGTGTATAAACCAGACTTGTAATCGTAAAAATACATTATATTATTAATATCAAGATATTTTTTTCTGAATACTTATATCATCCTATAAGCCAAACAGGAAATAATCATAAACTTTGAATATATGAACCATTGTTTGTATTCTTTTGTAATGAATAGTAATGCTTTTACATTTTTCAGAATATAGGTCACGTTCATTAAAAAGGCGCCTATATACCTTTAGTTATTTTTCTCACCATCATGATGCCATCCCTTAAGGGAAGAAGCACATTATCAACACCTTCAAGCTGTTGAACATACGTATTAAAACGGGCAATTGCAGCGGTTTCCCGGTCCGATCCGGCATTTGGTTCAATTACACGTCCATACCAAAGTGTATTATCTGCCAGAATATATCCTCCCGGCGACACTTTTGGAAATATCTGTTTGAAATAATTGAGATAATTCTCCTTATCAGCATCGATAAAAACCATGTCGAACGGGCCTTTCAGGTCTTCAATAATTTCGGTGGCATCGCCTGTAATCAGTTTAATTTTTTTACTTAATCCGGATTCCTTAAAATATGGTCGTGTAAAATCTTCCATTTCCGGATTGCAGTCTATTGTTATGAGGGTGCCATCCTCCTGTAATCCTTGTGCAAGGCAAATAGCAGAATATCCCGTAAATGTTCCTATTTCGAGAATAGCTGCCGGCTTTATCATATGACTGATCAATTGCAGAAAAGCGCCCTGCAGGTGACCTGAAAGCATTTGTGGCTGATGCGTTCGAAGGTGAGTAGCACGAGAAAGTTTAGCCAGTACCGGCAACTCTGCTGAAGTATGATTGGTGGCATATTTTTCGATGCCGGGTTTCATAATCCCCTGGTCAAACTCATTCATCGGCTGGTGGATTTCTGGTTGTTAAAAATGAGAGTGCTGAGGTAACTGGGATCAAAAACTTCATTGGCCATTTCCAGAATACCGGCAGCAGAAATGTTGTCAATTTTCCGGTATATTTCTTCCACCGGATCAATCTTACCATAAACAAGCATGTTTTTCCCCATCGATAACATTTCGTTTTGATGCGATTCGAGCGAAATAGCAAGCTGCCCTTTAAGCTGACGTTGTGCAATGTGCAACCCTATAGTTGTAAGTGCGATGTTTCTGAATTTGTCTAATTCTTTATGAATCAATTCGATGGCCCTTGGCATAAGATCTTCATCGGTACCACAATAAATGCTGAATAAGCCGGTATCAGAAAAAGGCTGGAAATTCGATTCCAGGTTGTAAGCGATGCCATTTCTCTCCCGCAGGGCCAAATTCAATCTTGAATTCATAGCAGGACCACCCAGCATATTGTTAAGCAATGCCATTGTAAACCGGCGATCATCGTGTGCGTTGCAGGCAGCGTTTCCAATAACAACATGCGCCTGGTGACGCGAATACTTTCGGGTTATATTTGCTGCAGTATACCCCGTAAAAGGCTGCCGGTACAACAATGAATTATTGGATGCTATGTCTGAAAAATAGTATTCGGCAACGGCAATAGCTTTACTGAGTCCAAAATCCGCAACTGAAGTGATCACAACCCGTGAAGGCAGATAGTTCGCATCCCGAAAGCGAAGTATATCTTTGCGGGTATACCTTGTCAGTTTTTCTTTTGTACCCAGTATATTTCTCCCAAGAGGATGATCGCGAAAAACCAGTTCATCAAATTCATCATGTATCCATTCGGCCGGATTGTCTTTGTAGGAATTGATTTCATCCATCACAACGGCTTTTTCTTTTTCAATTTCCTTGTCGGGGAAAACAGAATGAAATACAATATCTGCAAGCAATTCAGCCGCCCTCTTGTAATACCTCCGCTGTATTGAAGCATAAATGCTGGTATCTTCCTTGGTGGTATATGCGTTGAGATCAGCCCCGACATTTTCAAGCCGACTTAGCACCTGGTAATTACTCCTCTTTTGTGTGCCTTTAAAAATAAGATGCTCAATAAAATGAGCCAATCCCTGCTGATCCGGATTTTCATCCCGTGACCCCGCATTAACTATTACTCCAAGGTGCGCCACATCGCCACGCTGCTGCCGGTGAACAAGACGGATGCCATTTTTTAATTCGTAGTATTGGTAGGGCATTTTGAAGGAGTTGGGGATTAGGGTTCGGGGATTAGGGAAGATCGGGAGATTGGGAGAGAGGGAGAGAGGCGACAGGGAGAAAAGTGAAGAGTGAATAGCTACGCTTTAATCCAACATCAAACATCCGACATCGAAGATAAAGTCCATCATTCCCTGTTTATTTCGATTGCAATTCTGCCGGGTATTTATCATCAAAAAAGACCCAGAAAAGCGGCTTGTACCCGCGTAATTCACCGGAATCGGTCAAACGCTCCACCATTGGACAAATGCCGGCTACTTTTTTGGTAATTGCAAGAGTTTTATCATTCATGCTCCATTCTTCAAGGAAACGTATTTTTGTTATGTCGCTTAGCCTTATTTCGGTTACCAGAACCGTATCGACAAGGTCGTAAGGCGGAGTAGACCGTTCAACACTGATGGTATCAACCCGTTTCATCATAGCAGCAATTTCATTAGCCGAAAAGGGCTTACACGAAAGAAAATCGTAGGCTTTTACTTCGCCTGAAGTAACACGCCCCAGGATATCCTTTATCAGCTTTTCGCGGTTACTGCCTTCGATATTCTGTACCCACCAATCCATATCCGGATCAGTATTCCGGATCGCCACATCGTATTGTATCCGTTTCGTGACAATATTTTTACCCGAATCTGCACCACTTCGGCACGAAGTCGTAAACATCGATAAAACCGGCATCAAAACTATTAACAGAAATTTATTCATGATTTACAGTTTATTTATGCAAAAGTATCAAATTTGCAAAAGTAAAGACATTTCGTTATGCTGAATATCAAAAAGCCTGCATTATTACTTAACAGCGATATTTGCAAAAGAAATATCCGCGCTATGGCAGCGAAAGCCAATGAGCAAAAGGTGATTTTCAGGCCACACTTTAAAACACATCAATCGGCGGCAATCGGTGACTGGTTCCGCGAGGCCGGAGCAACTGCCATAACAGTTTCATCGGTTACAATGGCTCAATATTTTGCAAACCATGGATGGAAAGATATAACAATAGCTTTCCCGGCTAACCATCTTGAAATTGATGAAATAAATCAGCTTGCCTCAGAGATAAATCTGAATCTGCTGATTGAATCAGAGGAAACAGCAACGTTTTTCAAAGAAATGCTGACTAAAGAATGTGGTTTCTTTATTAAAATAGATACCGGTTATCATCGCACCGGGATTGCAGCTTCGAAT
>CAIWMA010000037.1 GCA_903913645.1 uncultured Bacteroidales bacterium | reverse complement strand
GGGGTAAATGAGCTGATTGTCGGTGCCAAATACACCGTTCCGCTTACGGCTACATTTTGAGTTGTAGCTCCAGTTGAAGTCAATGTAACATTGCCCGAAGGAGTACCGGTTGCTGAACTTGTCAGCCGCACATAAACTGCTGTACTGGAAACGCTTCCACCACTTTGTGTTAATGTTATTGAGCCTGCATATCCCGAACCGGAAGAAAGAGAAACCTCAAAACCTGTGGGAGCTGTAACGATAATATCAGCTGTTAGAACTGTTCCCGAAGCTGTGAAACTTTGCGGGGTAGATGCAGTTCCTGAAAGAGACGTAAAGGCAGCAAGAGAGCCAGATGTAGAAATGCCCTGGGTTACATTACAGGTAATTGAAACTGAGCCGTTTCCTGAATTGGCACCGGCAGAATTTGATTGATTGGTTCCGTTATTGTATGATCCTGCAGCTGCAGGTAATGCTGCATCATAAGAATTTGTGGGAATAACATTTCCACCGTTGTAGCCACCGCCGCCACCACCTTCAAATTGGGCACCACCGCCACCGCCAAAACCACCTGCATTAATGTCCCCAGTTCCTGCTGCACCACCGTTAAGAAATGAATAACCGCCAATTGAAGCACTATATGTTGCTCCGTTAGTTGAAAAACCACCTCCTGAGCCACCACGCCCTGCAGTTGTGCCTCCGCTTGTGCCAGTATAGGTTGTAACAGCGTCAACGCCATTTACATTGAAGCTAATCCAGTTTTCACCGCCACCCCCACCGGCAACAATCATCGGCACATTACTATTATCGGTAACAAAAGAGCCTCCGCCGCCACCGCCGGCTTGATTACCTCCAGCTGGATTATCTGAAACAGGTCTGCCTTGTCCACCCACCAATACTTTCAGGATTTGGCCCGGAGTAACTGTAAATGTACCTCTCATTCGGGCTCCATAACCCGGACGCGTATTTCCTGCCGAGCCATCATCGCTGTAACCACCACCCGCACCAAAAGCTTCAATGGTAATTGAAGTTATTCCAGCCGGTACTGTATAGGTTTGGATTGATCCTGTATAAATCGTAGGTAAAAAAGTTTTCAGGTTATTGCTTGCAGAACTTGTATTGTAGGCTTGAGCATTAGTCACTCCATTGTACTCCATCACCATTACACTATAAATGGTCGTGCTTAATCCAGTTACTGTAAAACTGCTGCCGGTACCATTATAAACGCAATACCAACCAGTGCTGCCAATCTGAATGCCCGAAGCAAAACTTGTAGATGCTGTGTAAGTGGTACTATTTACTGGTGAAGCACTGCCTGACGCAGCCGCTTTCATAAATACTATTCTGTTCGTACCATTTCCATTTGTCCAGCTGCAAACCGCTTGACCGCTCATTACACTAGAGAAAAGTAAGCTACTTGATTGTGTGCTTGGTACTGAGTAAACTGTGCCACTAACTGCTAAATTCTTCGTGGTTGAACCAGCTGATGTCATTGAAATATTACCAGATGGAGTTCCAGATGCAGAATTTGTTAGCCTTACATAAATAGTTGTAGAAGAAACAAAACCACCAGTTTGAGTTAAAGTAAGTGAGCTGACAAATCCCGACCCCGAGGTAGTAGAAACCTCAAAACCTGTAGGAACAGTAATGCTGATATTATTGGTTACAGAACTGCCGTAAACTATAAAACTTTGTTCGGCAGAAACTGCCCCCGAAACTGATACAAATGGAATGATAAATCCTGAATAAGAAATGCCCTGAACAACTGCATTGGTAGTAATAGTTAGTGAGCCGTTACCTGAATTTGCACCTGCTGAGTTTGATTGACTCGTACCAATATTATACGACCCGGCAGCTGTTGGAAGTGCTGCATCATAAGAATTTGTAGCAATCACATTTCCACCGTTATATCCGCCGCCGCCGCCACCTTCGAATTGGACGCCACCACCGCCACCAAAACCACCTGCATTGATATCTCCATTTCCTCCAGCTCCTCCGTTAAGAAATGAATAACCTCCGATTGAATTAGAACCATAATTTGTCCCGTTAGTAATAAAACCGCCACCACCTGCACCACGGCCTGCGGTTGTTCCTCCACTTGTACCCGTATTGGTAGTGACTGCATCAACGCCATTTACGTTAAAGCTTGTCCAGTTTTCACCTCCACCGCCACCGGCAACAATCATTGGATTGTTACTGTTGTCGGTTACAAAAGTGCCACCCCCACCGCCGCCAGCTTGGTTTCCGCCAGATGGATTGTCGGTTACAGGTCTGCCTTGTCCTCCCACCAATACTTTTAATACTTGGCCTGGTGTTACCATAAAAGTGCCTCTCATACGCGCACCGTAACCCGGTCGGGTATTCCCTGCTGAACCATCATCACTGTAACCACCTGCAGCTCCATATGCTTCCATTGTTAGCGAATTTACACCTGCAGGAACGGTATAGGTAGTTGAAGAACCAGTGTAACTAAATGTTGTTTGCGAAACCACTGTTCCAAAACCGCCTAATATCAGCGCAATAGACAATAAGACTGCCTTCTGAATTATCCGTGATTCCATATTTGAAACTGTTGCAATCGGGTAAATATTTTTCATATCTTATGCTTTATTGCCTTTTAGTATTCTAGATTGGGAAAAGATTGAAAAGGGTTGGTATGAGTTTGGGGAGTAATCTGATGTAGCTGCCGGCAGTAAGATTGGACTTCTTTTTCACTGCACTTTTTGTTAGCTATGCTTATGGACTCAGTAATATTTTCTTCTAGTTCCGGATAAGTTTATGGCTAAGTTAGAAATATGTAATACTATTTTGCAAATCACAAGGAAAATAATTTTACAGTCTAATTGAAGATATAGATAGATATTCTTTTAATTATAATGATTTCAAGTGTTTGCGGTATTAATAGATTTCGATAAATAAGTTTTATACTAGAGATTTAATAGTAAATAATTTTACTAATACATTTTCGGTTTTGCATGGATGGATTCATTCTCATTAAAAATAGCGCGAGAAAGTTGTAAAAAATCGAAATATGGAGTAAATTGCTTCCTAAAGAATCCGAATTTTGTTTTTAGTCTTTTCTCTGTTTTTCATTAAACTGCTTCCACAAAAAAAACACAGCCACCCTGCATCGCCGGATAGCTGTGTTACCATCAATCAAAAGCTATACAAGAATATTTATACTGGATTTTCTATTTTCTTTTTGTGCGCTTCATACATTTTCCTGCCGGCATAAGCCAAGGCAAGGGCCAGTAATATAAATGAGCCATCAGCGAGAGTTGCTCCTCCGCCAACCGGATTATTGCCATTGGCTGCAGTAGGTGCACCTCCATTATTAGGATGCGGAGGTATTTGTGCTGTTAACCTTGCGGTTAAAACAATTATGAACAAAGTGAATAGTGCTATTTTTAAAACTTTTTTCATTTTCTGTAAATTTCTTCTATGATAGGAGGGTTTTATTTTTATTATTGCCGTTATTGATAAATATTTTCTTTAACTGCGCTTTCTTTATCCGTTATTGTTTTACACTATCATTTCGAAATGAAAACAGATTGATCTCTTTCTTCTATTGTACCTTTTTTTTTGTAGCTATGAGTTTTCCTGTACTTATGATTTCTAAAATAATATTCATTTCAATAAAATGTTTGATTTGTTACTATCCGAAGTTGTGTCAGGTGTCTTGTGTTTAGTGTTCAGTAAAATAATTTAACTTACGGAATGGAGATTGCTTTTGCGCTTTAAATGTATATCTTGCCTTAACCTGAGGTACACCCACTTATTGATATGGGACTATAGAAATCAAAGTAGTCTGTTGATATTGAGAGCTAAGTTAAGAACTTGTAACCCTATATGCTCAAAAATATAAAATAAAATTTTGCAATATTTCAATTAATTACACCACTTATGTGGTTTATTGCATTGATAATTAGCAATTCGTACTATTTTGTACATAAAATAAATTTACTTGAATAGAAATGTAATATGTTAAATAATTTTACAAGTTTGTTTCAGGTTTCCATATGTATGTGTTTGCAGTACTTTTGATAAATAGCTGATTACAGGAATTATTGGAAAATCCAGTTCTGCAATAGAGAGAATTTCAAAATGCTATCTCTTCTTATGCTGCTGTGAATATACTTCGATCTGTTTAATTTTTCAAATAGGGATAGTGCTCTTGCAAGTCAAAAGATACTCTTCGAAATAAAAGGTGCTAGTCGTAAAGGGGGGTTAGGAAACTGGAAACTGGAATCAGGAAACTGGAAAATGGAAAAAGGAGAATGGAATAAATCACCAGTCACACTGGCCACTATTCACTATTCACTATTCACTATTCACTATTCATTATTCACTTTTCACTTTTCACTTTTCACCAGTCACTTTTTACTCCGCAATCGTCATCTCATCCACTAATCTCCTGGCACCGGCCATTTTATCAATAATAAACAGGCAGTAGCGGATATCGAGCGTGATATTACGGCATTGGTCAGGGTCGTACATAAGGTCGCTCATGGTACCTTCCCAGCAACGGTCGAAATTAAGGCCTATTAGTTGACCGTCGGCATTTAAAACAGGGCTACCGCTATTGCCGCCAGTAGTGTGATTGCTGGCGATAAAACCTACATGCATGCTTTTATCGGCATCGGCGTACCTGCCATAATCGTGGAGGTTGTAAAGCTCTTTCAACCTGGGTTCAACCACATAATCATAAATATCAGGATTCTCCTTCTGCATAATGCCATCGAGCGTGGTGAACCATTTGTATTCTACAGCATCGGCTGGCAGATAGCTTTTTACATTTCCATAAGCAACACGCAAAGTTGAATTCGCATCAGGATAAAAGCGTTTGTCCGGCTGCATCTCCATTTGGGCTGCAATATAAAGCCGTTGCAGGCTGTCGTTGGTTGTGGTAAAGGCACTTACAAGCGGGTAAAACGTGTTTTGCGAATACGTGTATATGCCTGATGCCAGAATATATGAAAGATCTTTTTCGATTTTGCGGACATCTTTGCGTACAAAACCGGAAAGAAAAGCATTGAGTTTTACTGAATCAGCAAAAATCGTTTTCTTGTACAGGTCAGAAGTCCATGCTTTTATATTTCCTTTATATTTCGCAGCGGTTTCTTTTACTACCGGTACCTGCAAACCTGTTTCACACGATTGGGTGTATGTGGTGATTAAAGTTTCAAAAAGCCGGGTATCAACGTTCCTGTTATAGTTTTTGAAAAATGCTCCAGCCGATGTTTTTAATGCCTCGACTAGTTTTGATATTTCAACATCAGTTTTTGATTTATCGCTGCACATTTTTACCAGGTTGTTATAACCATATACAAAACGCAGCATTTCGACACCAAGCAATCCTTCGGTGAGGTAGGTGTATGCATTATTAACGGGTACATAAGCAGCAAAAACCTTATCGAAGGCAGGCAGCAATTGCCCGTACCTGGCATTTGTTCCCGGATTTGATTGTGCCCATTGCTGAAAATCTTTTTCAAAGGCCTGTTTTTTCTCAATACCATCAAGCCGTTTTATGCCGCGGGTTTCGCCTATCATTTTTTTCCAGGTGTTAGCAATACCTGCTGCTTTGGCAGAATATTGAATTCGGGTAAGTTTATCATTGTTCATGGCATTATCAATGATATCGAGGCGTTGCTGCCTTAACCCGATGGCAATGGGATTACGCTGAAAAGCTGTCATGTCCACCGCGTAGGATGGAATGTATTCCTGTGTTGTACCGGGGAATCCGTATACGAAAGTAAAATCACCTTCTTTGATTCCTTTCAGCGAAATAGTGAGATGTTTAGCTGGTTTGTAAGGTACATTGTCTTTCGAATATTCGGCAGGCTTATTATCCTTGCCTGCATAAATCCGGAACATGGAAAAATCGCCTGTATGTCTTGGCCACATCCAGTTGTCGGTATCGCCCCCGAATTTCCCGATATTTGATGGTGGTGCCCCTACCAGCCGCACATCGGTAAAGGTTTCGCTCACGAAAAGGTAAAACTGGTTCCCGCTGTAGAATGGTTTTACCTGTGCCGTATATTGAGTGCCTTTTACAGCTTCTTTTATAAGCGCTTTACAATTTGCCTGTATTATGGAATCCCTTACTTTCTGATTCATTTTGTCGTTTACACCTTTCAGAGTTTGAGTAGTAACATCTTCCATCCTGACAAGGAAAGTTACGCTCAACCCAGGATTAGGCAGCTCTTCTTCCATGCGTTGTGCCCAGAAACCATTGGTTAGATAATCATGTTCTAGCGAACTGTGTTTCTGAATATTGCTATACCCGCAATGGTGGTTGGTAAGCATCAATCCCTGGTCCGAAACAAGTTCACCGGTGCAGCCTCCACCGAACAAAACGATAGCATCCTTGAGGCTTGAATGGTTGATTGAATAAATATCTTCGGCCGTAATACGCATTCCCATATCACGCATCTCCTTTTCGTTGAGTTGCGAAAGCAGCAATGGCAACCACATGCCTTCACCGGCGCGGCTTAAGTTGGTTAATAGAGTAAGAGAAATAGCAAAAAGTACGGACTTGAGTTTCATTAATCGTGGATTTGGGAGAAATTAGTTATTCAGTGGTGACTGGTGACTGGTGATTGGTGACTGGTGATTGGTGACTGGTGAATGGTG
>CAIWMA010000036.1 GCA_903913645.1 uncultured Bacteroidales bacterium | reverse complement strand
GCGCCGTTTCTTTATATAAAATAATAAATAATAATAAATAATGATCTTAATTAAAAATCGCTCAATCTTTTCCATGAAAAGCAAAACAAATAATCTAAAAAACATCAAAAACCCCAATGAAATGATACTTTTTACCTATTTATTAATGATAACAATCGCGTGCATATATGAGTGTATTTTACTCAGTCGAGATCGATAAATTTAACCAAAAACATGCTAAATACCCCCCCTAATACAGTAGAAATTATTGTAATCATTGCATCATTAGGACTAATTTTTGATTTGATTTTGTTTTTTTTCGCTCCCAACTGGAGAAACAACAAATTAAAATGCATCAAAAGAATTTTTTGGTTATATGTATTCAATATTTGCCCACGCTGCGGCACGCAAGTCAATTGGACGCGAAATAAGCAGCCTATTTGCCCAAAATGCGGTCGCCGCGCCTAATGCAAACGTAATTAAGTCCAAATATGCCGAAACACATACGATCTAGGGTAGTCTTGAAAAAATCCAAAGTAATCTATAAAAACCTTACTGATGGAATAGTTGGTTTTGCATACAAAGATGAAGAGGGCGATAATCTCGTTGAGGTCGATCCTAATCAATCTGATGCTCAATTGATATTATCGTTAATCCACGAACTGGCCCACAATCTATTACCTAATTTATCAGAACCAAATATAATAAAGTTAGAAAAAACTTTTGGGAAGAATATTTGGCTATGTGTTATGCGATTGAGGCGCAAATGGTATAAAAAATGGACTATGGAACATAGCAAAATACCACTTAAAAAATGAGTAATTTTTCATTGAAAAAAATGGTTTTTAAGTGCTTCTTAGAGAATTTAATGTAATTTAATATAATAAAGATAAATCAAGGCGAAAAATGAATAATCCAAATAATGTCCCTACTGCTCCAAATAATGCCGGAATCCCATCACAACCGGAGACTTTGGCGCAATGCTACTCAACAGCTATGACTGCGGCTCTTAATAAACTTCCTAAAGAAGAGAGGGAGGCGATGTTGATAAAACTGCGAAGCACCCACTTGATCGTGCGCGGTCAGGAACTTTGGGAAAAGGATGTTAGTAATTTTATTAAACAAGTGGCTGATGCTGGTGAAGCAGCGCATGAGCGTCATAAAACAACATCTAAATCAACAACATAATTTTAATTTAATTTAAAAAAATGTTTTTTATTAACTTGGTCGTTGACTTCTGGGGAGTTTTCTGATATTCTTGGCGCATGATTAATACAGACATGTTCCCGGACGTAGTAGGGCAAGAGGAAGCGAAGAAGAAACTCGCTTTCTATCTCCGCGCCTACCATAACACCCGAATAATGCCTAACTTGTTGTTTTCCGGCCAGAAGGGCGGCGGAAAAACTCATATCGCCACTGAAGTTGGCAGGAATTTGGTTGAATATAGGGAAATTGGCAAGGCTGAAATGAAGGCCGACGGTTCAACAAAGAAAAAGCCGTGGATATATATTAACGCGAGCACAATAAAGAATTTTAGATGGTTTATGAATTCGGTTTTGCTTCCTCATTGTGTTGGTAAAGCATCTACAGTATTTATAGATGAATGCTCAGAAATGAAGAGGGATGTTGAATTTAATTTATTATCTTTGCTCAATCCCAACGTCCACAATCGGAATACGCTAACCGTCGATGACTATCCCATAGACATTGACTTCACGCTAAACACGTTTCTTTTCGCAACCACGAATGTCGAGAAGGTATCTAAACCCCTCGCCGACCGCCTGAAAAGAATTGATTTGGAAGCCTATTCTATAAACGATTTGGCAACGATTATTCAGAAAGCTACCCCTGGAGTATCTTATATTGAAGAAGTCCTGTGCGAAATAGCTTCTACTGTAAGACAGAATGCCCGCCAAGCCGTTCAAACGGCTTCGGAAATCGTCTCCTATCTTAACGGCTCTAGTAAATTCGGCCAAAAGCATTGGATGGATTTGAAAAGTATCCTGTCAATTCACCCATTGGGTTTGCGCAGACAAGAAATTGACATCCTAAGAATCCTCAAAGAACGTCCTGAAGGTTCAAGTTTGAATAGTTTAGTATCCAAGACTGGTCTGGCTAAAGATGCCTTGCAGCAAGACTATGAAATGATTCTGATGCAGCACTCTCTGCTAGAGGTGGTTCCTGGAAAGGGGAGAATGATAACCGGGCGCGGGGTCGAATATCTAAACGCTTTGCCAGCGTGATTGGCTGTTGACAATCAAAGAAGAATATCGTAATATAATAATATGACTGAGAAAAAAAGAGTAACTCGTGTTGGTTCTGGTCGCACTAAGGGCAGTTTTTCGTTCGTCCCTGCGACGAGAGAGCAACTGGAAGCTGTGAATGCCAATCCCGGTTTTAAGTGGATGGTATCGCGCAAACAAATCGAAGCAATGGGGGGCGGCGAAGTTTTCGTTCCCAAAAGAGCAAGCGAATTGGCGGAAATGCTATTGGGCCAATCGGTTGGGGTCGATACGATAGTGGTCGCTAGGGACTTTTGATAAATTAAATAAACCAAAACTATGACAATCCATTACGGTCAAATTCTTAAAAGATCAGTAATTCACCTGTGGGATACTCTTTCTGATCGCGATCAATCAATAATCGCATCAGATATTGATAAAGAAAGGGATTTATCCAAGTGGTTCGCGGCAACGGTGGCGATGGACGCGAAGACCAAATACGAGTCGCTCACCTACTGGTCGAACGAAGCCTACAGCTTCCGATATGGCAACCAAGTGCTGCCCGTAGGTTGGGAAGGTTGATAAACTAATTAAAGGTTTTTGGTTGCCCTATCCCTGACGGGAAAAAACCAACAATTTCTAGTTGACAAAGAGAGACTTTTCTGATATATTGACATTATGAAAGCTATTACTACTAAATCCCCTGATTTCTCGCCCGTCACGCTCTCAATTACTTTTGAAAGCAAACTCGAATTAGACGCTTGGGCAAGCATGTTGAACCTTAATACGCTAGTCGAAAGTTTCCATAAATTAGGCGTCACACCTGTCGATCCTAAGATTTTGCGGGATGAGGGTGGAGACATAAACATCTACACCGATTACTTTGCTAATCTTTGGACAACGGGTTTTTAACAAAATTATGAAACGCAAAGTCACGATTTCTGGACTGGAGAACCCAAATTACGAATTTGAAGTTCTATTCATTCAGGCGGACGGACAAGTGAACTCTTATTATTCTTATTATATGATTGAGAATGCGTTTGCCGACATTAAAGAATTTCTTAAGAGAGATTCGTCCATCAGAGACATCACAAGACGATCACATGATTAAATCAATTTCTTGACAATATCGGAAAAATCAGCATAATTGTAATAATTAGTCAACTACCCCTACCCTAAAGGTTATGAATATTAAAACGATGAACATAAAATTAAAAAGTGGGAATAGAATCAGTATATTTCTTAATGAAGAAACCAATCTCTTTGTTGTGGATTTGATCGACAAGAATGATATAGATGGAAATGAACTTATCCGTATGGAAATTGATGAGAAGAATCTTCTCTCGGCAACTCATAAAACATATTTAAGAAATTCTTTAATATATGACCGATGCAGAAATTAACCGAATTATAGCAATTTATGTGGGATGGAAGTTCGAGCCGTGCCAAGAATGGAAAGATAGGTTCGGAACATGGGGAAGTAAATCTAAATGGTGTATTGCTCCTGATGGAACAGATCAGTTTATTCATTCAATTCCGAATTACTGCAATGATTTTAATGCAATGAGAACAATCTTATTAACCTTGTCCGAAGAACAAGTGATAGATTTTATGGAATGGCTTGGCGTTGACTTTCCAGAACATCCTTCAAAAATAGTTCGCATGATAATTTCAAGTGCTCGTCAACAGGCCACCGCATTTGCACGAATGATTGGAATCTGATTAATGCCTATATGAGATTTACATTTGAACAGGCGTTAGAAATACTAGATAAACTTAAAGCAATGGGATTTGAGGAAAACTGGCCACCGTCTCCATCTGTATGGCATTTTCAGAATAAGGACAAAGGTGTTAGATTAAATTTTTTCTGGTCAAATTGCAAATTTAGAGCAAATTTAGAAAAAAAACAAATTAAATGGAGTGACAAACACAATAGATATATTGCAGATTAATAGTTGCACAGAAACAAAATAAGAATATGTCCACCACCTCAAAAACGACAATATTTAGCGAATCTCAAGAGCCGTTGCTATCTTTTTACCGTCAATATGACGGCTACTTCGAGGGCCACGGCACACAACTTCAGAGATTTCTTAAAGAAATGGTTATCTGTAGCGAGTATGATTCCCGATTAGTCAAGATGGCAAAGGGAATGGGTTGTTTAGCTGCTCAATTAATTGCTAATTTTAAGATTAAGTTTTATGATATTATTGTTATAGATCATAATGATTATCAAGAATTTAATTACAATATTTCTTTTGTGACTAAGAGCGGTCGCATCCGTCAAAATAGAGTGTCCCTAGTCGGCGAAGGCGGCGAGGAAACACAGTCATTTGAACTATATAGCGATGACATCCTACCCCTGAAAGTCACTAAAAGAGTCCAATTCGTCTATGATAAGGAAAATGGGGAGCAGCCTCAATGGCGGTCGTTGGATGTGACCGAGGAAGATGGCAAATATATATCCGGGTTTGAGGATGGTAAATTTAAGAAATTCCTTTTCTCGCGGATAGTGGGAAATAAGATAATTCCGGCATAATTTGATTAGATTTTTAATAATCCATAAAGTGTTGCTGCTAGAGATTTGCAGAACCAAATTACAGTTTGGCATGAATCATTATGGATTATTTGATTTTAAGAACTAACATGGCAAATAATAACACCAAGCGCCGCAAGGCTCTCAAACACAAACAACAGCGCAAAGACGGCTTTCCCAAGTCGGGATTCAAGGCTAAATCTAAGCCCTTTCCCAAGCCTGACAAGGAAACCGATCTCTCGATGGTGTCCCAAATTAAGACATACTACGGCTCCTTAGCCAAGTAATTAAATAGTGTCCCGGCACCCTCTGGCAGTCCAGAGGGCTTTTTTTTTGGAGAAATAGCTTGCTTGTCGGCTCCGGTTCTGATATAGTGCGCACATGAATAAAACAAAAACAAAAATAACAATTCAAAATTATGGCACTTCTATTCTCTTGTATATCAACGGTGACACTGAACAAGACGCATATAGTAAATGGATGTCTCTCTTTAATTGGAACGCTACTTCAGGCGAGCCAAACTGGGTCGCGCCAAATACATGCTCTTGCTGGTCCACAATGGCCAAATATAAGCGTTATTTGTTCAATATTAACGAGAATATCCTTTGGCACAATTCTAGCTCTTATATAGGATACATGGATCTCGCGTGCAAGGCGCGGGAATTGGCCGCCAAAGCATTTGAAGAAACTACTAAAGAGTCATTCCGAAGCATCAATTCCAATTGCGAATTTTACCAAATGGGCGTTATTGAGGCCGAGAGCGAAGATGATAACTTCCCGGATGCTTGCATGAAATCTGCGTGCGCCCATAATCGCGATAGCCGTTGAAATAGACGCAAAAATTCAATGGTTTATTAATATTGCCCAAATATTGCCCAAATATTGCCCAAATAGTTACCTCATGGTCCAGGGCGGCATCTTAGCAAAGCTACTAAACAAACCGGCGGCATCTTAGCAAAGCTACTAAACAAACCGGCGGCATCTTAGCAAAGCTACTAAACAAACCAAAGTAAAAGCCTTGCTATTTGATCTTCTTTTTGGTATAGTTGCATTATGATTAAAATTAAAAAGCATAGCATAGTAAAGTTTATGGGTGTTTTCTATAGAGTGAAAAGCGAGTCCAAAGGCTTCGCTAATCTTTGCAATGTCTTTGGCGGTGAAGTGATTCATTGGAATATCGCGTTATCTCTACTTTTGGAAGCGCATGAAGAATGGTTTGAATCATGGAATGAATAGTAATTTTGGTAACTTTATTTGAATTTAAGTATTGACTTGTTTCCCGTATTCTGATATTCTACGTCTATGATTAACACACAACTAACCTTGCCTAGCTTGTCTCAAACTATGGACAAAAAGCTTGCAATCTCCATAGTCGGCAACTTTAGCAAGCCGTCGAAGATGCCTTGTTATGGGTTTTCTATCTCCGCAAAGTATTGTAAAACAGGGCAAAAACTCAGGAAAGTGCCTGGCTCGGTATGTTCTAAGTGCTACGCTCTAAAAGGTCGTTACTCCTTTGCCAAAGTTAGGAACGCTCTCGAACGGCGGTTCGCCGGGATGTCGAATCCCCGCTGGGCAGAAGCTATGGCTTTTCTTGTCGGCAAGATGGAGAAGTCCGGCTATTTCAGATTTTTCGATAGTGGCGATCTTGCAGATGTCGATAGTCTAGACAAGATTGTCAAAGTTTGTAGGCTCAATCCTGGCATCTCTTTTTGGTTGCCGACTAGGGAATATTCTATCGTTGCCAGTTGGGTGTCGGCAAACGGCGCTTTCCCTTCAAATCTTACCGTGCGCTTGTCCAGTATGATGCTCGATGGTGCTCCGCCTGTATCTATTGCGGCAAGATTAGGTGTGCATACTAGCAGCGTAATGACGGAGGACTTTACTTGTCCTGCCCCAAAACAGGGGGGAAAGTGCGGGGATTGTCGCGCCTGTTGGGACAAGGCTGTTGCGAACGTGGGCTATAAGAAACATTAAAAAACCTATGATTTTGTTTATTACAGTCCTGATAGTTCTGTTTGGCGTTGCAAAGGAAGTGAAAAAAAACATATAAAAACAATTTGACTTCTTGGCGAGATTCTGATATATTGTCCTCAGTTAATTCAATAAAAGAAAACAGTAAAACACAGTAAAAAAAACATAAAACCTATGCGTAAATTCTATAACAAACTCATCGCGGCTTCTCAATTCCGCGTCGTATCAACCTACCGCGTCACCTATGCGCCCGAAGCATCGCGCAATCCTAACTTGCCGATTCAAGTTTACACCATCGCGGGCAATCCCAAAAATCTTGCGTGGCGTAGCAAAATCGGCAACCGGCTGTTTACGGCGCTGCTGCCCGCCAGCGGTAAATACGCTTCTTTCCGTGCGGACCGCACGCTTAGCGTAAATTTTGCCGGTTGGCGCTTGTTGTCGCCGAAACTGGCTGCGTGCTACCGGAAAACTCTGGCCGTGGGATAGCAGAACGGTTAATTGGGCTTGCTTCCAACGGGGGCAAGCCCGTCTTTTAATAAAATAAAAATATGACCTATAGGGAACTAATTATCAAACTCGTTTGGCTATCCTATGAGCAGCTTGACCAAACGGCTGTTGTTTTAGATAGTCTGGAAGGCACATTCCATGCGGTGAAATTTTTGGGCGTCACCCGGGAAGATGGTATCTATTCCCATGAAGGAATTGAACCGGGAAAGGTTTATATTGAATGAACTATTAGAGAGTTAGCTATATCCCGGCGCTGACATCGCGCCGGGTTTTTCTTGACAATCGCTCCGAAATCTGATATATTACTACCATGAAAGACAACTTTAAAATCCTTGGCAACGAAGTTACCCTTGCAATCGTAAGCACAGGGTCAAAGAATCTGGGGCGCTGCTT
>CAIWMA010000035.1 GCA_903913645.1 uncultured Bacteroidales bacterium | reverse complement strand
TGTTCAGGTATTTCACACCCAATTGGTTAAAATAATCGTTCAAACACCATCCGATTCCATTCACATCGTCCTGCATGGCCGTAGTAACCGTAATTCCATCGGATTTGATCCTCCCAACCGCTTGCAAGGAGGCCGCAAGTATTTGTTCATCAGGCAATTCATCGAAATTATAATACATCCCGGTAACTTCAATCCGGCCTTCACTGATTCTTTTTTTCAATCTTTCGACCTGGCTTTCAGGGCGGCATTTCAGGTATTCATCTACCGGCCAGGAAGCTTCACACGTCCATCGAAACTTTGCATTTTCAGGGTAATTGTCGGTAGCATCGCAATAATCGAGCGCATAATCAATATAGCGCAAGTGCTCAGCCAGGATTTCAGTCTGTGAACGGGTATAGCCAATATCGGTATGGGAATGTTGCACCAGGTCAATCTTCCATTTACGAACTGGGTTTAGCAGAACCGAATTGCTCATTGTAAAATCTCCGGCTACAACCTTCATTTTTATATGGGCAGGTTTTTCAACAGGTTTTAATCCAAGGTTTACAGTATTGTATCCGAACTTCAAAGGAGCAGTTTCCAGCAGTTTCTCATTTGCATAAATATTTGCATTCAATTCGCTTCCGAAATAAAAAATTGCTGCTTCCACTAATTGTAACCGCTCATTTCCTTTCTTTAAAATAGCAGGAAACGGATTAAGGCTGACTCCTGTTTTCACTTCTTTCTTGAATGTCATATACCAGGACGAAAGATTTGCTTCGCTTCCAGTAACTTTAATTTTCAATGGCTTACCGGCAACAACTTTATCCGATGGAATTCTTAGAACCATATATCCATGCTGATCGCCATGCTGATCGACCATAATTGAATTAAATGAAAGAGAAGATCCGTCTGAAACCAGTGATACCCATGTTGGACGTCCATCTGTGTAAAATGCAAACTGATTTTTCCCATTGATGGCCAGATCCATTTGTGCACGTCCCGGACCTGAACCCAGGGCAGCAATCCAAACAAGTGTGGCATATTTCTGTTTAATTCCGGCAGGAACAGTATCGGTTTCCCATTCCATAAAATCTTTCCCGTTTGTTGCACGGATGAGCATGCTTTGATGTAAGCCGGGAATACAGGAAGTGTATTCAAAATCCAATCCTGAGATTTTATTCGCGTAACCGTTTACCAGGTGATCATCAGGCGTGAAAAACGATTGAGCCGATAATGTGGTTCCTGAGAGCAAGAATCCAGCGAGAAGAAAGGCAATGATTTTGTTCATAATAAAAATGTTTTTGAATGAATTATCTTAAGTTTTAAAACTTTGATTCACTACAATTTACATGGTTAATACCAGGTAATCGATTTCAATTCTGAAAACACCATCTTTTCCAACAGCATTAATTGATTTATTAATTGCTTCAGCCAAGGCAGTTTAAGCCATTTTTGAATACAGCAACCCGAGAAACAAAGATAGGATATAAAGAAATTCAACGCAAAATGTGGCGATAAACTCTGTTTAAAATTAGGACTCTAAGTAAAAAATCATAGATTTGTAAAGAAAACGCTTTTAACATAGAAATGCCACTCAATAAATCCCATCATAAGAAAAAAACGGGCTATCGGCTAAGAAAATGGCTGAATAAAACACTTGTTGCGCTGAATTTGAAAAAACGCCGTTTTCAAAAACCTTCGACTGATATTGTTTTTTTAACCACAAAAGAAGTTAAGGAATCGTTATCCAAAGCAGCGGAACATGAACTGGTAATCTCTTTATCGGATTCTACTGCCCGTCCTGACCGGGGCATTCTTCCACAAAAAAACAGGTCACGCAAGAAGATGCCGAATGAAATTAGCCTCTTTACACGATTTAAACGGAGGTTGAAAAAGATTTTCCTGGTGGTTTTAAATAATGAAGATGCATCGCCTGCTCATCACAGGCGAAGCAGGCGAAGGACACATGAACCGGCAGCCTCTTTACCAGATTCTGCTACCCGTCCTGATCCTGGCATTCTTCCTGCAAAGAACAGGTCGCGAAAGAAATTGGAAAATGAGTTAAGTTTCTTTTCCAGGCTTAAACTGTTCCTGAAAAGATCTACCTCTGCAAATTCAGAAAAGGAAGATCTTGCTACAGCACATCGCAGGCGAAGCAGGCACAGGGTACATCACAATACTGCAGACGCCGAGGCCAGATTCCAAAAAATAAATGATTTAAAAAGAACAAAAGAAGAGCATTCTTCGGACTCAACTTCGCCAAATAAGGACCAAAGGCATCATCACCACCGGAGACACATTCACAGGAGCCGCTTTCGGAAATGGAAAAGCTTTTTAATGCGGAAGCTACATATTACAAGAGAAACAAGTGGCTTTATCGTGCCTGTTGACCTTAAGATTGAGCACAGAGCTACTACTCCGGGGAATAAGACCCCCTGGACCGATTACATTAAACCTGCTCTTACTTCAACAGCTATGTTTTTGGTGGCATACCAGTTATCCTGGTTTTTCTACCAGTTGGTTGTTATGATCACGGCATCCATGTTTGGCATTGATTCAGTTCTGTATTTTTACGAAGTAATGTTTCCTGTAGGAAGCAATGCGCTTATCTGGACGCCCGAAAAAATAATAATCGTCACCCTTTCAGGCCCGTTTACGGCATTGCTGATATGGATTTTACTACGGTTCGTTTTACGCCTGAAATCCCGCTATGGATCTCATATGCGTATGTTCCTGGTATGGATGTACCTGATGTCGATGATGATGTTTTTCGGAGCTTTTGTTGGCGGGGCGATCACACTCGAGGGTTTCGGTTATGTGATTGACTGGTTATTTATGAGTGTGGCTTTACGGCTTATCCTTTCGATGATTTTTATCAGCCTGATCGTAGCTTTGAGTTGGAAAGTAGTGAGTTACCTTCCCGAAACCACCAGGACGAACTCCTGGAAAAACAACAGGCACTTTTTTGTTTTAAGCCGGCTTGTTATTCCCTGGGTGCTTGGATCGGGAATTATGACTTTACTAAAACTCACAGATAATATTACCCAACATGCCAATATTTTCGATTACGATACAATTAACCTGGTAACACTGGCTTTTGCTGTTATACCTCCGGTCTTCAATGCAGTTACACGGCCACAATTGAACAGGCGGCGGAAAGTAAATCAGAAGCTCAGGGACTC
>CAIWMA010000034.1 GCA_903913645.1 uncultured Bacteroidales bacterium | reverse complement strand
TTTACCTGGGATGTTCCATACTTCTTTTTCAGGAATTGGCTGATTAAATCGAAATCGTTGACCCATTCGCCCAAAACAGTTCGTCCAAGCCATAATTCAGCCCGCGACAGGGTGTGAAACTGGGCAAGGCTTTTATCAAACGAATTGGCTTTTGATGAGGATGCTTCACCGGTACCAAACAGATCGGCTAGTACAATGCCTGCACCCTTGCTTTTTAATTCCTCAATCTGGCTCAATGAAACGCCATTCTTCCCTTTCGGATCACACAAAAGGGTAAAGCCCAATGCTTTGTTGACAGGAGCCAGCACCAGAACCGGGATCAGCCGACCATCTTCCGTTTCAAGCGAAAATCGTTCCCAACCTGACTGATCGGAATACTGATGAATTTCTTTGATTACCGGAGTTTCACCAAGCCGTAAGATTTTCTTTAATTCATTTTTCTTCGATTTTACATCAATCGCCTTTGACGCAAGCAGGTTGCTTCTGAGTTCAGTGCCTTTTTGCCGGCAATATTCCTGGATGGTTTTCACTTTCGGGTCTCTTTTCCCTTCAGGGAACACCATCAATTGTTCCGAAGCAATCGTTTTGAATGTAATTTCTTTGGATGGCGACTCCTTGCTAATGCCCTTCAAATGTTGGTTGAACCAGGACAACATCGCTGTTCGGTCGTCCTGCAAATAATCGTGAATTTGTTCAAATACCTGGTAAGCAATATTGCCTCCGACTCCCAGCATTTCATATACAGGTTTGGCGTTAGCGTAAGTGCGAAGCATTTGCAAAGGAAGAAATGGCGGATTTGAATCCTCAGTATGATTTAGCATCAATACTGACCGAGGGGCTATCAAAGCCAGAACTCCTGATTCTTCAGTCAGGGTAAGTCCGTCGATCAGCAATTCGCAAACGCAATTCGATTCCATGATGTAGGTTTCGAAATTACCCACGCTCACCACCGGAACTCCGGCTTTAATCCGCTCGTCCATCGCGGTCAGCCACATCGTTTGGTTTCCGCCGCCGCTGGCGCCTGTAGCACCAATTTTATTCGGATCAACATAAGGCAATGAGCAAAGCAGATCGACTCCACGCATGTTTTCGGAAACCTGAATACCCATTAACGATTTCCCCAAATCGATTATTGAAAGTCCCAGGTTTGCCCCGTGATATTCGCTGGTTCCGTGAATAGTTGAACGTTCTCCTGCGCCAAACGCATCAATGCAAAGTACAACATATCCATTGCCTGCCAGAGTTTGTGCTACCGTTTGAACCTGCTCACACAAACGGGCTCCCGGCCAATGACCATTCGAATTAACAATAGCCGGAAATGGTCCTTTCCCATCAGGAATGTAAAGGTTGGCTGTGGCATACACGCCGGAAAGCGTCTGGAAATAAATATTTTTGATAGTAAAACCGTCCATTTGGATTGATCCGGTTTCGTGATAATCCAAGGGGAATGAATGATCTGTGGTAATTCCGGCTTTTTTGCTAATCTCACCTTTTAACCATTTTTTATAGGTTTCAAATTCAGCGCCCGATGAAGGAAGATTAAACTCCATAAACCGGCGGCAAGCTTCATTCTTCAGGCGACTTCCAACGATGTCGGCGTGGTTTTCAGGAAAAACCGAAGGCATACTATCCGGAACTGACTTTGTTATATCAAGATTGTTCAGAGGTGAATACTCGCTGCCAGGCAATTTTGATTCCATAGCAAAGGAATTTACAACAACAAAACTTAAGAAAATAGCAAGAAAGTGTTTCATTCTATTTTATAATTATTATTTATAATCAGGCAGTTGCTTTTTCTACAATCAGTTCTTTGTCAGCATCCCAATAAAGCTTTTTATTTTCACGGTAGGCACGGGTAGCCATAATGCTGGCGATCGAATGCCAGAACCCGGTATGAATATGTCCGTTTGGCATTAGATTTCTGCTCCGCATGCAATTGATCCAGTTGTCAATATGGAATTTACTATTGTCGTTTCCAATTGGAGCGGGCATTTTCATCTCATATTCAGGAGTTGAGATCAATTCAGCTTTCCCGCTTTTCACCAGCTCTTTCATGCCTTCATAAAAATCAAAGCCACCAGGCAGGTCCTGATGTTCCTTTACGAAAAACCATCGTGAGTTGCCTTCACCACCGTGCGAGAACAAAGTCCCTTCTTTTCCACGGATACAGGTGTAATCGCCAAACAGATTTCCGAAGTTAGTGGTGAAGGAATGCATGAATTTCTGATCGTTATAGGTTGCCAATGCCTGGAATGTATCCGGATTCTGTCGGATATCCGGCCATGCAAAAATTCCTCCGTTGGCTACCATCGAATCAGGAACAGTGGCATCCATGTAAAAATTAACTAATCCACTTCCATGACTCATCCACTGTGAGGTAATTCCGCCGGAATAATCACGAAAAATCCTGAATTCAAAATATTTCCATGGATCAAACGGCTCATAAGGTCTTCCATCCAGCCACCGGTTCCAATCGGTATCTTCTTCGCGGATTCGGGCCACATCCTGATCGTTGGGATCGTGCCAGCGGTGATTGTTGTCATTCCAAACCTGCTCTATTTTCGTAATCTGTCCCAATTTCCCGGAACGGATAATATCTCTTACTTTCAACATAACCGGATCACTCACCCACTGTGAACCCATTTGTACCACTTGTTTTGAAGCCAGTACAGCCTTCCTGGCCAACTTGGCATCGTCCACATCAATGGCCATTGGTTTTTCGCAGTAGCAATCTTTTCCGGCAGCAACTATTTCAGCCAGTAATTTGGAATGCTGATGATCACCGGTACCAACCATTACCGCGTCGAGTTCAGGCATTTTCAGGAAGTCTTCGGAATATTTGAATTGCTTCACCTCGTTACCAAATTTGCTTTTGCAAATCGCAGCCTGGTTCTCACGGTTATAGTTCCAGATATCGCAAACCGCAACAACACCAAGGTTCATATCCGTTACCGAACCTTTCACCATTTCAATATGACCTTTACTTCGGGCACCACAGCCAATAAACCCAATATTGATGCGTTCGTTTGAACCTATGATCCTGTTGTATGATGCAGCACTTACGGTTGAAGCTTTGGCAATAGTGCTTGTTAAAGCCAATCCGGCCAAACCAGCAGTCGTCTTGCCAATAAAATCCCTACGATTGAAAGTATTTCCAGACATATCTAAAGCTTTGAAATGTTTATCGTGTTAACGTACACAAATTAACACATTATTTTGGAACTATCCAAATACTCTTTATTTATTTTATGGTGAGCCTGTTTTCCTAAGAAAAATGAGTTTACTTTTCATGCTGATAATAAAGCAATTATATGCCATAATATCTATCTGCCAATTTACCTGTTTTGATAAAATATAGATATTCAACACTTTGCAATTGTCTATTTTTTCATTCATTAATAGGCTGAAATTAAAATTGTGTACGTCAACATTTATATATATTTTTGCCCCGACACAATTAATTTCAATTTAGCCCTTATGAAAATAGCAAAATTTCTTGTAGCCGTATTATTTTCTGTAGTATTTCTTTCAGGTAAAGGGAATTCAATTACTATTGAAAAGGGCAAATTCAATTCAGTTGGAATTATAATTCCGGATACGGCAAACAGCATTATTCTCTTTGCTGCCCAGGAACTTAAGAAACATCTGGACCTTGTTTTTGATGGAAACATAACTATAGCAAAGCTGTCGGAAAAGAGTAAATTCAAAAAACAGTTTTACGTAGGTATATTACCCGATGGCTTCCATAAAAAGCTCAACCCGGAAGAAGCAGTATACATAATTAAAGGAAAGAGCATCTATATATTTGGGGATGATGCAATTAATAAAAAGAATTCTATCGAAAACCCTGGGGACTTGAAAAACAAAGTTCTGAGCGAAGTTTTAAATATTTCGTACAACCGCACCGGAACTTTGTTTGCTGTATATAATTTCCTGGAAAACGAACTGAATATTAAATGGATAAAACCTGGCGATGATGGCATTATCTATACCAAACGGAATTCCATTTCACTTACTTCAAAGGAGTCAGCATGGACACCGCAATTGATACAACGAAATATCCGGACTAACCTCTTTAAGGAAGACGAGCAGAAACTTTATGGGAAATATGCGCCTGTTGAATTTCATCCAACATCAGATGAGGTAATTGCAAAGCAGGTGGATGTGCTCACCTGGATGCGCAGGATGCGAATGGGAAGAAGTAAAACGTTTAAATTCGGGCATGCATATACCAATTATTGGGAAAAATATAAGGGAACGAATCCTGACATTTTTGCACTGAATGGAAAGGGCGAACGCAAACCACTGGGACGGGTTGAACGGGTTAAAATGTGTCCGACCAGTCCAGATCTGCCAAAGTTAATCGTTGACGAATGGAAGATCAATATGCAGAAAGATCCTTTCCAAAATGCCTATTCGATTTCTGCCTGTGAAAACGATGGCGATGGATTTGGTGATGATGAATGGTGTCATTGTGCTGCTTGTATGGCAATTGATGACCGGCACACCGGAGAAGATTTAACCAAATATGCCACCGATCGCTATGTACACCTTTGGAATGCGGCTTTGAAAGAAGCCAGGCAATACAACAAGGATATTCAGATTTCTTGCTATGCCTATTCAAACGTATTGCAACCGCCCCGGAAAGAAAAACTGGATGATGGAATTATAGTCGAATTCGTACCTATGATGGGTGGAGATTTCGTAAAGACTAAAAAACTGTATGACGGATGGAAAAATGCAGGTATGACACAGATGATGTACCGGCCCAACGACCTTTGGTGGGAAATTGGAATGCCGATGGGTCAGGAGGAACGGGTGTTTGATCATTACAAGCTAGCCATCGAAAATAACGCCATGGGTACCGACTTTGATGCTTTACTTGGCTACTGGGAAGGAGTTTCAGATATGACTTATTATATTCTGGCCAAAGGACATGTTGACACTAAGGCAACTTTTGAACAGCTGGAAAATGAATATTTAAGTTCTTTTGGAGGTGCAAAAGATGATATTGCCAACTATTACAGGCACTGGCGAAATATTTTCAACAACAAAATCATGAAGGAAGAAGCCCGGATTAACGATGGTATAAATCCATAT
>CAIWMA010000033.1 GCA_903913645.1 uncultured Bacteroidales bacterium | reverse complement strand
ATGCGAAGCAGTAATGGTTTTGACCACATCGTTTTCAATAGAAAATAGGCTCACATTCAAATCCGTGCGAACAGCCAATGAGTTGCCTAATGCCGTACCAATTGCGCCGGCACCCAGAAAAACAATATTTTGCATTTTTCTCATATTCATTTTATGTTTTAAACAGTAGTAGCCTATTCCACAAAAAACTGTTCCAATTGTACTTTGTACTTAAACTGCTATTATTATTTAAGTATTAAGGTTTTAAAAACTGTAGATCTTTCAACAATGCACCTAATCCAATAATCTCCAAAGAGAAGGCAAGTTTTCGGAATTCATTTAGCATTGAAAAGTTTTAATGACGAAATGCAAATGTAGAAGAATTTTCGATAATTGTCGTTGAGAGCTTTTGGTTTGAAGAGTTTGAGACTAAGTTTGCCATAAGAATTTCGGTAAATCCAACAAGAAATCAGACGAACTGAAACAAACTTAAATATTCTGAACATTATCCATTGCCAATTAATTTAAAAGTGTACTTTTACTTTATTATTATAAATCTATTTCACTTATATATGTTACACAAGGTATTAGTCTTTAAGCTGTTCCTCTTTCTTTTGTTTACAGCAATAAACAATCTGGAAGCAGAGAACGG
Source organism: uncultured Bacteroidales bacterium (assembly GCA_903913645.1). Taxonomy (GTDB): domain Bacteria; phylum Bacteroidota; class Bacteroidia; order Bacteroidales; family UBA4417; genus UBA4417. The sequence continues at coordinate 4,133 of CAIWMA010000033.1, read as the reverse complement.
GAATCTCAATTTTCCTTCATTTTTCATGAAGAATCACGGTCAATTCAGCAATGGATCGCAATATTGTCTGAAATCTGCCAGATCAAACACGTTCTTCTTTGACAACTATATTGTAAATCAGTTTGTTACTTCGAGAAAAGAAAATGACAGTATCAATCCTAATATCCTGAATATGAGGATTGATTTTGAAAACAGTAATCCACATCCGATATTTGAAGAAAAAGATCCTTTGGCATCTAAATCAAATTTCTTTACCGGGAATGATGCATCAACATGGAAGACAGATATTGCCTCATTCGCTACCCTGGCCTACAAGAACCTGTACGATAAAGTTGACCTGGTATATTATAACTCATCAAAAGGAATAAAAAGTGACTTCGTAGTGCATTCCGGAGGAAATTATTCAGATATAACATTAAAATACAGTGGAATACAAAATATCACCATTAATGTGAAAGGTGTTTTAGAGATTCTCACCGATGCAGGCGAGATAACCGAGCATATTCCTGAAGCTTACCAGGTAATTAATGGCACTAAAGTATTGGTGAGCGCCAGTTTCACGATAAAAAACAGCAATACTGTAAATTTTGCGGTTGAGGATTTTAACCCGGATTACGACCTGGTAATTGATCCACAACTTCTCTACTGCAGTTATTTCGGGGGAAACAGCGATGACAAATGGCCCAGCCGGATATCGCGGGATAAACAGCAGAATATTTATTTTTCAGGAAGTACGATGAGTTCCAATTTCCCGGTTACTCCCGGAGCATTCTCAACAAATTATAAGTCCAGTGATTATGACGTATTTGTTATTAAACTAGATTCAACAGGAGATAAACTGATTTTCAGCACTTTCATCTCAAGCGCTGGACAAGATATCGCGGGTTCACTGAAACTTGTAGGTGCATCAAACGATATTTTACTATTAGGATTAGCTGGTGACAATGACTTTCCTACAACAACCGGAGCATACCAAAATACATACGGAGGAGGATATCACGATATTTTCGTTCTGAAGCTCAATAATGAAGGAGATAAGCTGATTTTCTCAACCTTGGTTGGCGGTGCTACAGATGAACAGATCAGTGATTTCTGCCTGGATAAAAATGGGGATATTTATGTTCTCGGGTACGCCGGGTACTACTTCCCTACCACTCCGGGAGCATTTCAGCCGAATTTATCCGGAGATTATGATGTATGTGTTTTCAAATTAAAATCAGATGGAAGCAAACTGCTTTACTCAACCTTTCTGGGAGGTACCGAAAGAGACAGAAGCGGGGGTATTGCCATCGATAATTCGTCCAATATTTATGTTTCATCATGGGTTATGGGAAATATCCCGACTACACCAGGCGCATATGACAATACATTTCATGGAGGCATTGATATTGCAGTTAGCAAATTTGATCCAACCTTATCGACACTGATTTTCTCAACAATGATTGGTGGGCCAGGTGACGATATAACCCAATCGGATCTGATTCTGGATGCCGCCAACAATATCACCCTGGTAGGAGGCGTAGGCAGCGGCTTCCCTACAACACCCGGATCATTCGACCAGAGTTATAACGGTGGAAATTATGATGTTGCCATTATCAAAATAAAAAATGATGGAACAAAATTACTATATTCCAGTTATTTAGGAGGTTTTGGCGATGATTTTGCCAGAAATTTCACCCAGGATGCTTCCGGAAATTTCGTAATAACGGGTTCGTGTGGGAATGGATTTCCTACTACTACTTGTCCATATGATGATACCTTCAATGGAGGTTCAACTGATTGTTTTATTTCAAAAATAGATATAAACTCTTCCTCATTGTTGTATTCCTCCTATTTAGGTGGTCAAGGCAATGATGAAGGATTTAATATTAAGAGTTTTGGAGACACTCTTTATATAGCAGGCACAACCAGTTCGTCTGATTTACCAGTTACATCAGATGCTTTTGATCAAACTTTCAATTCCGGGGGAAATGATGTTTTTCTAATTAAACTTCTGCCAGGTGCCGGGCTACTCCCGGTTGCAAAATTCAATAATCCTCCTGTTACATGTATAAATCAGCCTACAAACTTTATTAATAATTCCTTGAACAGCTTAACTTATTCGTGGCGTTTTGCAGATGGCTTTACCAGTACGATTCAAGATCAAAGCCATTCATTTTCCATGCCTGGCAATTATATAGTCTCACTCATTTCTACTAACCTTTGCGGCAGAGATACAATAGCAGGATCCATAAAAGTGGAAGGATATTTAACAAGTAAACCCGCTAGCATTTGTTATGGCGACTCCTTGTTAGTAAATGGTCAATACCGTCTGGTTTCAGGAAATTATAATACTACGCTTTTAGCAATTTCCGGTTGCGATAGCATTGTTACAACAAACCTGGTGGTAAAGCCAATAATTCAAACTGTTCAAAATCCTTCCATTTGCGAAGGTGACACATTTAAAGTCGGCGCTCATGATTATTCAATAGCCGGGACCTATACCGATATTTTCAAAGCATTTTCAGGTTGCGACAGCATTATTAGAACCAACCTGACCGTGAAGCCTGTAATTCATACTATCCAGACTCCCTCTATTTGCCGTGGCGGGAAATTTGCTGTTGGAGCTCATATTTATAAAGACACCGGAACTTATACGGACACTTTCATTGCATTTTCGGGTTGCGATAGCATTGTTACAACAAATCTTACTGTTAAACCAATAATACAAAACACTCAAAATCCTTCAATCTGCCAGGGTGAAACATTTTCAATAGGACTACATTTATATACTGCATCCGGAATATACAAAGACACATTGAACACAATTTCTGGTTGCGACAGTGTTGTTATTTCAAATCTAATCGTTAACCCTGTTCCGAAACCAACTCTTGGAAATGATACGCTAATGTGCCCGGGTGAATTAATGGTGCTGACGCCGGGAATAGGTTTTAGCAAGTACGAATGGTCCGACGGTTCCAATTTAAAGGTCCTTAATATTACCCGACCAGGCATTTATTATGTAAATGTTTTTGAAGGTCTTTGTTCGGCAAGCGATACCATTTCGATAGCTGGTTGTGGAATTGAGCTCTGGTTCCCCAATGTTTTTACTCCAAATCATGATGGTTTGAATGAAACATTCAGACCTGTTGCTCAGGGAATTATCACATCGTACCAGATAACCATTTTTAATCGATGGGGGCAAAAGTTGTATGAGTCAGATGATCCTGTTGCAGGTTGGGATGGGACATTCGAAGGTAACCAATGCCCGGACGGCGCATATTTCTTTTTAGCCGAATATTCTGTTGATAATCCAAGAAAAAGGACAGTAAGAGGCTCTGTAACACTCTTAAGATGATGTGTGCCCTTATAGATATAAACATTTCTTATAAAGAAAATTCTTTAAACTAAAACAAGCAATTTATGGGCTGGCGAAAATCTGGATTACAGTTCAGAACATTACCTTACAAAAGCGCCTGAATTCCACAATACAGCATTTTGTAGTTTCATTCTAATCAGGTTACTTCTTAAGGAGTTGAAGTAAATTCTTCTTAAAGTCACCCGGACTGCTCCATTTGTTCCAACCACTCTGCAATGCATCAAGTTCAACAGGTTGGTAAAATCCGAACAGGTAAAGAACAACAGGATAAGAAGAAATCAATATAATTTTGGCAGTCAACCTGGGAATTATTTCCCACGAATTAAATAAAACCGAAATCCCGTATAAACCGGCTGCGACAAGAAGCATGATTGCAATCCGCTTCATTTCATAGGGTATGGGGTAAACTTTCTGAGCATAATACATTGTAAGAGCAAAGAATACCGCCATTGACAACATTTTTGAAAGCGCAGCACCCTGGTTACCCCATAGGCGGATCAAAACTATATTCAGAATCAGGTTTAAGACCGCCGTGACAATAACCGTTGCTGCGATTACTTTAGTCTTCTTTGAAATGCTGAGCCCCGTGGTAGCAACATCTTTCATCATCCCGAAAACGACGGAATAAATAATAAACGGGAAAATATACCAGGCATCGAAATATTCGACCCGACGGGCAAAAAGTTTGGTGATCTCCATCCCGAAAACCATCATCGCCAAGGCAAAAATCATGGTTCCATATGTATAATACGTGAGTAGCCTGGCATAAAACTTT
>CAIWMA010000032.1 GCA_903913645.1 uncultured Bacteroidales bacterium | reverse complement strand
TCCAGATGAAACACATTCAGAGGATGCTCTATTATGGTCAAAATATGTAACCCAAGAGTATTGGGGAAAGCATAACATTAAACCATCAGAAGCGGATGTTTTAAGCATGGATTTTGAAAAAAAGCGACTTGTGGAAAAGTATGGTTTCTTTCCTCCTTCATTTAAACCATGGCAAACAATAAGAGATGCAATAATAGACCTGCCAAACCCTCAGAAAGTGACAGATTATCACCCTGAACATTATTATCATGGCGGAGCAAGATCTTATGCTGGACATACGGGCAGCGAAATTGACCAGCCATCTAAAGCCCTTAAAGCAGGTGACCATGGAGTTCCTGGCGGAGAAAACATGATTCGTTTCCCTGATGGGTCAATAAGATATTTTACCATTCTTGAAGCAAAACGAGTTCAAACCTTTCCTGACAACTATCCAATACTTGGCTCATGGACAGAAGCTATGAGACAACTTGGTAATGCAGTGCCTGTGCAACTCGGTCAGACTGTTGCTGAAACTCTGTTGCCGAAAATTACTGGTTTCCACCAACAGATTGCATCATGACCAAATAATATCTGAGTGGGATAGAATAATATTTGTGATAATTTCCAATATTGAAACTGAACATCAAAAAAGTCGAGTAGGTAAGGGGGAATTTCACCCCCAAACCTCTCACAGAACCGTACGTGAACCTCTCGATTCATACGGCTCTTCATGATAAAGACGCATTAAGCGTCTTTTGTTCTTCTACAAAAATCATCCTCAAATTGCTTTAAGTTGTTATACATAAAAAGAACTAATCATGTGAAGTCCTTCGCTCGTGGGATCATTACTCCCACTCTCCCGGATATGTGCGCTACTACGACTTCATCCGCCCCAGAACCGTACTTCGCTACTTTTAGCATTTCCTTACAGGTTCTCTGCCGTTTGGCTTGGCATTACAGTTCTGGTTCTCCTGTTCCTTTACAGAGCCCGGACAGGGTTCTTGCCGTCTTTATGCCGTGTGGTGCGTACCCAATAATCAGGTTTCCGGTACACCTGCTCTCTCAAGGTCGCTGCCCTTTCGATTTTACCACAGTAAAGGTTATTTTCGACACCTCAATGACGGATCACTTGCGTTCAACTCCCCTGCCCATACCATACGCATCCTCGTCCTACAACTGACTGGTTACGCTTTAACCTTGTCGTTCAGTACCATTGCTCTTTACAACAGCACCACAAGGCGGTTTGGTAAATTTGCCTGAACAGCTTTACCGATAGTCCTATGTATCTCCTGTCTGATTCCTGATCCATTAGCTCAGTTCGCTCGGCCTCTGCTATCTGATAATCTTTCATGAGGAATACTTCTATCATCTCCGTAAAAGTTTTGTTACCACTTCAAAGAACTTGTATTATCTTCGTATCCCGTGGTAACGCAGGACACACAGCACGAACGCATAACAAACGCTATAGCAAATGCGGGTTTGCGTGATCGTTGAAACATTTGAAATCTTTACATACATTTGTGCTGGTTGACAGTTGAGCAACAATTTAATCCCGCACTTGCCATAGCGTCATCCGTCAATCTGTCTAAAAACCCTCTTTTCCTTTCCATTTTGCAGCAGTTATTAACAAATTAATTCTTGATAACTTTAATGCTGCTTTTACGCCTATTTGTTTTACTATATCCTTGATTATATGTATATTTAACACATGAAATAGCCATGATCAAAAAACACCAACCGAATAAGATATTAAGGTTCATCATGGCGTATTACATCTGACCCGTAAAAAATAAATAATATCAGATGAAATTTATCACAGGACAAGACAGAAACCAGATTCCACTATTCGCTTCTTCGCTGGAAGCGGCCATTGCTCAGGATAACGAAGTCCGTTTGATAGACATGTTTGTGGATAGCATAAAGCTTGAAGACTTTGGCTTTAAGCTTGAGTTTATGGAAAACGGAAGGCCGGCCTATCACCCGTCGGTTTTGCTTAAACTCTACTTATACGGATACATGAACCGCATCCGATCCTCCCGCACGTTGGAGAAAGAGTGTGGTCGCAATATTGAACTGATGTGGCTGATGAAAAGCCTGGTGCCCGATCACAACACCATCTCTAATTTCAGGCGCGATAATCCAAAGGCCATACGCAAGGTTTTCAGGGCAACCGTGCAATTGGCCAAACATTTTGATTTGATAGGTGGGAAACTGGTGGCCGGCGACAGCACCAAACTGCGTGCTCAGAATTCAAAGAAGAACAATTTCAACGAAGCAAAAATTGAACGCCACATTGCCTATATCGATGCCCGTTTGGAAGAATACAGCAAGATACTGGCAGCGGAAGATAATGATGCAGTAAGCGAACCTGAAAAGACGGAGATTAAGGAGAAAATCAAGAAACACAAAGAGCGTAAGGCCGGTTACCAGGATCTTCGCCGGCAACTGGAACAAAGCGGTGAAACCCAGATTTCAACCTCTGACCCTGAAAGCCGCCAGCTAATTACCCGCAACAATATTACCGAAGTAGGCTACAGCGTGCAAACCACCGTGGATGCAAAACACAACATTCCTATTGATTTTAAAGTAACCAACCAGAACGACAACAAAGCCATGGGAGGCATGGTTCGCAGGGCCAAAACCATATTACAGACCAACGATTTTACAGCCCTGTACGACAAAGGCTACCACACCGGCGGGGAGTTCGATTATGTGGATAAGCAAGGCGTAAAAGTATTGGTAGCCATTCCCGATCCTGGCTCTCACGCACCCGATCCGGATTTTGATATTGAACATTTTGTATTTGATAAACTCTCCGATTCATACACCTGTCCGGCAAGTAAAACACTCACCACCAACGGAAACCAGTACGATAAAAACAGCTCAAAATCCAACTATAAAGTAAAACACTACAAAACCAATGAATGCCAGAAGTGTCCG
>CAIWMA010000031.1 GCA_903913645.1 uncultured Bacteroidales bacterium | reverse complement strand
TGAAAATCAATTATTCAGCAGATTGCCGGACTGAACACGAGAATGCCTGGCATCTTGGCGATTATTCCGGTACGGAAGTTTATGTCACTTACCGGACTACTCCGGCAATACTGACCGATACCATAAGCTCGCTTTACCTTTCGCAACAGGCTCCGTTTATCCTGATAGTGCCGACTGTGAAAAACATCACCCCGGAAATACAGCAGTTCATGGCAAAGAATAATTCCATCTTGTTGTCCATGGTGGATGAATTGAACTTGCAACAGGACGGTTCATTCAAGCCGGTGCGCGGTATCGCAGAATGTATGAAACCATCCAATCAACCTTGTCCACAACGCTATCAGAGCAAAATACTGCCGATTGAGGCTTACAGATTTTTGGCTTATAACGAATAGTAAATCATCTGTTCAGCGATGGTATCTAAAAAAAAGCGCCCGGATAATGCTGCCTTTGCCGTTCCAACCTTAGGGAAAAATTTCCCTAAGGTCTGATGACAATGTCTTTAACTCAACACCCGGACGGCGCGGTTCCCCGGCACAGCAAATAGACCGAAAGCCTGCAGCGGGTTAACAAAATCCGGCATGCCGGACTTTTCTACCATCCTGCCGCTACTTCTTCCGTCAGCCGCATCCCCCGTTGCAAGCGCAGCAGCAGGAAAGCAGACCGCGCCGGGGATTAGGCGTCGAGTCATTGGCGATACGATGGCTGTCTGGATTCGTGAACCTTTTAAATTTTATTTCCATTCTTTTTTGCTGGTTATTCAAAAAAAGGTATTGACTTTTTATTTATAATAATGTATTATTAACGCATAACGGCAATATAGATGCATTAAACACATTAATTAGCGGATGGAATGATGAGCGCGGGATTGCAGATAGTTAGTTCAAAACCTAAACATATCCAGATGGCTGAAATTATCAGGGCTCGGATTGTTTCGGGAGAATTTAAATCTGGGGATAGACTGCTGCCTGATCAGAAGATGGCGGAAAAATACGATATTAATGCGCGTACCGTTGCCGCCGGACTCAATATTCTTGTCAAGGAAGGCTATTTGGCACGGGCTCCGCGCCGGGGCACGATTATTATCAAGGATGGTTTTCAGGAGGCTAAAACCAGCAATATGGTTCCCATGATTATGCTCCATAAGGGTGATGTATATAAAAACATTGCTAGCGATATTGCTACGGGACTTGTTCCGTACAAACTTTATCCGATGCTGATTAATGAGTTACTGGTTTCTGATGCTACCCGAGTCACATCTTTTATGGATGCTATTGTTACAGATCAAATTATGCCATACGGTTTTTTTATAGATGGAGATTATGCTTTTCCCTATGCTTTCTTGAGAGACAATATTGATAAATTTAATAATGTTGTGTTTTTGCATACCTACCATTACGCGGAAAAAATTAAAAAAGCAAAATACGTGCTGACTGATCTTGTCGAGGCGGGCAGAATTGCCGCCAGGCATTTTATCGACCAGGGGCATAAAGCCTTAGCCTGCCTGGCCAGACAAGAGAAATGTTATATAGGTCCCTGGCATTCAATACAGGTACAGATTATGACGGGCTTTGCCGAAGTTTGCCGGGCATCAAATGTCAGATTCTCAGAGGATCTCTTCTGGAACCTGCTGCATGGCGCGCCATTTGAGAAGACGGTCGTGGAATTACTCGACAGTCGCGACTGTCCGACCGCGATTTTTGCTTTTCCTGACTTTTTTATTCGCAGCGAGATAATTCCATTGCTTGAATCAAAAAACATAAAGCCGATGAAAGATATAGAACTAATCGGCTTTTATAATACGCATCATGCAGAAGAGTGCGGATTTTCATCAATCTGCATTCAAGAAAAAAAAATGGCCGAGGCCGCAGTTAAATTATTGACGGGGGAAACAACCAGTCAGGAAATTTTGATTAAGCCGGAGTTGATTATTCGTGGTCGGTGGAAGATGCAAGAAATATAGTAAGATTTAAGCAAAACGAATAAGGAACTAGATGCCTATACTACAAATAAAAAAATGGAGGACGCGAAGATGAAAAATTGGAAACAACAGATGGGAAAACTCGGGAACGGAAAAATTTTCACACTCATTGAGCGTGTGTCCAGGTAAGGTATCACTAAACTAGACGAATGAAATGTTTCGTCCATACCAATTGTCCATTTCAGGTATGTAGCCTAATCACTAGCCACTGGCTAACGCGTGAGGATAAAGTTGCGAGACGGGAAAGCTGGTAACAGCGGACTTTGAGACAGTCAGAGCAGCGAGGCAAATTAACGGGTCGCAGGCAGACGAACTACTGTAAGCATCGTAAAGGTAAAACACCGGTAATAACTGTCAGAGGTGTTGATTTTGAGTGAGTCGAGCATCTGTTCGATGTGCGAAGACCGCCGGATATTGAGAAGCAAATGGATAAGTGCATCAATATCGCTCACGGTGTAAAAGGTGGCGACACGTTAAGAAAGTTGGTGAGAGCAACTGGAGAGAGCCTGTTCAATCCCGGAAGGGTAAGCTGACGTGCAAAGCGTAATGCTGAAAGCGTAGTTGAAGTTGAACAGGAAGTCGGAGATGCCCATAGTAGCCGGGATTATTGGAGAAATGCCAATATAGCAAAGGGGCATTAGCCTGTATGAATGTTTCAGATGTAAAGAGGTAAGCAGCGATGAATGCCCCAAGGGCTCAAAACCATCCAATGAGTTGGCTTAGGACTTTGCAGCGGAAACTATATCGTGTGGCCAAACAAAGTTCTGGCAGGAAATTCGGGATAATACATAATCATGTATGCAATCCCCGAACATTGAAAGAAGCGTGGAAGCGGGTAAGCGCCAATGGAGGAGCGCCCGGAGTTGATCGACAAACAATAGCCGAGATCAAGGCGGCGGGCGTTGACGAGTTTCTGGCGGAATTGCAAAACGAACTGGAGAATGACCAGTATCTGCCCAATGTCATAAGACGAGTGTATGTCCCGAAAGGTACAAGCGGAAAACGTCCGCTCGGAATACCGACATTGAAAGACCGGGTGACTCAAATGGCGGTGAAACTGATAATAGAACCACTGTTTGAGGCAGACTTTCTTGATTGTTCGCTGGGGTTCAGGCCCCGGAGGAATAACAAAGAGGCTGCACAACTCGTGCACAGATACAGCAACACGCACAAGTGGGTGGTGGATGTAGACCTGAAGAATTATTTTGACACTATAGACCACGATGCGCTAATGGAACTGGTCAGGCGGCGAGTGAGCGACAAAAGAATACTATGGCTGACAAAGCAATGGTTAAAAGCCGGGATACTCGAAGATGGCATAGTCACAACCCCGGAACGAGGAACCCCGCAAGGTGGAGTGCTTAGTCCGTTGCTGAGCAATATCTATCTCAATGAGATAGACAAGCTGTGGCACGGAAATGCGAGCGTGAAATTAGTGAGATTTGCGGATGACATGGTATTGCTATGCAAAAGCGAAACACAAGCGCGC
>CAIWMA010000030.1 GCA_903913645.1 uncultured Bacteroidales bacterium | reverse complement strand
CCTATTTTGCCCGCCGATCAGGCCCACTGGTTGAAGCAGATGACCCTAATTCAACCGGCAGTTCCTGCCCTACAGATAAAATACCGGTTGGGTATATAACCGAAGCCCGTTACCTTCCACATGATATGACTACCATCAAACAGGCAATTATGGACCAGGGGGCCATTTATACCATGATGTTTTATTCTGCTACATATTATAATGCAACTACTTACACTTATTTCTATAATGGTATAAAGCAGGTAAATCATGCTGTTGACCTGGTTGGGTGGGATGACAACAAGATTACAGCAAGCAGTAACAAAGGCGCCTGGATCTGCAAAAACAGCTATGGACCTGACTGGGGCGAAAGTGGTTATTTTTATGTTTCATACGATGACAACGGCATACTCGACTATAACGCATACTGGCCTGTTCGGGAAGAAAATGTTCCAAATACTGAGATTTACGGATATGATAAGCTTGGCGATATTGGCGAAACCGGTTACAACAAAACTGTAGGATATATGCTAGTGAAATTTGTTGCAACAGGCAAACAAATACTCAGCAAAGTTGGAACATACGCCACGGCTTCAGGCGAAACAATAGATATTGATATTTTTGATAATTTCGATATAGCAACCAACACTCTTTTCGGCTCACTTGCAAATTACCAGGGTTTGTCATGCCAGTTCCCTGGTTATTATACTGCAGATCTGCCCCAGCCTGCTGTTATTGAACCGGGGAATGATTTTTATGTCCGTATACGTTATACTACACCTGGTATTGCATTGCAGATTCCAATAGAATACCAGGATGCAACTTACTCTTATCCTGATATAGAACAAGATGTGGCCTGGATGAGCTCCGACCCCTCCATATATAAATGGTATTTGATCGGGAATTCCACCGCTTTTAAATGGGACCCATGTGTAAAAGTTTATGCGGCTTCTTATCCGGAAACATGGAATGGCAGCACTTCAACCGACTGGAACACTGCCCTCAACTGGACACCGACAGGTATTCCCAATGCATCGAGCGACGTGGTTATTCCCAATGTTTTTACTAAACCTATAATTGTACAGGAAATGACTTCCCCGGCACTATGCAATAACCTTACCATTGAAACAGGAAGCTCATTAACCGTAAATGCAGGTAAAGCACTCACCGTTTACGGCTCGCTTACAAACAATGCAGGCAATAACGGTCTTATTATCGGATCGGGGGCTTCGGTTATAACCAAAGGATCAGTAACAGGAACGGCAACCATTAACAGCAGCATTACCGGGGCAAATTGGCATTTTATTTCTTCTCCTGTGTCAAATGCCACAGCACTCACGTTTACAACCAAATACCTGCAGAAACACACCGAACAAACCAACGCCTACACCGATATTACTTCTGCTTCCGATCCGTTAGTACCCATGAAAGGCTATGCGCTTTGGGGTGACAATTCCGGCTTTACAGCACAATATAAAGGAATTTTAAATACCGGAATTCAAGCTGTAAGCCTTTCGCGCTCAGCCGCTGGATTAAATTCCGGATGGAACCTGGTTGGAAATCCATACCCTTCCTCCATCGACTGGGATGCCTCGGGATGGACAAAGACCAACATGAATAATGCCATCTATATCGAAAAGAACGGCCAATTTGCAACCTATATTAACGGTGTTGGTGCTTTGGGTGGAACAAAATATATAGCTCCAGGCCAGGGTTTCTTTGTTAGTGCATCGGGGATTGGTTCAGGAAATCTCGCAATGAATAACTTTGTAAGATCACATAACGCCACTCCATTCTTTAAGAATTCGTTTGCTGGTGAGGACAGTCTCGTGAGACTTGAGGTTTCAGGCAACGGCTATACCGATGAAGCCGTAGTGCGGTTTATGCCCGAAGCCACCGCCGAATTCGATCGAGAGTATGATGCCTTTAAACTCTTTGGGTATATAGATGAATCGGCACAGATTTATACACTGGGAAGTGTTCCTCTCACTATCAATACAGTACCGCACGGAACATATAATATTCCTTTAGGCATACATGCCAACACCAGCGGGAAATATACTCTTGCTGCCACCCATACCGGCAGCCTGGCGGATGTTACCCTCGAAGATATCAAAACCGGCATCACTACAAAACTAACCGAAAGTTCGTATACGTTTGATTTTGAAACGGGTGAAAACGAAGAACGTTTTATGCTGCATTTCAACTCCTTATCCCTGACCAAAATTGCTGACAGGGAAAGTTCGTATGCATCCGTTTATAGTTTCAATCAGAACGTGCATATCAACCTGAAGGACCAGGTTAAAGCCGACATTTCTATTTATACTATTGCCGGGCAACTGGTTGCCAACAGGCATTCGGCCAAAGGGAAGACAACTATCAGCCTGCCGGGAACAGGGATTTTTATTGTAAGAGTGATTACCCCGGAAGAAACCTTGGTGAACAAGGTTTGGGTTCATTAAGACACAACCTTCTATAGCTCTTTTGCTGCACATTCCGCAAGATTGCTTCTGCGGACCCCGCTTGTGCCATACAAGTATGCTTTTACCCGCCTCGCAATACTGTGCATCCCCTACGATTTTATCGCCCTTCGAAGGCAACAGCGACCACCAATACCCGGGCCCAAAGCCAAAGCAAGGGTAGCGTTTGCTGAGTTAAGCCGCAGCAACCCGAAGCAACCACTTCCTCCTTCGTACTAACTAACAAATACAGCCAGGCCAGGCTGAAAAAAAGTTGTGTTTTCAAATACAAAACACCGGAGCATAAAAATATATATTGTATATTTGCAGGTTAAGGCCATATTTTAGTGAAAAATACGCCTGAAAAGGACCTGAAAGCCTGCAAATCAGCGCTCTGCCAACGGGTAATAAAAATGAACTTTTACCATTTTTCTGACTACAAAACGATCATCGGAATACCTGGAATTTATATAAAAGGCTGGCTTACAACATCAATTACTCGTCCTTACCCGTGTTCTCATACTTTGCAGCTATTGATTTTTAATATTTCAATCGGCAGGAAACAGGTAAAGAAACGGAATATTTTACCTGAGTGACCAGGAAGAAAAAATAAAGGTTTTGTGCCTTTCCTGATTAAAATGAAGGCCAAAATATAACGTTTACGATGCAAAAGCAATGGTTTTTCAGGAACAAGATGATTTTTTTACTGAAAATACTTCGGCTTATTGAACCAAAAATGCCAGAATTAAGAATCCAAATAAATCAATCCAGTACTTTGAACTTTTGAACAAATAGAAAATCGTTAATAGTTAATCGTCCTTTGAACTTGTCACACTTAGCGCAGCCGAAGTGTTGAACCACAGAAAAAGTAAATAGTTAATCGGTAATAGGAAATAGTCCCATTGAATCATTAAAAACTATGTCTAGAGAAACCTTAATAAAAAGAACCTTTAAAACACTGTCGAAGCTTCCCCAGGATAAAGTGAAGGAAGTTTCGGATTTTGCCGATTACATTCTGAAAACATACGATGAAGAGATTTTACAAAAAGGAATTGAAAAACTAGTAAGCAACTCTACTACTTATAATTTTTTAAAGGACGAGGAGGATCTGTATTCTGTTGAAGATTTGAAAGAAACATACAAATGAAAAAAGGAGAAATAGTGCTGATCCCATTTCCTTTTACCGATTTATCGGGTAGTAAAAACAGACCGGCACTTGTTCTTGTTAGTGGTGAAATGGATGTGACATTGGCTTTTATTTCAACACAGCTTAAATGGAAAGAAGATACTGATGTACTTTTAAAACCTACGAAAGAAAATGGACTTAAAATTGAATCTGTCGTTCGTCTTTCAAAACTTGCAACGATTGATACGGAACTAGCGATAGGAAGACTTGGAAGAATAGATAGCAAAACCCGAGAACAAGTGAATAAAAATTTAATAAGGATTTTAAAACTCGATGAATAGCAACAATTTAAGCTGTTAAACATTCGACACATGACATTTGAACTTTAAAAGAAAAGAAAAATAGTTAATCGTTAACAGAAAATAGTCCTATTGAACTTTGAACCACATAGGCACAATAGAACACATAGAACAACCTTTGAAAAAGTTAATCGTTAATAGTTAATAGAAAATCGTCCTCTTAAACGTTTGAACCTTGAACCCTTTAAACCTTGAACTCCCTTACTCATAACTCATCTCTTATAACTCATAACTCATCTCTCATAACTCATCTCCCCACTAATTAAACCCAATTACTAATCCTTTTTAATTCATCTAATTACTTACTATTAAACTTAATTCTATGGCAGTAAATTACAAGGCGGTTCCAAAAAAGAACCCATCCAAACAGGGTGATGCAGCCAAGTTTTATGCCCAGGTTGTGTCGTCGGGCGACGTAACCCAGAGGCAACTGGCTAAGCAAGTATCAGCTATCAGCACCATCAGCACGGCCGACACCATGGCCGTTATCGAAGCATTTCTCCAAGTAATACCACAGGCCCTGGCCGATGGTAAAATTGTTCGTCTCGGCGATTTTGGTTCCTTTAGCCTGCAGGTAAGCAGCGAAGGCTCCGTCGACGCCCCGGCAGTAAGCAAGAACCAGATTAAAAAAGTATCCGTTAAATTCAGGCCTGGTAAAGAATTTACAAATGTTACCAATACCGTCGACTTTAACAAAGTAAGTTAGTTATCCTTAAAAGATGCGCATCTTTAGCCCGAAAGATGCGTATCTTTTATCGAAAAGATACGCATCTTTTAACCCATTGCACGGTATCTTTTAAAAAGCTTAACATACATAACAATTACATAACAAAGCAGCCGATCTCCTAAACGATAAATTGCATACCTTTGACTCATTGCCTTTTACCCTTTTAAACCCTTGAAAAAGAAGAAAATAGTGAATCGTTAATAGAAAATCGGCCCTTTAAACCTTTAACCTTTGAACCATTAATATACACTGGTTGCTAATCGTGAAAGAGATCGAATTCGAATCAGTATTAGACAAATTCGGACACGACAGATTAAGGGTCCGGCTGAAAATTGATAAAGGTGAGTTGATTGATGTTGTTTATCAGTTTGAAACTTTGATTGAAGATTACTGGACACCGATTGTAAGATACGATTGCGCTCATGGCTTTTTTCACCGAGATATCTTAAAGCCTAACGGAGATAAAGAGAAGCAGGAGATTGTAATTGATAATTTAAAAAGTGCATCAAAATATGCCGAACAGGATTTAAAGGACAGGTGGGAATGGTATAAGGAACGGTATATAAAAAAAATGAAGGGACATAAACAATGACAAACAAGGAAACTGTTGAAAGAAATATAGGATTAACTATGGATTTTGTTAACCATTTAATTGATAATCCTGATGTTGCAGAAAACCTGCCGGAAACTTTTAGCCTGGAATTTGCCGAAAAGGATTTCCCGCATATCGAACACAAGCAAGAAACAGCCGTGAATGCTACTAAGGAGCGAAGAATCGTCAGAGTAAGAAATGACTTTGAATTAGCTAAATAATATAAGCTGAACCCCGACACACATAACTTATAACTCATAACTCTCCCTAAACCCCTAACAGGCTAACAACCTAACAGCCTCACAGCCTAACAGCCTAACAGCCTCACTTTTCAGTCTTCACTCTTCACTTTTCACTCCTTAACCCCTAACTCCCCCACTCATAACTCATCTCTCATAACTCATAACTCATAACTCCACATAACAGCCTAACCCCCTACCGCCATGATAAAAAATCTACACCGCAACCACCTCAACCGCCGCAGCCTTCCTTTTGCTGCTCTCAGCATATGATTTCGGTTAACATAAAACACAGCACATCAATTTAATGAACGACAAAGTTACATATTGGACCGAATTATCAGATTACGACTACGACACAGCAAAAGCAATGCTGGTAAGCGGAAGGTATCTGTATGTTGGATTTATGTGTCATCAAACTATTGAAAAGATTTTAAAAGCATACTTTAATACGAATAATCCTGAACCAGCACCATTTACACATAGCCTGTCATATATTGCCAAAAAGGCAAACCTGTATGATCAGTTGCCTGAAGAGTTTAAAGACTTCATTGATGTGTTGGAACCTTTGAATATAGAGGCTCGTTATCCCTCTCAGAAAGAGAGACTAATGAAAAGCCTGACAAAAATAAAATGTGATGAAATTCTTAAAAATACGAAAGAATTGCAAGAATGGATAAAAGTGAAGTTGTAACCAAGCTGACAAAGTACAAAGTATTGATATCAGAATATTTTGATATTGATAGTGTTATACTTTATGGTTCGTATGCCGGGGGAACCCAGCGCGAAGAAAGTGACATCGATGTGGCTGTTGTGGTTAATTCCATTGATGATGCATACTTTTCGTATGCCCCTTTGCTTTGGAAATTGCGTCGTGAGATAGATGACCGTATTGAACCTGTACTCGTCGAAAAAGGTAAAGATAAAAGTGGCTTCCTACAGGAAATAATGCGTACAGGCCTTGTTATAGCATAGAGAATAATAGAAAACAAAACATTTAAATAAATTTTAAACCCCATCACTCATAACTCATCTCTCATAACTCATAACTCCCCCTAACAGCCTAACTCTTCACTCTTCACTCTTCACTCTTCACTTTTCACTTTTCACTCTTCACTCTTAACTCTTCACTCTTCACTATTCACTCCTAAAAGCCCCACTCATAACTCATAACTCATAACTCATCTCTCATAACTCATCTCTCATAACTCATCTCTCATAACTCATAACCCCACCTAACAGCCTCACTCTTCACTCTTCACTCTTCACTCCTAAAAGCCTCACTCATAACTCATCTCTCAT
>CAIWMA010000029.1 GCA_903913645.1 uncultured Bacteroidales bacterium | reverse complement strand
TTGCAGATGTCATCAAATGGCACAAACAATATCCCGACGATTGGAAAGCCAACTGGTTCGAATTGCAAAAAAAATGGAACAATGATGTCGGCTGCCCTAAAGGCGTGTTTTTATCCTTTGATATCGACGCAAAAATAAATTCAGCCTATGTAGCCATCGGCCTTTTGTACGGTAAAGGGGACTTCACAAAATCAGTTGATATTGTTGCACATTGCGGACAGGATTCCGATTCAGATGCTGGTACAGTGGGTGGTGTTTTGGGTGTTATGGTGGGTTATTCACACATCCCGGTTTTCTGGCTTAAACCGCTACAGGAAATTGAGTCATCGAATTTTGAAGGAAGTACATTGTCGCTTGCAAACGCATATGAACTAAGTTACAGGCATGCAACGGAAATGATAAAACTTGCAGGCGGAACAGTGGACGGGAATAAAATTGTGATTCCATTTGCACAGCCCGTTGCTGTAGCTTTTGAACAGAATTTTGAAAAGACTTTCCCCACATTCCGCGACAGGTTCGACAAATCTTTTACCGATGAACTTTCGTACGGTTTTACTGGGAACGGATACATTTTCTATGGCAACCTGGTGAAGAATTCTAAAATCGACAAAGATTATATCGACCGTGTTTCGAAAAGAGTAGGATCGGAAGTATTCGGACTTGCCGAACCCGACGATACTTATGTCGCTGAACTTGACATATATATCGATGGCAAGCTCGATGAGCATGTAAAAATGCCGATGAAAAACACTTCCCGCCGCCTCGAACCTGCATGGAAATACCAGCTTACCGAAGGAAAACATAACGTAAGGCTGAAATGGATTAACCCAAAACCGGAATACGAAATACGAATCAATGATATCATAATTTATTCGGAGAATCAGCCTGAAAGTAATCTGCCTAAATAAAATCAAAAAATGAAAAAAGGAATAAATTTTCTCTTTTTACTTTCATTCACCGTACTTCTTTCATCATGTGGAGGTAACAGGAAGGCGTCTATAGTGCCTGCTGAAAAAGCCACTTTGTCTGTCAGTGCGATGCAGGACAAAATCAAAGGCGGATGGGCAGGACAAACTATTGGCTGCACCTATGGCGGACCAACGGAATTCCAGTTTAAAGGATCCATGATTCAGGATTACCAGCCTATAGTTTGGTACGATGATTATATCAGGGAATTATTTGAGTCGGATCCGGGTTTGTTCGATGATGTGTATATGGATCTGTCTTTTATTGAAGTTCTTGAAAGTTGCGGTCTGGATGCACCAGCCGATTCATTTGCACTTTCATTCGCGCACGCACCATATAAGCTCTGGCATGCCAACCAGGCAGCCCGTTACAATATCCTGAACGGAATAATGCCGCCAGCTTCGGGATACTGGATGAATAACCCACACGCTGACGATATCGATTTCCAGATCGAATCGGACTTTGCCGGGATGATGTCGCCAGGTTTGATAAATACTGCTGCCGAAATATGCGATCGTACCGGCCATATTACAAATTACGGCGACGGCTGGTATGGCGGCGTTTTTATGGCAGGTATGTATGCTACTGCCTTTTATTCTGACGATTTGGATTTTATTATCGAACAGGGTTTAAAGCCTATTCCTGAAAAGAGTAAATTTTATCAGTCCATCAGCGATGTTATTAAATGGCATAAACAATATCCAAGTGACTGGAAACAATGCTGGTTTGAATTTCAAAAGAAACATACCTCCGAAAAAGGCTGTCCCGAAGGAGTTTTTAATTCATTTAATATTGATGCAAGCGTTAATGCCGCCTATGTGGTGATTGGACTTTTATATGGCAATAAGGATTTTTACAAAACGATGGATATCGCCTGTCGTTGCGGTGAAGATTCCGATTGCAACCCGGCAACGGCAGGAGGCATTCTTGGTGTTATCCTGGGCTATAACAAAATACCGGCTTACTGGAAACCTGCTGTTGAAAAGGTGCAGGATATGAAATTTCCATATTCTGACATCACATTGAACCAGGTTTACGCGCTAAGTTATAAGCATGCAATTGAGCAAATTAACAAGAATGGCGGGGAAGTCAAAAATGACAGTATCACACTTAAAATACAGAAACCTGAAACATTGAAATTTGAGCAATCCTTCGAAGGAATGTATCCAACCAAGCAATTGCTTGTGCGGAAAGATTACCTGGACGAAAGTATTAAGATCGATTTCAACGGGAATGGAATTGTGGTATTAGGGAATGTCAAAAGCCAGTGTGGCGTAGCAAAAAGTGATTTTGTGGCTTTACTGGATGTGTATATCGATGGTGCAAAAGTTGAACAGCTTAAGATGCCCTATGATTACATCGTCCGCAAATACGATATTTATCACAAATACATGTTAAAAAACGGGGATCACAAACTAGAAATAAAATGGGTGAATCAGAATCCTGATTTCAGGATAACTGAGAAAGCCTACGTGGTTTATGCTGATTCGCCACTTAAAGAATTCACCCCGGGTAACGATTCAAAAAAATAATAACTTGAAATGAGTATGAAGGGCTTCACATTTTTATGGTTAGGTATTATCCCGCTTCTGATGGGATATGCCGGCTGTAAGCCTGAAGCTAATCCTCCTGCTCCTCCTTATAAGCCTCCTTTAATACGCTTATTGACTGAACGGACATTGAAAAGCCAGCTCCTTAATCGCGACATTAAATACGCGGTTCTGTTACCAAAAGAATACGACACACTGAATTCGACGTATCCTGTTGTATACCTGCTGCATGGCTTCGGTGATAATGAGACTGCGTGGTATACATGGGGTGATATCCAAAGTTATGTTGATGCAAACGATGCCGGGAAAATCCCCATGATTTATGTGATGCCACAAGGCTTTAATTCCTATTGGGTCGATCAGTACGATGGCGCTTTCCCTTATATGAATATGCTTGTAAAAGAAATGGTTCCGCAAATAGATGCATTGTATCATACCATAAAAGATCCCCAGCACAGGGCTGTGATGGGTTATTCGATGGGCGGTTACGGAGCTCTTATTACAACAGCAAAAAACCCGTCAGTATTTAAAACCGGGGTTGTATTAAGCATGTCGTATCGTACTGATAAGCAATACATGGCTGAACCTCAGTCGGGCTGGGACATTCAATGGGGTTCCATTTTCGGTGGTATTGGCGCCTCAGGAGCAGCTCGTTTAACTGACTATTATAAGGCGAATAATCCCTTCTATTTTTTTACCAATCCTGACGATATTTCGTTAAAAGGCCAGAATTATTTCATTGATTGCGGCGATGATGAAGAAAATCTTTCACAACCTAACGATTCACTTCACGACATGCTCCGCAACCTGAACATAAAACACGAATACCGTGTAAGGAATGGTGCTCACAATTGGGATTACTGGCATGGCGCATTGCCTGAGGCACTTAGATTTATCAGTTCAGCCGTTCAAAATATCCCGTATCCTGCAGATCCGGTGCCGGTTAATACTGGAACTGCTGTTCCGGCAGAGCGTATTTTTGCGGAGCAAGCCGAAGGAACCAACATTGAATTTAGCGTAACAGTGCCGCCAGCCTATTTGACAGATACAAAAAATTATCCGGTCATCATTGCACTTCACGACCGGGATGTGGCTACAAAAGACGAGGAATCACAACAACTAAAGTCGTTGTTTAATTCATTGATTGGCGAAAGCAAAATACCAGCCTCATTAATTATTGAAATCCCTTTGCAAACAGAAACTGTTACCGCTACAACCCTTCAGCAGATTATTACCCAGGTTCGTACAAAATATCGTACTACTGATGACCGCAATCAAACACTACTGCTGGGCAATAAGCAAGCTGGATTATTAGCTTATCAGCTGGCTACCGGATGCTCACAGCAAATTAATGCATGCCTGCTTTTTGATGCCGAAGTTCCTGCTAATGCCAATGCAGATAACTCGTACTTGAGTTATTACCTTGATATCACTGATGAAGGGCGTAATTACAATGGCTATCACTCACTATACATGAGTTTAAGAAAAAACCAGCTTAACCATGAATACCGGGTAAGGCAGGGAACACCATCACATGAATCCTTCCTAAATGGAATATTTGAATCAGCATCCTATATTTATGACCATCTCAGCAACTAAAAAATGAAACGAACTGCTTTGCTGTTTTTCTTTTGTGTAATACTGATCTGTAATCTGGCTGCAGCTTCAGGCTTGCGGATTATGGAAAGCATGGTGATGCATAGTAAGATATTGAAACAGGATGTTAGTTTTTCAGTTTGCCTGCCTTCGAATTACTATTCTGTAAAGCAATCGTTTCCGGTAGTTTATTTATTGCACGGATTGGGTGATGACGAAGCTTCATGGCTCGAATTCGGACAGATCAGTCAATATGCTGATAAAGCAACCACTGAGAAACAGGCAGTTCCAATGATTTTTGTGTCGCCGCAAGGCTATCGTTCCTATTATGTGAACGATTACAACGGGACGTTCCTTTACCAGGATATGTTTGTAAAGGAGCTTGTGCCCTATATCGACAGCCTTTTCCGTACTATAGCCGACAGGCAACACCGTGCAGTAATGGGATATTCGATGGGTGGTTTTGGCGCTCTGATTCTTCATCTGAAGCATCCGGATATTTTCGGGACAGCCGTTCCATTAAGTATTTCAGTCCGCACCGATGAACAATATATAACCGAAGATGCTTCAGGCTGGGATGATCAGTGGGGCCGTCTTTTCGGGGAACCCGGCCTTAAAGGAACAGACAGGATAACCGAATATTACAGACAGAATAGCCCATTTCACGTTTTATCGCAAATGCCGGCAACTGAAATTAAAAAGCTGAATATATACATTGATAATGGAGATAAGGAAAAGACGCTTTGCCGTAGTAACGAAGAATTGCATATGCTGATGAGAAACCTGGCTGTTCCCCACGAATTCCGCGTTCGTGATGGAGGGCACACTTTCCAGTATTGGTGCGAAGCGTTGCCAAATTCGTTAAGGTTTATCAGTGATGCATTTGAAGGTAAGCCTTATAGGGGAGATCATATAATAAATCCAACACTTCTTACAGTTGCTGAAAAACAACTGAAAACTTTAATTGTAGGTAACGATCAGATTACAGTTTTTGTTCCCCTGGAATACGACCGAACTAACCGTGCGTACCCCGTAATCTATTGTGTTGGAAGTTTCGGGGCTATGCAGAAACAATCAATAGCTTCTGTTGTGAATCACGAAATTGAAGAGAATGATGTTTGCCCGCTGTTGCTGGTTTTTTTGCCTGAAAAAGATACCGCGGCTTTAAATGCTATTTTCACGCAGATTGAAGATCAAATCAGGGTTCGAAAAGGATATAAATTCAGAGCGATAGCCGGTTTTCAAAACGGGGCGAAAGATGCATTTCTGATCGGTATGAATGAAAAACAATTCGGAATCTGTATCCTTTCAGATGGATTCGTTGACAAGGAAAGCATTACAGGTATTATTTCCTCCGGTAAAAAGGGAAATATAAAACTTACTTCCTATTTTATTGATGCCCCCGACAAAGGCTCCTTTTATGAAGGAAACGGGAATGTCCACATCCTTTTGCGCGACAAAGATGTTCAACACGAATACCGAGTAAGGCAAGGCAATGGCGGATTTGAATGGGTTTTAAAAGGATTGCCTGAAATAATTACGTTTTCAGCAAAAAGATTTCACAAATAAATGGGTCTGAAGTCCGAAGTTGGAAGTAGGGTGTCATAAGTTAATAGTATCATGAGTGATTTAGATGTAAAAATACAGAATGAGAGCTAAATCAAAATATTTGAGAAAAACGTGATTACGTCTTTAAAATCTGTTGTGGGCGGTCTTCCGACTTCCGTCTTCGGACTTCTCACAATGATTAACAATAACATTAAACCAAATAAATACTAACTAAAACTAAAAACCATGTTTATCGTAAGTAGTTACACGCTGGCAGTTGTTCTCACTTTTATTACCATGCTATGCTGGGGATCGTGGGCCAATACTCAGAAAATGGCCGCCAAAAGTTGGCGTTTCGAGCTTTTCTATTGGGATTATGTAATCGGTATTTTACTGTTTTCTCTGCTGTTTGGTTTCACTTTAGGAAGTACCGGTTCCGTTGGGATGGGCTTTGTTGAGAGTATCAAACAAGCCAGTACTTCGAGCATTCTCAATCCTATATTAGGTGGAATAATATTTAACCTTTCCAATATTCTGCTGGTTGCAGCTATTTCAGTTGCAGGCATGGCAATTGCATTCCCTGTAGGAGTCGGTATTTGTATGGTTTTAGGAGTACTGATCAATTATATTGCTGCGCCAAAAGGAGATCCCATGCTTCTGTTTCTGGGCGTGGGAATCGTTGTTGTAGCAATCATTCTTGATGCTGTTGCTTATAAAAAGCACTCTGTAACTGAAAAGAAAGCATCAACCAAAGGGATTCTTCTTTCGGTGTCAGCAGGTTTTTTAATGGCATGGTTCTTCCGTTTTGTAGCCAGCGCTATAGCAACAGATCCGGAAGCTACAGCTACCGGATTGTCCGAAGCTGGAAAACTTACACCTTATGCAGCATTTTTCTTCTTTGTGATTGGTATTGTTATCAGCAATTTCCTGTTCAATACTTACCTTATGAAGAATCCTATCGAAGGCACACCCGTTAATTTTAAACAATACTTTGAAGGTAATTTCCAGAGCCACTTATCAGGAATTATCGGTGGTATGGTATGGGCTTTAGGAACTTCGCTAAGCCTTCTGGCAGCTAACAAAGCCGGGTATGCTATTTCCTTCGGACTAGGTCAGGGTGCTACCATGATCGGTGCTTTCTGGGGCGTCTTTATCTGGAAAGAATTCAAAGGCGCTAACAAATCAGTGAATACTTTACTCGCATTTATGTTTTTACTTTTCACAGCTGGCCTGGCGCTGATTATTCTTGCCGGAAATTAAATCATCAATTATTTCTAACCCCCAATTAATTAATGTTTAATCTTTAAAACAAAAACAATGAAAAAAAACTACTCCTTGGCATTATTTGCCTTAGCTTTAGTGTTCCTGGGAACATTACAAGCATTCGCAGTGGATTATACCATTTCCTTTACAGGATCGGGTAAAAGCGCAACTGTTGGAAGTGTTGAAGCACAAAATATTACAAAAGGCACATCTGTTACAGTGCCTGGTGGTGATGTATTGGTTTTAAATGTAACTAATACAGCCCTCAACCCATTGACTGCTGTCAATGATGGTATGCGTATTTCCAGCTCAGTCGCAGGAAGTTCAACTGTTTCGTTTTACGCAAAGCAAGCTGGAAACGCCCGGATCAGTGTATACAGTATGGATGGCAGAAAAATTGCCGGTTATACACAGAATTTACAAAAAGGAACAAATTCCTTCCAGGTTTCAGTACCAACAGGTGCATATTTAATAAGTGCACAGGGGGCTGGATATGCTTTATCAGGCAAAATGATTAGTATTTCCAGTTCAAATAGGCGTCCTGAAATTTCTTTTATGGGTGTTCAGGAAAAGAATACAGTAAGTCCGCTTAAAAGTGCTGAAGCTTCTGCCTCTTTGGCTTATACACCAGGTGATATCATGTTATATAAAGGAATCTCCGGGAATTATGCTACTATTGTTACCGATGTACCAACCGATGACAAGACAGTAAATTTCAACTTTATTGAATGCAAAGATGCTTCCGGCAATTACTATGCAACAGTAAAAATTGGCAATCAAGTATGGATGGCTGAAAACCTGGCAACTACAAAATACAGGACAGGTGCAGATATTACTAACATAACCGTAGATGCCGATTGGGCAAATACAGCTGCTTTATCTACCCCGGCATGGTGTTATGCAAATAACGATGCAGCTACTAATGGGAAAGTAGGGAAACTGTACAATTGGTGGGCCGCAAACGATGCCCGTAATATTACTCCGTTAGGCTGGCATTTGCCATCTATTGCCGAGTACGATACGTTGGGAACTTTTCTGGGTGGTCTTGACATTGCATCAGCTAAGATGAAAGACCCGGCAGTTGATTCCTGGGTAGCAGGCAGTGATCCCCCCGCAACCAACTCAAGTGGTTTTTCCGCAAAAGCAAACGGCAAACGTAGCCCTAGCGGTGTATTTAACGATGGCAATTATTGTTATTTATGGACTTCAACCGATTTTAGTGCTACAAACGGGAATGCTGCATATATGACAGGAGACGCTGACGTTCTGAACCTTAATGCATCATACAACCCTGGCAAAAGAGGTGGATTATCCCTTCGCTGTGTTTTGGATGATCAAATAGTAAGATCACTTTCATTCTATGCAGCTTGGCAAGGCGGCACCGATCAGTGGAATTTTTCGTATGATCCAACATCCAATCAAATTACAGAGTTTGTTAACTACTGGGATGGTGGTTTAGATAAAGATGTAACCTTTGATTATTCGGTACCCGGTAAGTTAACCCTTGCTAAAGATGGTACTAGCGGATGGGCCGAATATGATATTAATGCTAATGGTAATATTACTAAAAACTATTCATCAGGTGATCTGTACGAATATGATGCAAATGGTTTTCTCGTAAAGACGTTTGAAACGTGGAGCGGCTCAGCTGTTTTGCATAACTTATTAACCATTACAGATGGCAATGTCACCAAAATAACCACGTACGATGATGATGGTGTAACCGTAAAAAAAGTCAGGGAATATACATACACCACAACTGACAATACAGCTGGGATACCTCAGGCACATATAAATGATGTTGAGTGGAAACCCATCAACAATTTTTATGGAAAACCCAGTGCCAAACTTGTTGATTATTTTGAGCAATGGGATCCAAGGGTAAATCCGATTGTTAAGACTAAATTTCCTTTTGTCTATACATTTGATACCAGAAACAGGGTATCAAAAGCTGTAAAAACACTTGCTGACGCTACAACAGAAGAATGGTCATACACCTATGGTGATTAATCTGTGTCAATCGTAACTGTACTCAGCCAATTCTTCCAATTAAAGTGATCAATTGGTAAGATTGTCAAATGATTGAAGTAAAAGTAGCTTTGATTGAAAATTGATAGTTGTTGAAGAAGAGGTTAACCGTTTATTCCAGAAACGGTTACCTCTTTCTTTTTCAATTGTTCGTCAGAAGGAACTGTGTGTCTGACACAAATTGTCACCGGATTTATTTGTTGAAGTCTGAAATTTAATATAAAAAGCATGAGCGAAACGATGCTGTCTTTACTTGGTCTCGGGATGATTATAACTTTCATCGTGCTGATCATGACCAAAAAACTTTCTCCATTAGTCGCTTTGACGCTAATTCCTGTCATTTTTGGTTTAATTGCCGGCGCTGGATCAGGAATAGGTAAAATGATGGAAGACGGACTGAAGGCGACCGCGCCAACCGGAGTTCTGCTCATTTTCGGAATCATGTACTTCGGAATCATGTTTGAAGCCGGTCTATTCGAGCCATTAATCAATAAAATGCTGCAATTTGCAAAGGGCGATCCCCTAAAAGTAATCATGGGAACTTGCATACTTTCGCTAATCGTAGCACTTGATGGCGATGGTGCAGCCACATACCTCATTATGGTTGGAGCAATGCTTCCGGTTTATAAACGGCTAGAGATCAATCCTTTGATTTTAACCTCAATTCTGACATTGTGTGTTGGAATTATGATTAAACTGCCATGGACTGGAGCGGCCGCAAGATTATGCGCGTTACACATTAACCCCTCTGAGCTATTCATTCCGTTAATTCCTGGTATGCTGGCATCCATCGTTTGGGTTTTGTTCCTGGCCTATTTATTTGGTAAAAGAGAGCAAAAAAGGTTAGGGATAATACATATTGAGATCCCTGAAAAAATGAAGAGTGAGAATATAAAGGGTTTGGTATTCAATCTTTTACTAACCGTTCTTCTGATGGTGTCATTGGTTTTGGGGTGGTTTCCAGTTTCCATTTCTTTCATGATTGGCCTTTCAATTGCGTTGATAATTAATTTTCCAAATCTTGAAGTCCAGCGAAAAAAATTGGCTAAACACGCCGCAAGTGCCCTGTCTGTTGGCTCCATGGTATTTGCAGCCGGCATATTTACAGGTATTCTGTCGGGTACAAAAATGTTGGATGCCATGGCACAAAGTTTCATTCATATTATTCCAGATTCATTAGGGCCGAATATTTCAATCGTTACGGCAATTACTTCCATGCCTTTTACCTATTTTATGACCAATGAAGCTTATTTCTTTGGTATTGTTCCGGTTACAGCGGTAACTGCAGCACATTTCGGAGTTTCAGCTGCAGAAATTGGACGGGCTTCGCTTTTAGGACAATCAGTTCATATGTTAAGCCCGCTGATTGCATCTATTTACCTTCTGGTAGAATTGGCTGGAGTGAATTATGCCGATCATCAACGATTTACATTGAAATGGGCCGTTGTTACGGTATTGATTATGCTGATAGTTTCAATACTAACTGGTGCAGTAAGTATTCATTTATAATTTATTCTATACCTACCTTAACCGGCAGGATAGTAGTAATATCACTTTTTTCACTATGTTTGTTCCACCTTTGCAGGTAAGAGGTGAGATTTTCCACACAAAAAGCGCACTACAGAATAATTACCAGTTGCAAATTATGAAACATATCGACCTCGCATCTTCCATTAAAGAAAGTGACTCGGATTTTCTGAAAAAGTTTCCGTCTTTTTTAGTGCGAAGGTTGGAGAGGATCATAAAGCAGGACGAAATAAACGCTATCCTCGATAAGTTTAAGGATTGCGAAGGAGCTGATTTCCACCGAAGCATAATGAAGGAATTCAATATCACCCTCATCGTGGAAGGGCTTGAAAACCTTCCTGAAAACAGGAAATGCTTCTTCCTTTCCAATCACCCTTTCGGGATTGTCGACGGGTTGATCCTTACCAAAACAGTTATTGACAAATACGGAACTTTTAAAGCTATAGGGAATGAATCATTCCGATTTATACCTAATCTACGCCCGTATATTGCTTATGTAAATCCTTACGGGATGAGTTCCAAAAACTATGTTTCGGAGTTGGAGAAGGTATACCGTTCGGATGTTGCAATTACTCATTTCCCTGCCGGCGAAGTTTCCCGATGGTATAACGGGAAAATCCAGGACCGGCCCTGGCAGAAAAGCTTTATAACACGAGCCATCTCATGCGAGCGGGATATTGTCCCTTTCTATTTTCATGGCAGGAATTCCAGGATGTTTTATAGTATCAACCTGTTGAGGAGGGCGTTGGGTATAAAAACAAATATTGAACTGGCTTTATTACCCCGCGAATTGTTTCTGAAACGAAATAAAACTATCAGATTAACAATTGGGAAGCCTGTTTCCTGGCAGAAATTTGATAAATCGATGACTCATGTTCAATGGGCACAAAGAATAAAAGATCATGTTTATAGCCTGGCAACTGCGAGCGGAAGCAACTCGGATTTCTAAAAGCACCAGTATCGATTTTTCGCGAGACAAGTAATTCCTTCTCTTATAAAATCAAGGTACCAGGTTCCGAGCCAATGGAATCAAGGCCAAACCATTAATTTTCTGGAAATTCCGGCTTTGTCCTTGAGATTTGAAACTTGAGATTTTGAACTTGGGATTTAAGAAATGAAAGGGATTTTCCATTTTTTGATCAAAGGCAAAATTGAGGTGCTTTACCTCAGTATTCCATTCTCAAAAAAAGAAGTGACATCCCTGCCATTCGTAATATGAATTCCTGCGATACCTAGTTGTTCCGCTGCCTCAATATTGGCCAGGGAGTCATCAATAAACACAGTTTCCGAAGCTTTAATACTTGCATTTTCAAGCACGAAGGTATAAATTCCTGTATCGGGCTTATGGATTCCAATTTCGTGCGAAACATAAACATGGTCGAATAAATCTACCAGGTTAATACCATAATTTTCAACGAACTCGCGGGAGTAATAATCGAAATGAATGCTGTTTGTATTTGATAACATGTAAACCTTGTAATTTTCCCGCAACTCTTTTAACAAATTTACCCGGTGCACAGGAATGTCAAGTATAAGCTTGTTCCAGATCCGGTCAATTTCTGAATCGCTGGCACTGGTGTTGATTATCCGGCATAATTCTCTCCGGAATTGAGCGGAATCCAGGCTTCCTGTTTCAAATTTTTTGAATATTTGTTCGCTGGCAAGCTTCGTAATTAACTCTTCCTGGCTAATACCACTTATCTTTTCAAGTTCGAGTAAGGATAGTAACGGATTGATATTCAGTAAGACACCTCCTAAATCGAAGATAATATTCTTTGTTTTTGAGGCAGTTATTAAGGGCATAAAAAAAATATTTGAAACAGGCGTTTAATTTGACTGCAAAAGTGTAAATTTGCACCCGTAATTGCAAGTTTAACAAAGCTTTTAATTCAAAGGGCCTATAGCTCAGATGGTTAGAGCAACTGACTCATAATCAGTAGGTCCCTGGTTCAAGTCCAGGTGGGCCCACCGTTAACGCACTCATAATGAAACAATTAACTTCATTATGAGTGTTTAAAAGGGTTTCAAAGTGTTTTGGCTTACATTCTGAAACCTTCTCTTTTCAATGTTTACGGCAGTTATTGCGACATTTTTGCGACACTTTTTTCACAAAAAAATTAACAATTAATTGCTCATGAACACTACACAATTTAGAGTAACATTACGCCCCGACAAATCCAGAAAGAACGGGACTACAACACTTGTGTTATATGCAAGTGTTAACGGGAAAAGAAAATATTATTCCCTTCACAAATCGGTTTTAGAAAAACATTGGAACGAAGAAAAGCAAGAGGTTTCTTCTCGTTGTGATAATTGGCACATCATAAACCGGACAATCAAAGATTATATTAATAAAGCTGAGGATTTAGCAACCAGGGCGAACCTTGATAACAGGATCATAAAACTGTCTGATCTTGATTATTTACTTAGAGGGGTGCAATATGACCACAATAATATAATTTCATTCATTGAG
>CAIWMA010000028.1 GCA_903913645.1 uncultured Bacteroidales bacterium | reverse complement strand
TTTTGAGATTATCGGACATATTTTTGAGATTATCGGACATATTTTTGAGATTATCGGACATATTTTTGAGATTATCGGATTTTCATCGCCTCCCGTCCGATTTTCATCGCCTCCTGTCCGACTTTCATTGCCCTGAGACGGATTTTCATCGCCTCCCGTCCGATTTTCATCGCCTGGCGTCGGACTTATTTTTGAAATTGTCGGACTTATTTTTGAAATTGTCGGACTTATTTTTGAAATTGTCGGACTTATTTTTGAAATTAATGGTCTTATTTTTGAAATTGTCGGATTTTCATCGCCTCCCATCCGACTTTCATCGCCTTCTGTCCGACTTTCATTGCCCCGAGACGGATTTTCATCGCCTCCCGTCCGATTTTCATAGCCTCCCGTCGGACTTATTTTTGAAATTGCCGGAACTATTTTTGCTCTCGCCTGATTATGCAGACCTCTCGTTGGGCTTATCTTTGAAGTTGTCGCAACTATTTTTGCTCTCGACGGATTATGCATGCCTCTCGTTGGACTTTACAAACGAATTAGCAAGGGGCATTTACTCCGCCAGCAAACCAATTCTCAATCCCATTTAAAAGTAATCGCATGCTGCCTGCTTTTTATAGTTAGTGCCATTCAAATCAAATTTACCGTTCATTTATCAATACCTTTGCCGGCAGGTATGAAAAAGTCAGGCATTAGTAATGAGAATGAGATGATATGGAACAGGAATTTTATATTTCTGATAATATCGAATTTCCTGATGTATATTACGTATTACGCTATACTTTCAGCCTTACCCATCTATTTAGTCAGTGATTTGCATGCCTCCAAAGTGCAGGTAGGAGTGGTTGTTGGAATTTACACCATTGCTTCGGTACTGGTGCGCCCTTTTTCGGGATTTGCTCTCGACAGGTTTGGTCGCCGTAGCATTTTTCTTTCCGCTTTAGTGGTTTACTCATTCCTTTTTTCGGGGTATTTAATTGCCGGAACCATTTTGTCTATCATAATGCTGCGGTTTGCCCAGGGTCTTACCTGGGGATTTACAACAGTTTCCGGATCAACTATTGCAGTGGATATTACCCCGGCGTCGAAAAGGGGCGAAGGAATCGGGTATTTTGCATTGTCAACCACGTTGGGCATGTCGGTAGGTCCTGTTATCGGCTTGTTTATCTGCCACCAATGGGGATATGTTCCTATGTTTGTTTCTGGATGTTTTATCAGCACTGCAAGCCTGGCATGCGCGTATATGGTGCATCTGCGAAAGCGGTTCGTGGTTGGAAAACGTATTCAGCTTAAATGGAACAGCATGTTCGATAAGAACTCCATCCGGCCGTCGTTAAATGTGCTGATAACCATGATGGCTTATGGCGCACTGCTGTCGTTTATTGCTCTTTACGGACGTGAAATCGGAATTCAGAATTCTTCCCTGTACTTCCTGATTTTGTCCTTCGGCATAGCGGCAGCCAGGTTAACATCAGGCAAAGTATTTGATAGAAAAGGTCCGCGGAGGATCATTACAATCTGCCTTATTCTCCTGATCATAGGTTTTCCTTTGCTGGCGATGGCGAAAAACGAAACACTTTTTTATCTGTCCGCAATAATTATAGGATTTGGAAACGGTGTAATATTTCCTACCTTCTCGTCGATGGTGAATAACCTGGCGGACACAACACATCGCGGAGCTGCAAACTCAACGCTATATACAGCGGTTGATATGGGAATGGGATTCGGAATGATTATGGCCGGGTTGATAGCGCAGTATATCTCACTTTCGGCTATTTTCTGGATAAGCGCTCTGGTTTGCGGAGCAGGACTGTTATTCTTCCGCATATTTGTACTCGGGTATTACGAAAATGCTCAGCGCCTGGCTTTAAAAACTGAATGAAGCTTTTCAAACTGAGGTTCAAATAATTGCCGAAGCACTGAAATCAGAAGGAAAATCCTTACCATATTTTTAAAGATTCGAAATAATTACATCCCTTACCTTTTCAGAGATTTGGTTCGAGTCCATCCCTTTAACATCCTCCTGCAGCAACGGCGCCGAAATAACAACTTTTACACTGGCTGACTTTATAAGAGAAGTGCCTTTCGGCATTATATTTTTAGACCCGCTGATAGTTACCGGCACAATAGGTACTTTTGCTTTCATGGCCAACCTCAGTCCACCGGCTTTAAACGGTGCTACGCTTCCATCTGCACTGCGGGTTCCTTCGGGAAATATAACGAGAGAATGCCCGGCTTTGAGACGTTCCGCAGCTTCGTTTATTGCGGTGAGTGATTGGCGGGGATCTTTCCGGTCGATAAAAATACAGCCGATATATTTCATCCAGCGACTGAAAGTCGGAACTTTCAGCAATTCCAGCTTGGCGATGAAGCCTTTATCGCGTGGAACATGCCCAACAAGTATTGGAATATCGAAATTGCTTTGATGATTGGCAACAAAAAGCACGCCGCCTGTTTCAGGTACGTTTTCGATACCAAATACGTTGATTGATGAGCCATTCATGGCAAGGCCCGATTGTGCCCAACGCCGTGCAATGGCGTTCGCACAGGCATCTCTTTCGGCTATTTTCCCTTGCCGGTTGAGTTTCATCAGTTTAAACCTTGGTATCAACATACTCCACCACAGGTATGTAAACCAGCTGATTGTTTTTAGCACGCTTTTCTGATTTTGAATAGTGGATACTTGGTTGCTTCCGCGTCCTGGTTGGAATTAAGCAGATTTTGTTTTACAAATATAGGATAATTCTTCAGGTTTTGGAAGATGTAACTATGCAAAGCAATAAATTTATATTTACTTGAAAGCCGGCAAAAGCAATAGCTCTCTTTAGAATAGAGGAAGTCAGGACATAAAGGGGAATTTAAAATAGAATTTAGCATTTTAAAGAGGAACTAAGCTAAAAATCTGATGAGATCCAGACAAAAGTTTTTTACTTGTCTTTTCGAAAGTATTTAGATTTGGCTGGATCGAATTGTTTAAGGGCAACGAATGGTCTTATTCGTAATCTCCAAATTTAGGATAACCGTCAGCATTATAATCGAAGGGCATTGTAAACCACCATGTAGAATTAATGCCGAAAGTTCCATCTAACAAATGGGAATATTCAGTTACAGTAACCTTTTGGTAATTATTTTCTGAGAAAGCACGGAAAAAGGCGCCTTTCACATAGTACATATTTTTGAAAGGATTGGGCTTATTGTCAAAGCCCTCGAATAGAATTTCTTTTTTCGAGTAGAGTGCTCCCTGTAAATCATAAACTTCAGTAACTACTTTAACCAGGTTATTGTTTTCAAGGTATAATTTTCGTCGGGTTAAGCCATTGTTATCTGTTTCAGTAACCAGGTTTTCGGAGTAAGAGTAATTTAAAACAAGACCGTAAGGATCAAAAGCATCTTTTTTGCTGATTTTTATAAGTTTATTTTGAGAATCCAGGGTAAATATAGTCGGACTCGAAATGTAGGTAGGAATAAATTCCCCGAAATTAATCTTAGCATAAGTATAAATTGTGTTATTTTCAAAGTGAATTGAATCGTATGCATCTGTTGAGAAGATAAAGTTAGAAAAGTTTGATCCCGAAGGTACTGAAACAAATCCGCCTGTTGTCTTTGTCAATTTGTCATCTGCATAGGAATAGGAACAGGCGACAACAGAAGAATCATAGGGTGGGAAAATGATAGATTGATAGCCCAGAATAGTTATTTCATCCTTAAAAAAAAGATATTCAATTCTGCAGTTTTTTAATTTTGGAGTAATCGAAGGAGTCTTGTCTTTTGTACAACTTATTACTGCAAAAATGATAAATATGATTACTGCTGATTTTTTCATGGCTGATTCATTTTGTCATTATATAACTTACTATAAAACATCAATTTACGACACCACACTATTCCCAGGCCCTATATATACAACTCTATAAACTAAATTCCAGGCTTATGCCAAACATTACAATAACGAAGATACATCACTTTAGCTCAAATCGCAAAAAATCAGTTAGAAATAGTTGAGGCGTTAGCTTCAGATGCAAATTTAGTTATAAACATCAACCTCAAAATCTGAATTTTTATCCTATTTTCGCACATTAAAATCGAAAATTATACTTTATGGAAATCATCGGAAGAGTAGCCCAGCTGTTACCACTGGTAACCGGTCAGGGCAAAAACGGCGAATGGCGCAAGCAGGAATTTATTATCGAAATAGCCGACGGACAGTTCCCGAAAAAAATATGTTTCTCCCTGTGGGGCGATAAAATAGACCAGGCTGGATTAGTTTTAAATGAATCGGTAAAAGTGTTTTTTGATATCGAAAGCCGCGAATATAACGCCCGCTGGTTTACCGAAGCCAGGGCCTGGAAAGTTGAAAAACAAGGCGCAACGGCCTCCGCACCAACACACACCTCATCACCACAAGTGCCAAATGATGCTCCGGCATCGTTTAATGCAGCACCGGTTGAGGATGATCTTCCCTTCTAGGGGTTAGTTTTTTGGGATTAGATTTTAGGGAGAGGGAGCGACGTTTCGACTTAATAACGGCAAGTCGGCGTTTATCAGACAAATTGCACAGAAAAACCGCGAAATTAAATAATCAGGTGATAACGTATTTTTATAGGATATGTTTTATCACCTGATTTGCATTTCGAGGTAAATGACTCCAAACGAAAGTAGTATTGAGATCTGGGTTTACACAATCCCGATCCGGAAGAATTCCATAAGCTTGAAACCTGAAACAAGAAACTCTTCAAACCTGCTTTATGCAAATCCCAGCTGCAAACCTCCCTGTTACGCCTCCTGAAGCCCGCGAAGAAAAGAAAATATCAGAATGGCATTGTGTACAAATTTCTGAAGTTTCAATATTCTCGGATTTCAAACCATTATCAGTAAGCTGTTTATGGTTGGCATACCAAAGATCGAAATAAGGTTTAGGAGAAACATTCTTTCGGATCAGATATCCTTCGGTAGTGCCAAAACTCTGTGACACAAAATCCCTGACATCCTCTCCGACTTCATAGCAACAAGGTCCTATGGAAGGCCCTATTCCAGAAATTATATCAGCCGGATCGCACCCGAAATGTTCTGCCATGGTTCTTACAGTAATGGAAGCAATCTGATGCACCGTACCCCGCCAGCCGGCATGAATTACAGCGATTACTCTTTTAACCGGATCGAATAATAACACCGGCACACAATCGGCCACCATTACTATAAGGCAAATGCCGGGCAGGTTTGTAATTGTTGCATCCGTGCGTGGGTTTTGAGATAAAATGCCGTTTTCGATTGCCATTGAATCTATAATTTTTACATCGCCGCTATGCACCTGGCTGGCGTATAAAAAATTCTCTTTTGCAATTCCGGTTGCCTCGGCAAGTAAACTTCGATTTGCCAGCACTTGATCGGAATTATCGTTGGTATGAAGGCCAAGATTCAATGAATTGTATGGAGGAAGGCTCACACCGCCGGTACGGGTGGTTATAAAATGAGCCAGGTTTGAGGCCCTGCCCAGGGTATCAAAATGGTAAAGAGGTATTGCGCCTTCTGATTTTATCATATTTCAACTCAATGAACTTCAAAAGTATTTAAAAACCAGGAACAATACAGTAAGAAGTGAAAGGTATTCAGTCGCATTTGCATAACCACCTGGTAATTAACAAGACTTAACAATAATTAACGGGCAGTAAGAATCAAACGATAAATAGTTGCCTATTTTTGACCTGAAATTTTCGCAAACTAAAACCTTAATAAACATAGTTATGAAAACCAGGAATATTCTCTTTCTCATTTCATTTACAATCACTGGATTTCTTCTTTTTTCGGGCAACAGCTATGCTCAGCATAAAACCGATGATAATTCAAAAAGCATGAAAACTATTACTATTCATGTTACCAAAGAAGATAACGGGAATACTGTGGTTATAGATACAACGGTGGTTACCGACGGGGAATTTAATGCTGATGCCTTCCTCGAAGAAAAGGGCGTTTTAAATGATATTCCTGAATCTGGTGATAATATTGAAAAAAACATAATTATCAGACGTCCACGGCATCAGGAAATGTCCTGGAACAATTCAGACCAGGAGGAGCCAGACACAATATTCAGAAACAATGATACCATTATCCTTTTCAGCGATAAGTTTGATATGGCTGTTCCGAATTCACATCACCAGGGCTCTTCAGATCATTTTGATTTCGAAATGCCTGATGATTTTTCGCCTGTGCAGTCACCTCATTTCGAGGACATGATGGAGGGCATGCTCAGGTCGTTCGGACTGGAAAATGTTATGCCTTTTGGCGAAATGAAACAGGTGGTAGTTAAAAAGAAACGCAACGGCAAAAAGGTAATCATTACGTTTGAGGATCGTAAAGGTTACAGTGAAGAACACGAACATGGAAATAAAAAGGAGCATAAGGTGATTATCCTAAAGGATGGAGAACAAGGAATGGCACCGCAGAATGAAGAAAGAGTTATTATAAATGGTCAACCGAGCGAAAATATTGTAATTCACAAAAATGTTAAAAAAACTAAGAACGGGGATCAGGTGATAATCAATGAAGAAGTTGACAAGCCAGCGCCGTCAAAAAAAGAGACAAAAGTCATCATCATTAAAGAGGATGGACCTAAATAGATTTACACTTTCAAATCACAATAAAAAGCCCGGAACCATTACTGATTCCGGGCTTTTGCCTTTAAGAAACATGAAATTATTTCCCTATTACTTCTTCAAGTTTTTTCATCAGATCTTCGCCGCGAAGACTACTGCCGATTATCTTGCCGTCTTTATCCAAAAGGAAGTTAGCCGGAATCGACATAACACCATATTGCTTTGCAGCAGCATTTTTCCAGCCGATCAGGTCACTTACATGTGTCCAGGTAAGACCGTCCTTTGCAACAGCAGCAGTCCATTTATCTTTATCAGAATCAAGTGATACGCCTAATACCGTAAATCCTTTGCTGTTAAATTTCTTATAAGCGGCTACTACATTCGGGTTTTCAGCACGGCATGGGCCACACCACGATGCCCAGAAGTCAACCAATACCACTTTGCCCTTAAAACTGCTCAGGCTTATAGGTTTTCCGGTTGAATCATTCATTGTAAAATCAGGAGCAAGCTGGCCTACTTCAACTTTTCCAAGTATAATTTCGCGCTCGGCAAGATTTTTAACATATGCTGAATTGGCAATGGAAGGATCCATAGCTTTGTTGATGGCTTTCAGCTCTTCGAGTGAGAATGCATAAGCATTGCTGATTGCAAGGTAAGCAGCCACAACGCTTTTGCCATTTTTTAGTATATATTCCTTTGTATATAAGGATAATGCTTTCTGCACTGAATCAAAAGCAGCCTCCACAACTTTGCATCCTGCCGTATCATTTGCCTCTTTGGCCTTTGTATAATTGCCGTAAAGAGCTTCCATTTTGAGGTTATACACAGCTTCGCCTTTCTGATAAGCAACATACGAATCCTGGGACACAGAACCGGTAACCGATGATTTATCAATACTGTCAGCATAAACTTTCATAGTTAATGCACCGTTTTCAATGAAAAACGGGAATGCACCATCTACTTTCGCAACTTTCAGATAAAATACTTCGGGCATATCAACTTTTCCTGATAAAGTGAATTTGCCTTCTTTAACCTGCACGGAATCGGCAGTTATCATTTTTCCTTCTTCGCGTTTTTGAAGCAGAACCCATCCGCTGTCAGCT
Organism: uncultured Bacteroidales bacterium; assembly: GCA_903913645.1. Taxonomy (GTDB): domain Bacteria; phylum Bacteroidota; class Bacteroidia; order Bacteroidales; family UBA4417; genus UBA4417. Next base: position 16,591 of record CAIWMA010000028.1, on the reverse strand, counting down.
CCGGTGAAGGTGCCATTGATAGTGTATCCGTCTGTTTTCTTGGTATTACAGGACATAAGTGAGAAAAAAACAGCCACGATAAGGCTGCCAGCAAGTAATCTTTTCATATTATTTTTTTTGAGTTAATTCCGTGCAAAAGTATATTTTTTTTTGCTCTGCAATATTTTTTTTGATAAGGAATATTGAGGGTTTTAATACTTTCCAATTCATTAGTAATAAAGCTTAAATCGCAGCAGAATACATAATAAAAACAACATTTAGCATATATTCAATTATTAATACTAAATTTGTTTGGGCACACATCAATAAATACTTCAATAAGGTGCGTTTATACCTACAGAGAGTATCGATTAATCGACATTTCTGGTGTACTTCTGATTGCTTTTAGCTTGTAAGTCTAGTATAAGTTGACGTTGAATCAACAAAAGCGAATGATTTATTCAAAGAAATCGTAAGTATGAAACTTCTTTTTTCAATTGTAGCATTCTCCTTCTTAATCATTTCATGTTCCCAGGAAAACAAACACAAGCCGGCCACAGTCTGCAAAGTGGCAAACGGCAACGTGGTATGCTCTGACAGTGCAAATTCGTCACAACTAACTCCCAACCCGGTTGTAATTTCAGATTCGGTTATCGAATACCCGGATACATCGTATGTTGAATTGTCCTTAAAAACGATAGATATTCCACTAAAAAAAATCAGTGAAGTCCAATCGCCAGGAAAACGGTTCCTGGATAATGTGAAAGTAGCTGTCAAAACAGGCGTGGTAGGGCGGAGAATGAAAAAAATCAAGGAGCCTGTCTTTACCGTAGCCAAACCAAGAGTAAAACTTGCCGGTTACCCTACATTTAAAAAAATTGCTCCTTTAAAACTCTCCGAATCGGGTATGTACGATATTCAGCATATCGATCAACGTGCACAGGATATTTGCTGGAGCAAAGATGGCTCGGCATGGATTGCCAGCGGACTGGAGATTTCACACATACAAGGAGATTATATGGAATCGTATGGTTCTGCACAGGGAGCTTTAACAGCGGCAACCAACATTAAGATTGATAATTCCGGAAACGTTTGGTCTGCCTATAATGGAGCTGGTTATTTTGACGGAAAGTATTTCTATACTTTTTTTAAGAAGGAAGGATTTACAGACCAGGATGTGTATATCATGTATAAAGATTCGAAAGGGCAGATGTGGTTTGGAACGCGCGGTGATGGAATTTATTGCTACAATGGGAAAGGCTTTCTGCACTATGGCAGGGATCAGGGACTCAGCAGAACGATTGGTGTATCTGCTATTGAAGAAGATAAAGAAGGCAATATGTGGTTTGGAACCGAGGCGGGCGGCGTACTAAAATTTGACGGACAAACATTTGTAAATTATTCAAAAGAAGAAGGATTAGCATCAACCTATGTATATGCCATTTATGCAGCTGCTGATGGCAAAATATGGTTTGGACACTACCTCGCAGGTATTAGTATGATAAGCCATGATACAATAACTACCTATGATTTTGGGCCGGAAATGAGTTCACCCATATTTGGTTTGAAAGGAACAGGAGGGAATAAACTTCTGATTGGAACAGTTGGTTCAGGGCTATTATTGTTTGATGGAAAAAGATTTGAAAAGATTGACAGGGAAGCGGGTTTAAATGAAACAACAATAGCGAAACTTGCAAGCGATCCGGAGGGGAACACCTGGGTGCTTGGTGCCCGTATGAACAGATTAAAGCTGGCAGAATTTACGTATATTCCAATACCCGGCACACAAGGTGTATTTCCGGTTGACAAAGATAAACGGCTAATCTTAAATCTTGAAAAATATACCTATTTCGAAAAAGACAAGGCAGTTACCTATTCAGGCATTGGCTTTAAAACAAATGGCGTTGTTAAAGATGATAAAGGACGGCTTTGGTACTCCAATTGGTGTGAAGGAATAGGTGTTATTGAAGGGAATAAAATAAAGTCAGTACTGATAGACGGCAAATCGAGTTGGGGGTGTTTTGGCTATGTGGGAAAAGGAGTAAACGGGGATATCTGGTTTTCATCCTGGACATACAGATTACTACGGATTAAAAAAGACAAATTACTAGGGTATGGTGAAAATCTATCATTAAATGGTTTGGGAAGTGTAAATACAACTTTCTGTGATTCAAAAGGAAACATCTGGATTGGGGGGAATAATAGTGGATTGGCGAAATTTGACGGACATCATTTTTATAGGTTTCCGGTATTGGATAGTCTCATTCTTGAACATGGTTCAATTGGCATCAATGCAATTGTAGAAGATGCAAGTGGCACTTTATTCATTTCGTATATGGGAGCCGGAATTGTGACCTACGATGGTAAGAGTTTTAAACTACACAATGATGGAAACCTCATAATTGGTACCGGTGCCGACATTACGGAATTAGGCTTGCAGGAGTTCATGAAAACAGACCACAAAGGCCGTGTTTGGGCTATATTGGACGGGAAGCTTAACTGTATTCAAAATGGGAAACGAACCCAAATCGGGCCGGCCGATGGCCTGCTGTTTACACCCGTATCGTATTCGTTCGACGACGACGGGAAAATGTGGTTCAGCAATGAGGAAATGACAGGCTGTGTAAATGTTGAGCACTTGCTTGAGGAAAAAAAACCACCCGTTGTTTCCATAACAAAACTGAATATTTTTCAGCAGGAAATTGATTACCGGAGCTTGCAGGATTCCATCCGAAAAGGGAAAAGATGGTTGCTGCCTGAAGCAAATGTTAATCTTGGGAAACTTAAATTTGATTCCATTCAAAATTTCATGCTTTTGCCGCAAAACATTGTTTTCCCTTATAATGTAAACCAGGTATCGATGGTTTACGGAACAACAGATCTAAATATTCAGGGGAATGTGTTATTCAGCTATCAGCTGGTTGGTTATGATAAAATATGGTCAGCCCTTACGGATGAAAGAACAGCAAATTATAAAAACCTCGGTCCGGGGGAGTATACTTTCCAGGTAAAAGCCAAACTTGTAAATGGCGATTTTGGCAAGATCAGCAGCTACAGTTTTAAAATTACGCCGCCGTGGTGGCAGACCTGGTGGGCACGCACCGGTTATGCATTAATAGCATTGCTGCTGATCCTGGCATATAACCGCTGGCGTGTGGCAAGTTTCAAACAGCGGCAGAGAGAATTGGAAACAGAAGTAGAAATAGCCACATCCGAAATACGCAAACAGAAAGACGAAGCCGAAACACAGCGGGAAAAAGCCGAAAAATCTGAACAGTTCAAGCAACAGTTCCTCGCCAATATGAGCCACGAGATCCGAACGCCAATGAATGCAGTTATGGGTATGACGAGCCTGGTTCTGGAAACGCCACTTGACGGGAAACAAAAATCTTACCTCGAAGGAATCAAAAAATCGAGCGATAACCTTTTGCATATTATTAACGATATACTGGATCTATCCAAAATTGAAGCCGGTAAAATGGAGTTGGAACAGATTGATTTTTCAATTGCCGGACTGGTCGACCAGGTGAAGCAGGTAATCCGCCACCGCGCTGATGAAAAAGGACTGGAACTTATAACAATAATTGCATCAGATATTGATGATGTTGTGATTGGTGATCCCATACGGCTGAGCCAGGTGCTAATTAACCTTGCCGGCAATGCGATTAAATTTACAGAAAGAGGAAGTGTTTCAATTGAAGTGATTAAAGAAACCGGTGGAATAATGTTTTCTGTTAATGATACCGGGATTGGGATTCCTGAGGATAAACTGCAAACTGTTTTCGAGAGTTTCTCGCAAGCCAATGCCTCCGATACCCGAAAATACGGCGGTACAGGATTAGGACTGAGCATTTCCAGGCAACTGGTAGGTATGATGGGCAGTAACATTGCCATTGAAAGCAAAGAAGGCTCCGGGACTACATTTTCTTTTATTGTGGAATTCGAAACCGGCTCAGCTGAAAGATTGGAGCAGCGTATGGCACTGGAACAAAATATTGACGGAAGTATTCTGGATGGATTAAAAATCCTGATTACCGATGACAACGAATACAATCGGATTGTCGCCAGGGACACGCTGAAATCGAAAGCAAACGTTGAAATATTTGAAGCAATAAATGGGCAGGAAGCCATTGAATTGGTAAGTAAAAATCAATTTGATGTAATACTTATGGATGTTCAGATGCCTTTGATGAATGGATTTGATGCAACCAGGTATATACGTACAAATTTTGAAAGTCCGGCAAAAGATACACCGATCATAGCATTAACAGCCAGTGTACTGCGCATTGATCTTGATAAATGTAAGGAAGCCGGAATGGATTCGTATATACCAAAACCGTTCAAATCACAACAGTTAATTACAGGCATCGCGCAGGTTTTGAACCTCACATTAAAGGTCAAAAACGCAATTGAACCTTCCCCGAAAAACATTCAATCCGGAGTAGTAACCGATATGGCTTACCTGATCAAATTCTGCGAAGGTGACGAAACCCGCATCGAGAAGTACATCCATATGTTTACGTCAACTGCTCCTGCGCTGATTGAAAGAGTAAACAAAGCCATGCTGAATGAAGATTTTGAAGATATTGCCAACCAGGTTCACGGCTTTAAAACCAAGTGGATTATGATGGGGATGACCGGAACAAAAGATCTTGCCATAAAGCTGGAACAGCTGTGCAGGGACGGATCAGATGCAGAATTAATCAATAGCACGATTGGCATTCTGACAAATAACGTAGAGTTGGCTTTGAACGAATTAAGCAGGTAATTAAATTCAAAAAACAGTACTTTTGTATAAAACAGGAACATTATGAAATTCTCGAAACCCCAGAAAATATTTATTGTTGACGATGATGAAATGTTAACAGAAGCGTTGTCGGATTTTTTAACGAGGAAAGTAGCACATACCATCAGTGTTTTTTCTACCGGGGAAGATTGCATACAGCATATCTCCGAGAACCCTGATGTAGTTATTCTCGATTATTATATGAATACCGTAAAGAAAGATGCTGCCAACGGGTTGGAGGTTCTGGAGGCCATCCGTAAGCACTTGCCGAATACCCGGTTTATCATGCTTTCGAGCCAGGAAAGTTATGGCATTGCGGCACGAACCATTCAAAAGGGCGCTGAGTATTATGTTATCAAGGATGATGACGCTTTTCAGAAAATAGCCGATTTAATTTAAATCAGAACTACTTTACGGCATTATATATTTTATCTATATCCTCATCCTTAGGAATATAAGAGGTACTCAGGAAATCGCATTTCCAAGCATTCCCGTTTTTAACGAAATGAATTGTATGACGAACAGGGATTTTATTATTCCATGCAAAAAAGAACTGGTCTATCACAAAAGCCGAATTCCCGGTTTTATCAAAACGAATTTCTCGTTTATCGACCGAAATCTTTGTGGACAATGAGGTATCAGCAAGCAAGGCTGTCATAAGTTTTGCATAGGTGGCCTTGTCCCAGAAATCTTTTGGGCTGGTTCCGCAAAATAATCCATCTTCCGTCATTAACGACATAAAAGTTATACTATCTCTGGCCCTGAATGCAGCGTACATTGTGTCCAAGGTTTTGGTTAAACCTTCTTTTGCAGCAACTTTATCAAAAGGAGTCGTAGCCGTTTTTGGCTGGCATGCAGTAAAAATAAACAGTACCACAAACAATAAGCGCAAAGTGTTTTTCATTTTGGTGCGATTTTGATCTTTAATGATATTCTGGATTTTAAAGGAAAGACTATTTCTCTGATCAGCATATTTCAAATGTGAAAGTAACAATTTGTGAAAACTCAGGATATGTCTCCATTGAAGCTAATGCCTGCTCTTTTTATTTTCTATTTCTTTTCAGAGACAGTAAAATAAACCCATTCCCCATTTTTCTCCTGCTTGTAATGAAAGCCGACGCAATTTGCAATGGTTTCCCACTTTTTATTAAAAAAGCGGGTATAATCATCTTCTGTAACTCCACCGAGGTTATACATAGTAACAAGGTTATTCCCATACCCTTTCATCCGTCCCTTTACGAATGATTTTTTTGCCTCAAGGATTTCCATTTGGAAATCTTTAAACTGTTGTTTATTCGCTGAAATTTCCTGGACGAATTTTGCCGGGCTCATCGAATCCATCGACTGCCAGTAAGGGCAACCTACTTTGCCTGTCCAGGCTCCGAAATCTTCAGGGGTCTCACCCTTAGATTTCGCATAACTTATGCCGGAAATTACAAAATATACCAAATTGCCCTCAGCGGTTTCCCATTTTTGTTCAACAGTGAGTTGAGGTAATTTAATAAGCTGTTTGGCATCTTGTGAAAAGATGTAATTCGTGGCAATACTAACAATAAAGGCTGTTAGAATTAATTTCTTTTTCATCATAATAAAGTTAATTTTTAAAATTGAAAGTTATAAAGGCTCATTTACAAAAGCTATTCTCCCCTGGGAATTGAACCATTAAACAATTTCCATTTCCATTCATCTTTTTTCTTAACCAGAATACCGGTAAACCGGTATGGTGTTCTTTTTGTTCCTCCTTGCTTAAATTCTACTATCATCGTGCCTTCAACAAATACCCAGGCTGATTTGCCATTGGAATCAATGTTTATACTGTCCATTTCCCAGGAGAAGTTAGCAAATCCAAAAATCTGTGTAAGCCATTCTTTGGCCTGAGTTTTACCTTTATTTATTTCTCCCTTATCAGAGCCAATCAACATTATATTTTCAGAATCATCAAACAGGGCCAGGCATCGATCGACATTTGCACTTTTGGCAGCTTCGTTCCATGTTTTCAGTGCTTCGGTGATTTCGATTTTAACCTTTTCGGATGATTTCTGCGCAGATAGCGGTGTAAATGCTGCCCAAAATGAAATCAACATTACTGCCTGGAGTAAGATTTTCTTTTTCATAGTGTTTGGACTGAGGTTTAATTCAAATCAAATATATAGCTTTTTGATTATGTAGCAACACAATCAAATTAAAATATCTGTTCACGGGAAGATTTTTAGTTACCCGATGAACAAAACAAGCCTCACTAATGCTTTATGATTTCGCTTTCTTTGGCGCAAAAATATATTCAAACAACATAATAAAAAGAAAAGTAAACAGCGAGCTTACAATAACGCGCAACAGCGTTTGCCAGAACTCATCGAAGCTGAAAACGTCGAGCATATTAAGAAACAGGTGATGTGCAAAGATCATCAGCATGGCATAGGCCATAAACCATTTCAGTCCCATTTGCTGGAGTTTGGGCTGCGTTGTAATGTCATACTCCGGCTTTTCACCAACAAATTTGATAATAACCGGCCTCATAAAGCCTGCAAAAACGCAGCTGGCTGCATGCAAGCCCAATGTCCCGCTGAATAAATCGACAGTTAATCCTATTGAAAAAGATAACACCAGTAAAAGCCAGCCTGGCGTTTCGAAAGGCAGAAGGAGTATGAATAATATATATATGTAAGGATTGAGAAATCCATAGAAATTCACCTTATTCATAATTAGCACCTGGATTAGCACCAGGGCTATAAACCTGAATATATTTGTAACAACCAGCCTATTCATCTTTAAGCCCTTCCATACTTTTTTCGAGAGTTTCCTGTTCGTTTTTCATCAGGTTTTTAACAACATATACATATTGCAATGCGTTAAAATCAACGCTGAACCGGAATGGAATGGTATAGAAGTGATCGCCCTGCTCAACCCTGAAATCGGATATCGTACCAATCATAAGGCCTTCAGGGAAAATATAGGAGAAACCGCTGCTCATGATCGTATCGCCTTTGGCTATTTTAACGTGTGCCGGGATGTCGGTCAGGGTACCATATAAATGATCGACGCCGTTCCAGACGATGGTTCCCATCTGGCCGTTTTTGATTATCCGGCCACTGATACGGGTATGTTTATTCAGCAAACTCATTACCCAGCTGAAATTCTCCGAAACGTTAACTACCGTTCCAACAATACCCTTTGAAGTAATCACAGCCATATCCTTTTGAATGCCGCTGTTGCTGCCTTTATCGAGCATGATATAATTGTTTCGCTTTCCTACAGTGTTAAGAACAACTTTTGCGACAATGTACTTGTATTGCTGCCTGTACAATGTATCATTCACCCAGAAGCTGTTTGTGTCGTTCCGCAGATACGAAACGCCCTTCATTTGCCTGAGTAAAGCATTTTCCTGGGCAAGGTGCTCATTGGTGGTTTTAAGCTTAAGATAATCGGTAGTATTGCTTACACTGGTATAAAAACGGCCGGTAAACCTGCTCCCTGCTTTCAGAATAGCTGAACTTTGGTAATACGTTGAATTTACAAGCAGTGTGATTGAAAAAAATTCAAACAGCAGAAACAACAGCAGGAAATGATACCGGATAATAAAAACCAGGATATTACGCATAGTCGGCTACGGTATCGTTTGTTATAAGTTTTTAAAATGCATGCAAAATGCTTAGAGCTAATTGCAAGGTGCCATGTTTCAGGTGCCGGATGCCGAAAGGCGATGGAACCTGGAACCTGGCACAAGGAACTTTTTTATTTTATAAGGAAAGTAAACTTATCAAAATTCTTGAGAGCTATACCAGTTCCACGAGCAACGGCATGCAAAGGATCATCGGCTACATGGATCGGTAATTTGGTCTTCATGTGTATACGTTTGTCAAGTCCGCGCAGCAATGAGCCTCCGCCAGCAAGATAGATACCGGTTTTAAAAATATCGGCAGCCAGTTCAGGAGGTGTCATTTCGAGGGCATTAAGCACAGCGGCTTCAATTTTCGAAATAGATTTGTCCAGGGCATGGGCAATTTCTGCGTAGTTTACATAAATCTCTTTCGGGATACCGGTAAGCATATCGCGGCCATGCACAGCATAGTCAGGTGGCGGGTTATCAATTTCGGTAAGTGCTGAACCTACTTCAATCTTAATTAGTTCCGAAGTACGTTCGCCAATATTGATATTATGCTGTTTGCGCATATATTCTTCGATGTCGGCATTGAAATCGTCGCCGGCAATGCGGATGGATTTGTTGTTTACAATCCCACCAAGTGCAATAACAGCGATTTCGCTGGTACCACCGCCAATGTCGATAACCATGTTTCCGGTAGGTTCGAGAACATCAATTCCGATACCGATAGCAGCAGCCATAGGTTCGTGAATAAGGCGTACTTCCTTGGCTCCGGCCTGTTCGGCTGAGTCTTTTACAGCGCGTTCCTCCACTTCGGTGATGCCAGATGGAATACAGATTACCATACGCAATGCGGGTGGGAAAAGGCTGCGGCTTGGTCCTATCATTTTGATAAATTCGCGGATCATATATTCAGCCGACTGGAAATCAGCAATTACACCATCACGTAATGGGCGGATAGTTTTGATGTTTTCGTGGGTTTTGCCATGCATCATCTGTGCACGTTTACCAACAGCAAGCACTTTGCCTGTACTGCGTTCAATGGCTATAATTGAAGGTTCATCAACAACTACCTTGTCATTATATATAATAATGGTATTGGCAGTGCCAAGATCCATCGCAATTTCTTTGGTAAGAAATGAAAAAAGTCCCATGTGTTTATTTACTTCCTTTTTTTAATTGTGTTTTTGTATTCCTGAATTTTATCCGGGTCATATTCCGGAATTTTGTTTAATGTTTGAAATGCCTGTATCCTGTAAAAACCATTGCTAAACCATTCTGGTTGCAATAGTTCACTGAATCCTCGTCGCGTACCGAACCTCCCGGTTGTATCACAGCGGTAACACCTTGTTTGTGGGCTAATTCAACAGAATCAGCAAACGGGAAGAAGGCATCCGAGGCCATTACAGCATCGTGCAAATCAAGGCCAAACTCAGCAGCTTTTGAAATGGCGTGTTTCAGTGCATCAACCCTAGAGGTCATTCCACATCCGGCACCCAAAAGCTGACCGTTTTTGGCCAGTACAATAGCATTGCTCTTTAAATGCTTAACAATGATATTTGCAAATAATAAATCTTTAACCTGTTGTTCATCAGGATGTGCTTCGGTGACAGTCTGAAGATCATCAACAGTTTCGGTATGTGCATCCTTTAACTGCTCGATTACCCCGTTAAGTACCGACTTAAATTGTTTGGCCTGAAAATCAACTGGTTTAATCTGCAAAATTATTCTATTTTTCTTTGACTTTAAGAGTTCCAGTGCATTATTTTCATATTCTGGTGCAATTATTATTTCGAAGAACAGTTTATTCACTTCCTGAGCTGTTTCAAGGTCAATAATCCGGTTGGTGATTACCACTCCGCCGAACGCTGAAATCGGGTCACCGGCAAGTGCATCGAGCCATGCTTGTTTCAAAGTTGGGCGGCTTGCAACACCACATGCATTGGTATGCTTAATAATTACAAAGGTTGGTTCTGTAAATTCATGGATTAGTGCCAGAGCTGCTTCCAGGTCAACCATGTTATTATACGAGATGGCTTTGCCGTTCAGCTGATCGAATATTTCGGACATATCGCCGTAAAACACGCCTTCCTGGTGCGGATTTTCGCCATAGCGTAAAATTTCATTTTTATTCAGGCTTTGTTTGAATGCCTTAATATCCGTTTTACGATTGAAATAATTGAAAATAGCAGTATCGTAATGCGACGAAACATTAAATGCCTGTGCTGCAAAATAGTACCTGTCGTTCAGGTCACTGCTTCCGTTTTTTTCGTCCAACAGCTTTATCAGGTCAGTATATTGAGCGGCTGAAGGAACAATTATAACATCATTATAATTTTTTGCTGCAGCGCGGATAAGTGAAATCCCGCCTATATCGATTTTTTCAATAATATCTTCTTCTTCGGCTCCGGAAGCAACCGTTGCTTCGAAAGGGTAAAGGTCAACAATAACGAGATCGATAGGCGGGATGTCAAATTCAGCGGCTTGTTTTATATCTTCGGCTTCTTCACGCCTGTATAAAATACCTCCGAAAACTTTTGGATGAAGTGTTTTTACGCGTCCACCGAAAATGGAAGGGTAGGAAGTGAGGCTTTCAACCGTAATTGCTTCAATTCCGAGGCTCCGAATATAGTCGTACGTGCCGCCGGTTGAATAAATAGTAACGCCTAAATTATTTAATTTTCTTACTATTTCGTCAACATGATCTTTATGGAATACAGAAATAAGTGCGGATCGAATGGGTTTTATTTGATTCATAGGGGTTTAATTTTTTCAGAAATATTTTGCAATTTTATTAAATTTTGAGCCTTCTTTTTAAGCAGAACGCGGAAACCTGTCAATAATTATCAAAAGTACTTCATAAAAGTTCATAAGATCGAAATTGTATGTAATTTTACACGAGGATTGGAAAATGGGTTTGTCAAAAACCGTAATTTGCAAAAAAATGATTTTTTCGCTTTGCAAAGTTTCAGGTTTCAGTGTTTCAGGTTTCAATGAAACTCTAATAGGTTGATTTAGAATTACTAAGTAAATCAGACGACTGGCTTTAAAGAATTTTGAAATGACTGTTCAAAGATTCGAAGATCTGGAAGTATGGAAAAATGCAAGAGAACTTTGTAAAAAGATAAGAGAAATAGTTGCTAATTCTACCTTGTGCAAGGATTATTCAATAAAGGACCAGATTTTAAGTTCGAGTGGGTCGGTAATGGATAATATAGCTGTGGGTTTCGAAAGAGATGGTAAAAAGGAATTTATTCAATTCCTCTATATTTCAAAGGGTTCGCTTGGGGAAACAAGATCACAGGTTTATCGTTCTTTTGATGCCGGGCATATCACAGAGACAAAATACAATGAACTCAGAAATGATTGTCTTAATCTCTCAGGCTAATTGTCTAATTTTATAAAATATTTACGTAAATCTGAAATTGATGGGCTTAAAAAAAAATCACTATTACCGTGAAATTAACTTTCAAGATACCATGTTACAAGACCATCTGAAAAATATTGGGTAAATGAAACTCTGAATCCTGAAACTTTGAAACATGAAACTATCCAAACAATACTGTTAGTATATAATAAACCAAAAATAGTAGAATAAATAAACTAAACATAATCATGCTTTACCTGAGGTTGATCCGAGAGTCGTTTGCATTTGCACGACAGGCAATTGCTGCCAATAAAGTCCGTACCTTTTTGTCGCTTTTAGGCATTACAATAGGTATATTTTCGGTTATTTCGGTGCTTACAGTATTCGACAGCATTGAAATGAAATTGCGTAAAAATATCGAAGAACTGGGAAGTAATGTTCTTTATATCCAGAAATGGCCTTGGGCAATGGGCGACGCGAACTATGCATGGTGGGAATATATGAAACGCCCTGAGACGCGGCTGCAGGAAATGGAAGAAATTCAGAAACGCAGTAGCCTGGCTGAAGCTACCGGGTACTATGTTGCCACTGAACGCAATATTAAAAGTAATGGCGTGACTTTCGAAAATGCTGTTATTATCGGGGCGTCGCACGAATACGACAAGGTAAATACTGTAAACCTGAATAAGGGCCGGTTTTTTACACTGGCTGAATCGCAGGGTGGAAGGGCAGTAGGCATCGTCGGGAGCAAAATCATCAAAGAACTCTTGCCTGGAGTTATAGACCCTATTGGAGAGCAAATAACGATTTTCGGCCGTAAAATCGAAATTATCGGAACATTCAAGGAAGAAGGTGACAATGCTTTCGGTGGCTCAAACGACAGGTGGGTGGTATTACCGGTAAATTTTGCCCGGAATTTTATTGATCTTAATAATCACGACATTGAGTCTTCGATACTAGTGAAAGGGAAAAAAAATGTTTCGAATGAAGCCTTACGCGATGAGTTAACCGGGATTATGCGATCGGTCCGCAAGTTGAAACCTGCCGCCAAGGACGATTTTGCAATTAATGAAACAAGCATTATCTCTAAAGGCTTCGACCAGATATTTGGCGTCGTTGCTATCGTTGGGTGGATAATCGGTGGTTTTTCGTTGTTGGTAGGAGGTTTTGGTATCGCCAACATTATGTTTGTTTCCGTTAAGGAACGCACTGCGCAGATTGGTATTCAGAAATCGTTGGGGGCTAAAAATTCATTTATATTGCAGCAGTTTCTTTTCGAAGCCATTTTCTTATCTATGTTAGGAGGTATTGTCGGCTTACTGATTATTTATATCCTGGCATTGCTGGTTACTAAATTTGGAGGAATGGAGCTGGTTCTGAGTTTAAAGAATATAATCATAGGAATGTCGGTATCAGCATTTATTGGATTAATCTCTGGTTTGTTTCCGGCTTGGTCAGCGTCGCGCCTCAATCCTGTTGACGCTATGCGATCAACATTTTAAAGGAACTTTTGCCTTGAGTTACGGCGTGTAATTTTGCAATTTATTTTGCAATTTTATGAAGCATTAAAAGCTGCATTTTTACAATTTTTAGATATTTTGCTGAAGGGCTTACTGTATGGAAAAACGCTGGGTACTAAAACAAAAAGGTGACGCATCCCTGGTCTCGGGCATTGCAGGCGAATTGGGGATTGAAAATGCGTTAGCTGAATTGCTTGTGCAACGCGGTGTTACCAATTTCCAGGAGGCAAAAGCATTTTTCAGGCCCGACCTTTCCCATTTGCATGATCCATTTCTGCTGAATGACATGGACAAGGCCATTGATCGTATTGAGTTTGCGAAAACAAACAATCAGAAAATAATGATTTATGGTGATTACGATGTGGATGGAACCACAGCTGTTTCGCTAGTTTATGCTTTTTTGAAAGAGAATGGATTTGAACAACTTGATTATTATATTCCCGACAGGTATAACGAAGGGTATGGTATTTCATTCCAGGGAATTGATTATGCTAAACAGGAAAATTTCTCTCTTATCATTGCCCTTGATTGCGGCATTAAATCAGTCGATAAAATTAAATATGCCAACGAGCTTGGGATCGATTTTATAATCTGCGACCACCACAGGCCAGGTGACGAATTACCTCAGGCAGTAGCAGTGCTAGATGCCAAACGGATTGACTCAACCTATCCTTTTGATGAGCTTTGCGGCTGTGGTGTTGGTTTTAAATTGATACAGGCTTATGCTCAAACGCATGATATTCCATTCGATAGCCTCTATAAATATCTCGACCTTGTTACTATAAGTATTGCTTCGGATATAGTTCCGATTATTGGTGAAAACCGTATTCTCGCCTATTTCGGGCTAAAACTTATTAATACAAACCCTCGTCCGGGAATTGAATCAATTCTTGGGGTAGCCAATATTGTCCGTAAAGCGGAAGAGGAAATAAAAAAAACCGGGGAAGATGCAGGATTACTTTTTAGCCGGGAACTCACCATCAGCGATATGGTTTTCGTGGTTGGCCCGCGCATTAACGCCGCCGGTCGAATCGAAAGTGGCCGGAATTCGGTTAAACTGCTGGTTTCGCCAGATATGGAAACAGCGGCCAGCATTGCTCATACGATAAATGATTTTAATACCGAGCGCCGGACTTTAGACACACAAATTACACTGGAAGCCCTTGATATCATAAATAAAGATGATAAACTCCGCAAAGCAAGGGCAACTGTGGTTTTTAATCCCGACTGGCACAAAGGCGTAATCGGAATTGTAGCTTCTCGGCTTACTGAATCGTATTACCGTCCAACTGTAGTTTTAACGCAATCGAATGGTTTAATTACTGGATCAGCACGTTCGGTTAAAGATTTTGATGTGTATGATGCCATTGACGCCTGCAGCGATTTGCTGGAACACTTTGGCGGGCATATGTACGCTGCTGGTTTATCCATGAAACCCGAAAACCTGAAGCCATTCAGGGAAAGATTCAATTCTATTGTTTCAGCCAGTATTACGGATGAAATGCTGATTCCGGAAGTGGAGGTCGACCTCGAAGTGAACCTGAACCAGATCACGCCCAAATTTCTTCGGATTCTGAAGCAGTTTGCACCTTTTGGCCCGGGAAATATGTCGCCGGTTTTTATGACGCGCGATACGGTTGATTCAGGTCATGCCCGGATTGTAGGCAAAAACCATGTTAAAATGACCGTTTACCAGGAATCCGTGCGCAGTGATCCATATTCGGGAATTGCTTTTCAGCAAGGCGAAAAATTTGACCTGATTCAAAAAGGGCAAAGCATGAATATCTGTTACCATATCGAAGAAAACGAATGGAACGGGGTTAAGAATATTCAGTTAAATATTAAGGATATCAGGTTTTGTGATGATAATTAGTAGGTGGGTTTTTAATGTTATCTTTTATAACGGACGACATTGAAGACTATCTCGACATTGAATAATTGTCGAAATTGTCTTGATTGTCCCCCGAAGCCAAACAATAATAAAAATATTATCCCATGGGCAAACAATACAACCTCGATGGATTTATCCCCAAATACGGAGGCTATGAGCGTTTGATAACCTACCAGAAAGCAGAAATAATATTTGACGGAACGAAATATTTCTCTAAAAAATACTTTCACCCATATGACCGAACCATTGATCAAATGGTGCAGGCCGCCCGTTCAGGGAAACAGAATATCGCAGAGGCCAGTATGGCATCGGGAACATCAAAGGAAACGGAAATAAAACTCACTAATGTTGCACGCGCATCATTAGAGGAATTGTTGATTGACTACAAAGATTTTTTGCGAAACAACAAACTGACCTATTGGGATAAATCACATCCCTTTTATCCTAAACTGACTTTAAAACACAAAATACCTGACGCCACTTACGAAACATACAGAAAAGGAATTGAAAGTTCTGATTCTGAAGTTTCAGCAAATGTTTTAATAAGTCTGATAAATGTAACGTCCTATTTGCTTGCTCAACAAATTAAAACCCTGGAAAAGGAATTTTTAGTGGAAGGCGGCTTACGCGAACGCATCTCGCAGGCGAGAATAGATGTAAGAAATAAGCAAAAATAGAGCAATTACTCTATCGGAAATCAAAATTACCTCCCCGAATTCGATCTTCCCGCCCATCTTCTTGTATTAGATGCAGCTGCAGGTTTAGGCGCCTGGTGTCCGGAGTTGCCTCTTCCCTGTTGTTTCTTTTCCTTTACAGGATTATGATCCATCAACGGGAAAGGATGATTTTCGATAACCGGAATCCGTTTGTTAATCAGTTTTTCCACATCACGCAGGAATTCCTTTTCTTCGGCATCGCAAAACGAATACGCGGTTCCTTTGGCACCGGCTCTTCCGGTCCGGCCAATACGGTGAACATAAGTTTCTGCAATATTCGACATTTCGAAATTGATCACATATTCGAGGTCGTCTACATCAATACCGCGGGCAGCAATATCGGTAGCTACCAGAACACGGGTGGTTTGTGCCTTGAAATTATTTAGCGCACGCTGACGGGCATTCTGCGCTTTGTTGCCATGAATTGCCTCAGCGGTGATATTGTTTTTCAACAGGATTTTCACAACCTTATCGGCACCATGCTTGGTACGAGTGAAAACAAGCGCGGTTTTTATATTTTCGTCCCTCAGGATGTTAACCAGTAGTGAGGGTTTATTCCCTTTATCAACAAAGAAAACATGCTGATTGATGATATCAACAGTTGATGAAACCGGCGTAACTGAAACCCTTGAAGGATTATGTAAAATGGTTGCCGCAAGTTTAACGATTTCTGCTGGCATGGTAGCAGAGAAGAAAAGGGATTGTCTCTGTTTGGGTACCAGGGCTATTAT